>NZ_BAFY01000163.1 GCF_000308555.1 Nocardia cyriacigeorgica NBRC 100375 | reverse complement strand
GGGCTCGTCTGCCCCGCCCCGGCGCGCCTCGGTGCCGGCCTGTTCGGCCCATTGGGACTGTGCCCCTTCGACATTCCGCTGCCGCTGCCGGGCATTTCCGTCGGCATGGCATGGCATCCGCGCAACACCGCCGACGGCGGTCATCTATGGTTGCGCGGGCTGATCCGCGCGATTCTCACTCGCGGACCCGCCACCGAGGCCGATCCGGACGCGGCCGACATCACACCGCGGCGGCAGCGCAGTCGCGGGCGAGTCGCATCTGGATAACGCCTCACGGTGAAAGGGTGGCGAGGACCGGTCGGTTGCCGCACCCTGGAAAGTGCCGGTCTGTGCCGGGCAGGTCGCTATGGGATGGGTTAGGTGGGTGGTCGCGTGCAGACGAAGCAGCGGACAGACAACGCGTGCGGGCGCCGGGCAATCCTTGCCGAGCTGGGGATATCGGACGGACCAGGGAAAACGCGGCAGGCGGTGGAGTCGCCCGCCGGCTACGGATGCGGGTGCGCGCGGTGTGTCGCCGCGCAGTGGGATGTCCAGCGACTGAAGTTCTGGCTGGCCGCGCGGATGCTCGCGTTCGGCGCCGACGAGGCCGTGGTGGACCGCCGCATCGGCTCGGTGACCGTAGATGTCTACTGGCGTAAAGGTGACAGCCGCTACGCCATCGAGGTACGCACCGGACCGCTGACTCAGGAACTGGCACAGGCACATACGGACCGGTTGCGCGCCATCGGTTTCACCGGCGTGCTGTGGCTGTGCGCCCCCGGTTTCTGGGTGGCGCAGCTGCCCGCACTCGGTATCGAGGATCTCGAACCCAACGCCTGCGACTATCGCACCGTTTCGGGTGTGCTGGAGCTCGGTCCCGACGGTGTGGTGGTGCCACGGCAGGAGCCCTACGAATTACGAGAGTTCCTGCGTCAGTGGGTCGATGGTGAGGTCGCGTGGGGCTACCGCGACGAGTTGAGGAAGGGATGGGCATCGGTGACCGATTGGGAGCAGCACACCAAGACCCAGGCGATGTTGATCGCCCGTCAGCGCCAGGAGCTGGTGAACCAGCGCACCGCGCTGGCGATGTCACGGAAATCGGTGCGGGACAAGACCAAACAGATCGCCAAGCTCACTCACCGGATGGAGCGGTCCGAGCACAACGTGCAAAAACACGCCGACGCGGTGGCCGAGGCCAACCGCAAGCTCATCGACCAGCAGCGCTCCGAACGAGCGTTGCGTGCGGCGATCGGCCGATTGCATCAGACCATCAATCAATGGCAGTTGATCACCATCTTCGCGATGATGCTGCTGGTGACGTTCATGACGGCGACACTGGTGATGCGCTGATCCGGTGCGTGCCGCGATCCCAGGACCAGTCGTGCCGCAGCACTGCCGCCGCCAGATCCAACGGCGTGAGGCCGGTGTCGGCGCGTAGCTGCCCGAGCGCGGCCCAGCTCGCCCCACCCTGCTCGACCAGCTCGGTCAGGCGGGTTTCCAGCGCGGCGTCGACACGGCGCTCGGCCACCTCCAGTACGCCGACGGCCGAGCCGGTCCACACCAGCCAGCCCCAGCCGTTGTCGTGCGCGTAGCTGCGGGCAGCAGCGGCCCGGGCGCGGTAGTCGCGGTAGGCGACCCGGCCGAGCGGTTGCACATCGATCAGTGCGACGCGGCCGTCGGCGAGCCGGGCGGCGGCGGTGGGGAAGTGCACCCCTTCCTCGCCGTCCACCCGGTAGAGCACCGCGTCGGGGTTCTCCTGGAAGGTGCTGATCTGCTCGTCGGCATTGAGCACACCGAGCAACCGGGCATCGAGGCCGGAATCGCAGCCGACGTCGCGGCCCACTTTGTCCAGGTAGAAGCGGCCGCGTCCGTCGTCGTCGCCGTCGAGGGTGCGCGCGGAGTCGGTGGGCAGGGGAGCGGGGGAGGTGGCGTCGGGCGGCCAGTCGATGTGGTCGAGCCAGGCGTGATCGTGGCCGACGGGGAAGGGTGCACCGTCGTGCAGCCTGGCCAGTCGGTGGTTGGTCTTCTTCCGCCACGCGGCCAGGCGCTGCGCGACGAATCCGGAGACCCGTTTGGCGTCGGCGGCGTCGTGGCCGGCCAGCCGCAGTTTCAGGTAGGAGAGCTCGTTGGCGACGAGATCGGTAGCGGTGACGTAGGTTTCGGTCAGCAGCGCCCGCACCAGCTGCTGGTCCTTGGCGGTGGTGGGGTAGCGCTGCGCGAACTCGTCCGCGGGGAGCTCGCCGGTGAGCTTGGCCTGGCGGATGAGTTCGCCGACCGCTTTGGTGTGTAGTTGCCGGATCCGGTCTCGGGAGAAGTCGAATCGTGCCCCGATTCGGGTGAGCGTTTCCGGTCCCTGGTCGCCGATCCCGAGGCGCAGCCGCAGGATTTCGGCGCCGCGTGGGCGGTCGATGGCGTAGTCGTCGATCAGGCGCGCCAGGTGTTCGTCGATGTCGTCGAGTGCGAAGGTCAGGTGTTCGGCGAGATCGTCCACCATGTCGTCGGCGGTGGCCTCGGCACTCGGTTGCCCGGCGCTGCGCTGCTGGTCCCGAACCCCATCTGTCGCCACTCACATGACCTTCTGCCGTGGACCGGTTTCCCGGTCGGTTCGCCGTTGTCGGCGTCAGCCTAGCGGGGGGCACCGACGGGTCCGGCCGACCGGATCCGCGGGGCCGGCTCTCGGTTCGCCGGGAGGTCGGGCAGGCTGGCCCTGGAACAAGAAGCCATGGAAAGCACGAAAGCCCCGGCCGGAGCCGGGGCTTTCGTGTGGTGCGCGATACTGGGATTGAACCAGTGACCTCTTCCGTGTCAGGGAAGCGCTCTCCCGCTGAGCTAATCGCGCGAGGTGGAGACGGGAATCGAACCCGTGTGCACGGCTTTGCAGGCCGTTGCCTCACCACTCGGCCACTCCACCGCGCAAAGGGGGACGGCGAATAATTACTGCCTGGCCCTACCTCTCGAGCGGATGACGGGATTCGAACCCGCGACCCTCACCTTGGCAAGGTGATGCGCTACCAGCTGCGCTACATCCGCATTCTGCATCCCGGTGGCGTGTTGTTCGCCTCCGTGGTGCGAGACAGAACATTAGCCGACGTTCGGCGCAACCTACAAATCCGCTGGTAGATAGGCCCGAAATCGAATTACACCGGGGTAGTTCGGGCGGGTAGATGACGGGAACTGTTCATCGGTCGGTCGTGTGGGCTTTCGGTCGAGGGTGGCCGCGTCACATGGGGACAGCGGCGCCGCTCGACCGGCACGAGCGGCCGGAAACCACCTCCCGTGCGGACGGTCGAGCCGCGCTGATGAACGCCCGGGCGTACTGCGGGAGGGGCGATTTGGTGGTCGGCGGGGGCGCCGTGTTAAGGTTCCTACTCGTTCGGACGGTGCCCCGCAGCACGGTCCGAGTGACCGCTCGCCGGTCGACGATGGTCTCATAGCTCAGCGGGAGAGCGTCCGCCTCACACGCGGAAGGTCGCTGGTTCGATCCCAGCTGGGACCACCGAAAGAAGAGGCCCTGACCAGGACAAACCCGGTCAGGGCCTCTCGCATGTTTCGGGAGGGTGGCCAAAACGGTGGCCAAGCCCCATATTCTCGCGTGGCGCTCGGCGACACCTGGAACGCCCCGATGATGGCGCAGATGGCACCGATGATCCGCACCTGATCGCCTCGGTCGAGACGATCATCATCGCACTCACCTAAAATTCTCGTCCTTCCCGTCGCGGGCCTATCCGAACTCGTTCGCCATCGATACGACGCGCCGGCCCCCGAGCGCATACACGGGTAACCGCCCCTGGTCGCGGGCGGCCCGGGCAACGATTCGAGCTGCGTCGACATCCTGTTGGCGGGCCTACCGGTACCCATCCGCCCGCGGTCGACGGCTTCCCATCGCTGACGAACCAGGTCTGTGGTGTGTGTCACATTTTGATAGCGGTTGTCATCTTCGGGTCCCAAGGCCTTTTCGGGAGCTTTGGTAAGTCTTTACTATCGATCTGTTCCGCGTTGCCCGGGCGTCTCGGTAGTCACGACGTGTCCGCGCCGCCGCTTCGCCCGCGCTCGATCTCGATGCCAGTGCATGTTCCACCGATGAACCGGATCGGCCGAGGCCGGACCGGCGAAGGAGAAATATGTCGACCGACACCGATCCCGCATCACGGACCTCGTCGTCTGCCGGCCGCACCGTCCGGCCACTTCACCCGGCCTGTCGCGATGTTCTCGAGCAGGCGAATTCGCGCGCAGCGCAGGATCTTCGGATGGCGGCACGAGCGGCAAGCCTGCGGCGCGTGCGTGCCGTCCGGAGGCTGCTGAACTCCATGGGGTGACGGTGCCGCGGCCGGTCCGGTCGCCTCCGGTGCTCGAGTAGTGGTGCGCCAGGGATATCGCTTCTCTCCATCGAGTTCGCAGAGGCCCGCACCACGGTGGCGCGGGCGTTGTGAGACAGCACACGCTCCGGGCGGATTGTGGTGAAACGTACGGAATGTCCGCTTCTCAGGCTTTGCTAAGTCTTTACTAATATCATTGTTGTGGTTTAAATCTCGGCCCGCCGCCGTGCCGGGAGAGCCTCTTCACCGCGAGATGCCGGTTCGCGGTCCTTGCCCGACTGGACATGTTGATCGTCAACCGACCTCGGCGCTGCGCCGAGTCGGCGAAGGAGAACAATGGCTACCAAGATCGATCCGAACCCGCCGCTGTCACCGCCAGGCGACTCCGAGTCCGGATCCACCCTGTCCGACCGTCTGTCTTCGATCCTGCGCTACGATCTGCCCGCTTCGATCGTGGTTTTCCTTGTCGCGCTGCCGCTTTCGCTCGGCATCGCCTACGCCTCCGGTGCGCCCGTCGCCTCCGGTCTGATCGCCGCCGTGATCGGCGGTATCGTCGCCGGTTCGCTCGGCGGCTCCGTACTCCAGGTGAGCGGTCCGGCTGCCGGCCTCACCGTCATCGTCGCCGAATCGATCAACCAATTCGGCTGGCGCATCACCGGATTCATCGTCATCGCGGCCGGTGCGTTACAGATCCTGTTCGGCCTGAGCCGCATCGCCCGCGCCGCACTGGCCGTCGCGCCGGTGGTGGTGCACGCGATGCTCGCCGGCATCGGTGTCACCATCGCGCTGCAGCAGGTGCACGTGCTGCTCGGCGGTGATTCGGCGAGCTCGGCCTGGGCCAATATCTCCACGCTGCCCGCGCAGCTGGGCTCGCTGCACGTCGGCGGCACCTTCATCGGGCTGGTCGTCATCGCGGTCATGCTCGGCTGGAAGTATGTGCCAGAACGCATTCGAGTGGTGCCGGGACCGCTGGTAGCCATCCTGCTCGCCACCGTGCTCTCGCTGGTGCTGCCGCTGGACGTGGCGCGAATCACGCTGGAGGGTTCGCTGTTCGACGCGATCGGGCTGCCGGAGATCCCCAGCGGAAACTGGACCGCCGTCGCGGTCATGATCCTCACCTTCGCACTGATCGCCAGCGTGGAAAGCCTGCTCTCGGCCGTCGCCATCGACAAGATGCACACCGGCCCGCGCGCCAACTTCGATCGGGAACTGATCGGCCAGGGCTCGGCCAATATGCTGTCCGGCCTGCTCGGCGGTCTGCCGGTCACCGGCGTCATCGTGCGCAGCTCGACCAACGTGATGGCGGGTGCGCGCAGCAAGGCGTCGGCGGTCATGCACGGCGTGTGGGTGTTGCTGTTCTCGGTCGCGCTGGCCGGACTGGTGCAGCAGATCCCGCTGGCTGCGCTGGCCGGTCTGCTGATCGTGATCGGCGTGCAGCTGGTCAAGATCGCGCACATCAAGATGGCGCATCGCACCGGCGATCTGGTGGTCTACCTGGTCACCATCGCCACGGTGGTCTTCCTGAACCTGCTCGAGGGCGTGCTGATCGGTCTGGCACTGGCGTTCGCGCTGCTGCTGTGGCGGGTGGTGCGCGTGGTCATCGACGCCAAACCGCTTTCTGGCAGCGACCGCTGGCTGGTGACCATCGACGGTTCGTGCACCTTCCTCGCACTGCCGAAACTGTCCTCGACGCTGGCCAAGGTGCCCGCCGGGGTGGGTGTCACCGTCGAGATGACCGTCGACTTCCTCGACCACGCCGCCTACGAGGCCATCGTCGACTGGGCTCGCCAGCACGAGGCCAACGGCGGCACAGTCGATTTCGTGGAGATCGGCTCGGCGCGGATGGAAGCCGCCACCAGCGCACCGCCGGCCCGCAGCTTCGGCCGGGTCGTGCTCGATGACGTGCTCGGGCCGTGGCGAGTGGGCGAGCGTGACGAGAAGAAGGGCAGCGACGACGTCCACGACCCGATCGTCAGCGGTATCGCGGCCTACCACCGCGGCCATGCGCACCTGGTGCGTCCGCACCTGGACGAACTGCGCGACCGGCAGGATCCGGATTCGTTCTTCCTGACCTGCTCGGACTCGCGGATCGTGCCCAACATCATCACCAACAGCGGCCCGGGCGATCTCTTCACCGTGCGCAATGTCGGCAATCTGGTGCCCGAATCCGGCGACGCCTCGGTGGAATCGGCGCTGGTGTTCGCGCTGCAGAACCTGAGCGTGCGATCGGTGGTGGTGTGCGGCCACTCCTCGTGCGGAGCGATGACGGCACTGCACAACGGGCAGCCGTGCGGACCCGAGATCGACGCCTGGCTCGAACACGCCCAGCCCAGCCTGGAACGCTTCCGCGCCGGCCATCCGGTGCGCCGGGCCGCCGCGGCCGCGGGCTTCGGCGAGGTGGACCAGCTCAGCATGGTCAATATCGCGGTGCAGCTCGAGCATTTGCAGCAGCATCCGGCGGTGAGCCGGGCGGTCGCCGAACGTGGGGTGACGGTGTCGGGACTGTTCTTCGATATCGCCAGCGCGCGGGTGATCGAGGTGAGCGTCGACGGGATCGCCCACATCGATGAGTCCGGTCGTCGCGTCGCCGCCGCGCTCGTCTGAGTCGTCGGCAGGTAGCGGCGTGCACCCGGCCATCCCGAGCGGATGGCCGGGTGCACGCACGGATGGGGTGGATCGACACACGCACGCACACGGCGCGGCGCTGCCGACCCGGGCCGGTGTTTCCGGTGTAGACCTGCGCAGTTGCCGAGGCACCGGGCAACGGCGCGGTGACCATTCCGCGTGGCGCTTTAGGCTGGAAATGTGAGCATCGAGCTGGACCCGGAACAGTCCACCAAGCCCGGCCCCTGGCGCGCCTTCCGGAACAGGGTGAGCGCCCGCCCTACCCTGAACCTCGCCTACCGGATCGGGGTGGCGCTGGTCGGGACCATTGTGCTCGTCATCGGCATCGTCGCGATCCCCTATCCCGGTCCCGGCTGGGCGATGGTTTTCGCCGGTCTCGGCATCCTGGCCACCGAATTCTCCTGGGCGCGCCGCGCGCTCGGCTGGCTGCGGGACCGATACCGGCAGGTCATGGCCTGGTACGGCGCCCGAGGGCCGGTGTTCAAGACACTGGCCGCACTGGCCACCGCCGCGCTGGTCGTGGCGACGCTGTGGATTCTCGGAACATTCGGATTGATCGGCGGCTGGATCGGAGTCGAGTGGCAATGGTTGCGCAGTCCCCTGATGTCGTGAACACGGTCCCGGGCCGGATGCTCACCGACCCGGACTGGTTGACCGCACGCATCGCGGAGATGGGGCGCTCCTGGGGGACGGGGGCAGCGCGCGTCGGTGGCACGCTCTGGTGGTGCATGGTGGCCTCGGCGCTGGTCGAGCCCGTGGCACGGGCCTATGCCGCCGGGGAGCGTGCACCACTGGCTCAGTTGGATCGCATCGGCTGCGATGTGCGGCCGGATGGTGGCGTCGACCGCATCATCTTCATCGGATCGTCCGACCTGGTCGAGGAGGCTGCCGGTCCGGCCGTCGAGCCCACCGAAGACCTTCCTCGGTCCGGCAACGCCTCGATCGGCGATCACGCCGAGGACGATCACCCCGGCCGGTCCGGTGGTGCGACGACCCGCGAGCGTGCCGGTTCGAGCGAGGACCTCGGGCCGAGCGGCGGTTCGAGACCAGGCGGTGAGGGATTCCACGACGCCGAGGCGGCGGGGGACCAGGACCGATCCGCACCGGCACGGTCTGCGGCGGGCACCGCACTGCACGACACGCTCGCGGCGGTGATCGCCCAGATCGCGGCGGTCTCCGGGGCGCGGGCGCCCGCGCTGTGGGCGGTGGTCGCCGACGCCATCGGCAACCGTGCGATCGACGCGGGCGTGCCCGAGGCCGGGACCCGGCTCGCCGGCGAGATCGGCGGCAAGCTGCCCGCCCCGCGATACGTCGAGATCGGCGACCGCACCTTCGTCCGGCGCATCTCCTGCTGCCTGGTCTACGAGGTCCCGGGATGTGAGATGTGCACCTCGTGCCCGAAGCGCCCGAGCGCCGAACGTGAGCAATTGCTGACCCGGATGGCAGCGCAGGACTGAGCGAGGACGCGACGACGGATGCGCCGGCGACGCGAGGGGTGCGGCGTCGAATCGCTCGAGGGGGCCGGAACCGGCACCGCGGGCCGATAGCGGGGAATCGACCGTCGGCACGCTGCCGATGGTCCGTCGCCACATGAGCACCGCCGTCCCGATAGCATGGTCGCGGCCGGGTCCCACCGGCCACGACCGACGGATCGAGCCGTCACCGAACCGGAGCGCGCCGGATCGAACCCGGCCGCGAACGCCAAGGAGAGCACAGCCGTGACCACCACAGCCCCCCTCAGCCCAGCCGCCCTCGTCCGGGTGCCGGCCGGGACTACGGCGGGTGCCGCGGTGCGTGAGGCGGGCCTGCCGACCAAGGGACCGGAGACCATCGTCGTGGTCCGCGACGCCGCCGGTGATCTCAAGGACCTGTCCTGGACCCCGGACGTCGATGTCGAGGTGACCGCGGTCGCCGCCAACACCGAGGCCGGGCGCAGCGTCATCCGGCATTCGGCCGCGCACGTGCTGGCCCAGGCGGTGCAGCAGGAGTTCCCCGAGGCCAAGCTCGGCATCGGCCCGCCGATCAAGGACGGCTTCTACTACGACTTCCGGGTCGACAAGCCGTTCACCCCGGAGGATCTGGCCAAGCTGGAATCCAGGATGAAGAAGATCATCAAAGGCGCGCAGCGGTTTTCGCGCCGGGTGATCGAGGTCGAGGACGCCAGGGTGGAGCTGGCGAACGAGCCGTTCAAGCTGGAGCTGATCAGCGACAAGTCCGGTATCGACGATCCCGAGGTGATGGAGGTCGGCGGTAAAGAGCTGACCATCTACGACAACCTCGACCCGCGCTCGGGCGAACGGGTGTGGGGCGATCTGTGCCGCGGCCCGCACATTCCCACCACCAAGTTCATTCCCGCCTTCAAGCTCACCCGCAGCTCCGCCGCCTACTGGCGCGGCGATCAGAACCGCGAGGACCTGCAGCGCATCTACGGCACCGCGTGGGAGTCGCCCGAGGCGCTCGACGAGTACATGCACCTGCTGGCCGAGGCCGAACGCCGCGACCACCGCAAGCTCGGCCTCGAACTGGACCTGTTCAGCTTCCCCGACGAACTGGGCTCCGGCCTGCCGGTGTTCCACCCCAAGGGCGGCATCATCCGCAAGGAGCTCGAGGAGTACTCGCGGCGACGGCATGTGGCGGCGGGCTACGAATTCGTCAACACCCCGCACATCACCAAGGGCCATCTGTTCGAGGTGTCCGGCCACCTGGACTGGTACCGCGACGGCATGTTCCCGGCGATGCACCTGGACGCGGAGTACAACGAGGACGGCACCGTCCGCAAGCCCGGCCAGGACTACTACGTCAAACCGATGAACTGCCCGATGCACAACCTGATCTTCCGCTCGCGCGGGCGGTCGTATCGGGAGTTGCCGCTGCGGCTGTTCGAATTCGGCTCGGTGTACCGGTACGAGAAGTCCGGTGTGGTGCACGGCCTGACCCGGGTGCGCGGCATGACCCAGGACGACGCGCACATCTACTGCACCAAAGAGCAGATGCACGCGGAGCTGACCAACACCCTGCACTTCGTGCTGGATCTGCTCAAGGACTACGGCCTCGACGACTTCTACCTGGAGTTGTCGACCAAGGACCCGGAGAAGTTCGTCGGCTCCGACGAGATCTGGGAGGAGGCCACCGAGACCCTGTCGAAGGTGGCCGCGGCCTCCGGCCTGGAGCTGGTACCCGATCCGGGCGGCGCCGCGTTCTACGGGCCGAAGATCTCGGTGCAGGCCAAGGACGCGCTCGGACGCACCTGGCAGATGTCGACCATCCAGCTCGACTTCAACCTGCCCGAACGGTTCAACCTCGAATACACCGCCTCCGACGGCACCAAGCAGCGTCCGGTGATGATCCATCGCGCCCTGTTCGGCTCCATCGAACGGTTCTTCGGCGTGCTCACCGAGCATTACGCGGGCGCGTTCCCGGCGTGGCTGTCACCGGTGCAGGTGGTCGGCATCCCCGTCGCCGAGACCTTCGCACCGCACCTGGACCGGGTGATCGAGCTGCTGCACGAGGCCGGGGTGCGCGCGCAGGTGGACCGCAGCGACGACCGGATGCAGAAGAAGATCTTCAACAACACCGCGCAGAAGGTGCCGTTCATGCTGCTGGCCGGCGAGCGCGATGTGAACGCCGACGCCGTCAGCTTCCGGTTCCGGGACGGCACCCAGGTCAACGGCGTGCCGGTGGCCGACGCGGTGGAGACCATCGTCGACTGGATCGCCCGGCGCGACAACAGCTCGCCGACCGCGGAAGGCTTCGAGATCCGTCCCGCCGGCGGCGGTGAGCGTCGATGAGCGACAGCGGCGCCGCGGCGTTGCGCGGCACCGACAACGGAGGCGACATCGTCGATCACGGTGCGGGCGAACCGGACCGGTTGCAGCGGCTGTGGACGCCCTACCGGATGTCGTATATCGCCGAGGCGGCCACCGCCACACCCAAGGACGCGACGGGGCATCCGTTCACCGATATCCCGAAGATGACCGATGAGGACGGCCTCGTCGTCGCTCGCGGTGAGCTGGTGTACGCGGTGCTCAACCTGTACCCGTACAACCCCGGCCACATGATGGTGGTGCCGTACCGCCGTGTCGCCAACCTCGAAGACCTCACCGAGGCCGAGAGCGCCGAGCTGATGAAGTTCACCCAGCAGGCGATCCGGGTGATCAAGAAGGTTTCGCGGCCGCACGGGTTCAACGTCGGGCTCAACCTCGGCGGAGTGGCGGGCGGATCACTGGCCGATCACCTGCACCAGCACATCGTGCCGCGCTGGGGTGGCGACGCGAACTTCATCACGGTGGTCGGCGGGGTGAAGGTGATGCCCCAGTTGCTCAGGGAGACCAGGGCGCTGCTCGCCGCGGCCTGGGACGAGGAGTAGATCGGTGCTCAGCATCTTCGGTCGCGCGACGTTCGCCAAAGCGACGGCGCCGCTCGGCAGGGCACTGGTGCGCACCGGCCTCACCCCCGACGCGATGACCCTGATCGGCACGGCCGCCTCGATCATCGCGGCGATGACGCTGTTCCCGTCCGGTCACCTGTTCTGGGGCACCATGGTGATCTGGCTGTTCGTCATGTTCGACATGCTCGACGGCGCCATGGCCAGGGCCCGCGGCGGCGGCACCAAATACGGCGCGGTGCTCGACGCCACCTGCGACCGGGTCGCCGACGGCGCGATCTTCGGCGGTCTGGCCTGGTGGGCGGTCTATCACGAACACAGCAAGCCGTTGTTGTTCGCTACCCTGGTCGTGCTGGTGACCTCGCAGGTGATCTCCTACGCGAAGGCCAGGGCCGAAGCCAGCGGACTGTCCGCCGACGGTGGGCTCATCGAACGCCCGGATCGGCTGGTCATCGTGCTGGTGGGCGCCGGATTCACCGGCATCGGCGGATATTGGGGGATCGAATGGCTGACCTGGGCGGTGCACGTCGCGATGTGGATCCTCGCGGTGCTCAGCATCGTGACGGTGCTGCAGCGGGTGCTGGCGGTGCGCAATTCGGCAGGGGCACGCGACATCATCCCGATGACGCCGCCGCAGGCGCAGACCGAGGGTTCCGCGGACCCGGAGCGGCGGTCGTGACCGCGACCGAGACCCGTCCTGCGCCCGCACAGCCCGAAGACGGCTTCTCCGCTCGTCTCAAAGGGGCGTTCAGCGACCGCGCGTATGCCGCGGGCTGGCGCATGGTGCGCGCGCTGCCGGAACCGACCGCGCGCAAGCTGTTCGACTGGGGTGCCGACCGCGCGGTGCGCGGCGGCGGGCCACACCAGTTGCGCCGCAACCTCGCCCGGGTACTCGCCCTCGCCCCCGAAGCGGTGCCCGACGAGCTGATCCGCGCGAGCATGCGCTCCTACGCCCGCTACTGGCGGGAGGCGTTCCGGCTGCCGACGATGGACCACGCGGCGCTCGCGGCCTCGGGCCGGATGCCGGTGCAGGGCATCCCGTATCTGGACGCCGCGCTGGCCGAGGGGCGTGGCGTGATCTTCGTGCTGCCGCATTCGGGCAACTACGACATGGCCGGGATGTGGCTGGTGCAGAGTTACGGCACCTTCACCACTGTCGCCGAGCGGCTGAAACCGGAATCGTTGTTCGAACGGTTCGTCGCCTACCGGGAGAGCCTCGGCTTCGAGGTCTTCCCGCTCACCGGCGGTGAGCAACCGCCGTTTCCGCAGTTGGCGGCGCGGCTGCGGGAGAACAAGATCGTCTGCCTGATGGGTGAGCGCGATCTGACCGGCAAGGGTGTGCCGGTCGACTTCTTCGGTGAGCGCACCTGGATGCCCGCCGGTGCCGCGAAACTGGCCATCGAGACCGGTGCGGCGTTGATGCCGGTACACGCCTGGTTCACCGTCGACGATGCGGGCGTCGAGGGCTGGGGCCTGAAAACCGGTGCACCGCTGGATGTTTCCGGTGGGGTCGCAGCCGCGACGCAAGCGCTCGCCGACGTCTTCGCGGCGAATATCTCCGCGCATCCGGCCGACTGGCACATGCTGCAGCCGCTGTGGGAAAACGATCTGTCCGAGCAGAGACGGGCCAGAATAGCGGCCGTGCAGGCCGGCCTGGACGATCCCGGCGCACGCGGCGGCCTTACCGGTGGGGGAGTTGCGCAGCGATGAAGATCGGCATGGTCTGCCCCTATTCGTTCGACGTCCCGGGCGGTGTGCAGGCGCATGTGGTCGAGCTGGCGCGGGTGATGATCGAACGCGGGCACAAGGTGAGTGTGCTTGCGCCCGCATCGGATTCGACGCCGCTGCCGGAGTTCGTCGTCTCGGCCGGCCGCGCGGTGGCCATCCCGTACAACGGGTCGGTCGCCCGATTGTCGTTCGGACCGACGGCCTACACCCGCATCCGCCGCTGGATCGACGGCAACGATTTCGACGTGCTGCACATCCACGAACCGAACGCGCCCAGCCTGTCGATGCTCGCGCTCAAGATCGCCGAAGGCCCGATCGTGGCGACCTTCCACACCTCGACCACGAAATCGTTGGTGCTCAGCACTTTTCAGGGTGTGCTCCGCCCGTATCACGAGAAGATCAGCGGCCGGATCGCGGTCTCGGAACTGGCCCGACGCTGGCAGGTCGAGGCATTGGGATCGGACGCGGTGGAGATCCCCAACGGCGTCGATGTCGCGTCCTTCGCCCGCGCCCCGATGCTGCCGGGCTATCCGCGCACGGGCGGCACCGTGCTGTTCCTCGGCCGCTACGACGAACCGCGCAAGGGTATGGAGGTCCTGCTCGGCGCACTACCCGAACTGGTGCGCAGGCATCCGGAGGTCGAGATCCTGATCGTCGGGCGCGGCGACGAGGAACGGCTACGCAGAGAAGCGGGCCCGCATGCCGGGCATCTGCGGTTCCTCGGGCAGGTCTCCGATGCGGAGAAGGCCTCGGCCATGCGCAGCGCCGACGTCTACGTGGCGCCCAATCTGGGTGGCGAGAGCTTCGGCATCATCCTGATCGAGGCCATGGCCGCGGGCACCGCGGTCGTCGCCAGCGAACTCGACGCCTTCCGCCGGGTGCTGCGCGACGGTACCGCAGGGCTGCTGGTGCCGGTGGGTGATGCGGCGGCGTTGGCTACCGCGCTCGACACCGTGCTCACCGACGAGGCCCGGCGCACCGAGCTGGTGCGGGCGGCCACCCAGGTGGTCGGCGAATACGACTGGCCGGTGGTGGCCGAACAGATTCTGCGGGTGTACGAGACGGTCACCGTCGGCGACATCCGGGTGAGGGCAGCCGGATGATCACCTTCTCCGCGACAACCGTTCTCGTCCTCGCCCTGATCGCCGCGGTGGTCGTGGCCATCGGCCTGTGGGCCTATTCCACGGCCAACCGGCTCGACCGGCTGCATGTGCGCTCGGACCAGTCCTGGCAGGCGCTCGACGGTGCGCTGGCCCGGCGGGCGGTGGTGGCCCGATCGGTGGCGATGGCGATCGCGGGCCCGGTGTCGGATCCGGCGCTCGCCGAGCAGGCCAAACAGCTGTCCACGCTGGCCGACCGCGCCGAACGGGCCGGGCGCGCCGACCGCGAAACGGTGGAGAATCAGCTCTCGGCGGCGCTGTCGGCGGTCGATATCGGGCAGCTGCGCCCGCAGCTGGTGGCCGAGCTGGCCGACGCCGAGGCCAGGGTGCTGATCGCGCGCCGATTCCACAACGACGCCGTCCGCGACACCCTCGCACTGCGCACCCGGCGCCCGGTCCGGCTGCTGCATCTCGGCGGTACCGCGCCGCTGCCGACCTACTTCGAGATCACCGAACGCGCCACCCCGGCGGCGGCGACCGGGCTCGAGGTCGACACCATCCGCACCTCGGCCCGTGCGGTGCTGATCGACGAGCAGGACCGGGTGCTGCTCATGCGCGGCAACGACCCAAAGGTGCCCGAGGTCTCGTTCTGGTTCACCGTCGGCGGCGGGGTGGAGCCGGGGGAGAGCCTGCGTGCGGCTGCGGTCCGCGAGATCCACGAGGAAACCGGCTACACGGCCGATCCGGCGGCGCTGCGCGGACCGATCTGGCGGCGGGTGGCGGTGTTCCCGTTCAACGGTGAACTCATCCGCTCCGAAGAGCTGTTCTTCGCCCTGCGGGTGCGGCAGTTCGATCCACGCCCGGCCAACCTCACCTACGTCGAGCGACGCTCGATCACCGGGCACCGCTGGTGCACCGCCGCCGACATCACCACCTTCGACGCCGCCGGCGAGACCGTGTACCCCTATCACCTCGACGAGCTCATCGCCGAAGCCGCAGCCGCCGCCGACGCCGACACCGACCCTGAGGTCCGTTCCATTCGCTGACCAGGTGATCGTGCGTTCGGTGTGACCGGATTCACGACCGTGCTACCGTCGATGCGGTTTGACCGGCCGAGCGAGGGTCGACTCGGTGGGTGGAGGTGAATGAGTACGTGTCGTACATCCTGTTCGATTTCCTGATGCCGATCATCGGCGCCGCCGCCGCGGAGTACTGGGCGACGTTGCTGGTGATCAACCCGATCTGATCGAATCCGGCGTTTCGCCGGGTCCGTCGAACCTCGCATCGGGCCCGGCGAATGCGTACTCCACCGGCCCCGGGACCGGTCCAGTCCGGTGCCGCCGTGGCGAACGTGCTGGTCGTGGCAAGGCCAGTCGTGCTCAACTGGCTATCAAGGGCACTTCGGGGCACGCCTAGAATCGTGTCGTTCTACCGCTGACGATCCATAGGCGCACATGACACAGGAGTTTGCCGTGACCACGCCCGAGACCACCCAGACCACCGAGGCGACCCGTGAGGCGGGTACCGCCCGCGTGAAGCGCGGCATGGCCGAAATGCTCAAGGGCGGGGTGATCATGGACGTCGTCACCCCGGAGCAGGCCAAGATCGCCGAGGACGCCGGTGCGGTCGCCGTCATGGCGCTCGAGCGGGTGCCCGCCGATATCCGCGCCCAGGGCGGCGTGTCCCGGATGAGCGATCCGGACATGATCGACGGCATCATCAACGCGGTCTCGATCCCGGTGATGGCCAAGGCCCGTATCGGCCACTTCGTGGAGGCGCAGATCCTGCAGAGCCTCGGCGTCGACTACATCGACGAGTCCGAGGTGCTGACCCCGGCCGACTACACCAACCACATCGACAAGTGGAACTTCACCGTTCCGTTCGTCTGTGGCGCCACCAACCTCGGTGAGGCCCTACGCCGGATCACCGAGGGCGCGGCCATGATCCGCTCCAAGGGTGAGGCGGGCACCGGCGACGTCTCCAACGCCACCACCCACATGCGCCAGATCCGCCAGGAGATCCGCAAGCTGTCGTCGCTGCCCGCCGACGAGCTCTACGTCGCCGCCAAGGAGCTGCAGGCGCCCTACGAGCTGGTCCGCGAGGTCGCCGAAACCGGCAAGCTGCCGGTCGTGCTGTTCACCGCCGGTGGTATCGCCACTCCGGCCGACGCCGCGATGATGATGCAGCTCGGCGCCGAGGGCGTGTTCGTCGGTTCGGGCATCTTCAAGTCCGGCAATCCGGCCCAGCGCGCCGCCGCCATCGTCAAGGCCACCACCTTCTACGACGATGCCGATGTGCTGGCCAAGGTGTCGCGTGGTCTGGGTGAGGCCATGGTCGGCATCAACGTCGAAGAGATCGCGCAGCCGCATCGGCTGGCCGAGCGCGGTTGGTGAATCGGCGCCCGCGATAGGGCATAGGGACCTACCGGAGCGGGTGTCATGTCAGGTGATGGGACACCCGCTCCGCCGTGTCCGCCCATGTTGCGCGCACAGATATCCGCGCACGCGCAAAGTCGCCCGCGTTCGACCCCGCCCGATCCGCGGGCGGCTGCGCCCGACAGCGAACGCAACGTTGAATCCCGCGCTCTTGTGCTACTTTCCGAGTCTCGGCGAACTCGTCGCGCCGATTCCATGACGCAGGAGGTAGGCCCGGATGACCTTTCACAGGGCAGGCCTTCTCGTATTCGCAAGCCTGGCACTGACATTCGGCACGGTCGGTCCGGCCGCCGCCGACAGTGACCCGCCGCCGAGCGCCGCGGCACTCGACGACCAGCTGAGCACCGGACTCGACCCGGTGGCGCGGATATGGGCGTGGACGCACCCCGTCCGCAACCAGCACAAGCTCGCGTTCGTCGAAGGCGCGCAGGCCGATCCGGACCTGCCCTTCCGGCTGGCGCGGACGGTGCACGAGACCGGGGCGAAGCTGCGCGTCATCGGCGTGAACCCGCAGCGCTTCGGTGACGCCTTCTACGCGAATGCCAATGTCACGCTCAACGGGCAGACCAGCCCCGTCGAGATACCGTTCGTGAGCGAGGACGGAAGCTGGAAGGTTCAGCTGATCTGGGCCTGCACGATGCTGTCGATGCTCGGCGAGCAGTCACCCGCCTGCGCGTGAGGTCGGCGACCACGCCGAGCGGCGCTGTGTTGCGGGGGCGTGACCCGATGTGACCGCCGTCATCCCGGTTCCCGAGCGCTGCCCCCTGCCGGTCCCCGGCCCGCCTGCGTGCGAACATAGAAGTCCCGTCGGGACCGGCCGGTCCATAGTTGCCGTCCGATAACCCGCGCGGTTGTGCAGTACTCGGACGACCGGCCAGTGGCACGGAGAGGCGGAGAAGTTGGCGACCATCGAAGAAGCGCTGGAGATCGAGCGGCTCGAGCGGGACATCTTCCGTGGTGCCTCGCCCAAGACCCAGCTGCAGCGAACCTTCGGCGGTCAGGTCGCCGGCCAGGCGCTGGTCTCGGCGGTGCGCACGGTGGATCCGCGGTTCCAGGTGCATTCGCTGCACGGCTATTTCCTGCGTCCGGGCAACCCCGACCAGCCAACGGTCTACCTGGTCGAACGTATCCGCGACGGACGCTCCTTCTGCACCCGCCGGGTGACCGGCGTGCAGGACGGCGCCGCCATCTTCACCATGTCGGCCTCCTTCCACGTCGGCGACGACGGTCCGGCCCACCAGGACGAGATGCCGGTGGTGCAGCCGCCCGAGGAGCTGCCCGACGCCAAGACCACCATGAGCCCCGAACGGCTGTGGGCCATGCGGGAATGGGAGCACTGGGACATCCGCCCGGTGCCGCAGGAATCGGTCACTCAGCGTCCCGGCGTGGTGTCCCCGCAGCAGGTGTGGTTCCGCTACCGGCACCCGCTGCCCGACGACCCGCTGTTCCACGTGTGCACCCTGGCCTACATGAGCGATATGACTCTGCTGGGTTCGTCGAAGGTCACCCATCCCGACGAACCGACCCAGGACGCCTCGCTCGACCACGCCATGTGGTTCCTGCGCCCGTTCCGCGCCGACGACTGGTTGCTCTACGACCAGTCCTCCCCGTCGGCCGGTTTCGGCCGCGCGCTCACCGGCGGCAAGATCTTCAACCGCGCCGGCGAACTGGTCGCCTCCGTGGTCCAGGAAGGGCTGATCCGCACTCGGCGCGAGACGTAGCGGCACGCGGACCGTGAGCAGGCCCACACCGCGGCGCCTCGTAAGCTGTGCGGAGTGAACCTTTCAGCGGTCGCCGCACCTGCGGCGCAGACCTCCGCGAACGAGAGCGCACAGCCGGCCATCGGTGTGCTCGCCCTGCAGGGCGACGTACGCGAACACGTGACCGCGCTGGAGCGCTGCGGCGCCCGCCCGACGCTGGTGCGCCGGGTCGAGGAACTGGCCGCTGTGGACGGGCTGGTGCTGCCTGGCGGCGAGTCCACCGCGATCAGCAAACTGCTCGAGGTGTTCGACCTGCTGGAACCGCTGCGCGCCCGGCTGCGCGACGGGCTGCCGGCCTTCGGGTCCTGCGCGGGCATGATCCTGCTCGCCGACGAAGTGCTCGACACCCGGCCCGATGCCAAGCACCTGTCCGGCATCGATATGACGGTGCGGCGCAATGCCTTCGGACGCCAAGTCGATTCCTTCGAAACCGATCTGGACTTCGCCGGACTCGACGACGGCCCCGTGCGCGCGGTGTTCATCCGGGCGCCGTGGGTCGAGCGGGTCGGTGACGACGTCGACGTGCTGGCCCGGGTGCCCAGCGGGCCGGCCGCGGGCAAGATCGTGGCGGTGCGCCAGCGCAATGTGCTGGCGACCTCGTTCCACCCGGAGGTCACCGGGGATCTGCGGGTGCATCGCATGTTCGTCGACCTGGTCCGCAACGCCTGACCTGGCCGGTCCGCTGGCCGGAGGTGGTACATCACGCGGCTGAATCGGCGCCCGCGTGATCCGGGCCCGTCCCGACCGGCCCGGTAGGCGCGCCGAGTAGGCTGGGGAAGTTGTCCGCCCGGCCATGCCGGTACCGTAGACGACCACACGTGCCATCGACCTGAAGGAAGTAGGGGAATGAGCGGCCACTCCAAATGGGCCACCACCAAGCACAAGAAGGCGGCGATCGACGCGAAGCGCGGCAAGCTCTTCGCCAAGTTGATCAAGAACATCGAGGTGGCGGCCCGGACGGGTGGCAGTGACCCGGATGGCAACCCGACCCTGTACGACGCCATCCAGAAGGCGAAGAAGTCGTCGGTTCCCAACGACAACATCGAGCGCGCCCGCAAGCGCGGCGGCGGCGAGGAAGCCGGCGGCGCCGACTGGCAGACCATCATGTACGAGGGCTACGGCCCCAACGGTGTCGCGGTGCTGATCGAATGCCTCACCGACAACCGCAACCGCGCCGCCGGTGAGGTGCGCGTCGCGATGACCCGCAACGGCGGCAATATGGCCGACCCGGGTTCGGTGGCGTACCTGTTCCACCGCAAGGGCGTCGTCACCCTGGAAAAGAACGGCCTCACCGAGGACGACGTGCTGATGGCGGTGCTGGACGCCGGCGCCGAAGAGGTCAACGACCTGGGTGAATCCTTCGAGATCATCAGCGAGCCCGGCGACCTGATCGCGGTGCGCTCGGCCCTGCAGGCCGCCGGCATCGACTACGACTCCGCCGAGTCCGGCTTCCAGCCCTCGGTCAGTGTCGCGGTCGACGCCGACGGGGCCCGCAAGGTCTTCAAACTGGTCGATGCCCTCGAAGACAGCGACGACGTGCAGAACGTCTACACCAACGTCGACGTCTCGGACGAGGTGCTCGCCGAGCTGGAGGACTAGCCGGGTCCGTCGCCGACCGGCGACCGGCGTTTCGACAAGCCCCCGCAACGATGTCGTTGCGGGGGCTTGTCGATGTTCAAGCGTCTACGCGCAGGGCTTCATTCGGCCTTCGCGCGCCTGTCGGTCGGCGCGGCCGCTGCGGTGACCATCTGTTCCTCCTGCGCCCATGCGGCCAGCCCGGCCAGAAACGCCGGCCGATCGGCAGGTTCCAATCGTGCGATGGCGCGCAGCAGCGCGGCCGAGCGCACCGCGAGGAACTGTTCGAAGATCGGCCTGACCGCCGCCGCGATCGACACCAGGGTGCGTCGCCGGTTGCGCGGGTCTTCCTCGCGCAGTACCAGATCCGCCCGCGCGAGATCGCCGACGAGCTGGCTGGCCGTCGACAGTGAGACGCCGAGCCGCCGGGCCAGATCGGTGACGCTCGCCGGTTCGCCCGCCATCAGCTGCGTCAGGATCGCGCCGTGTCGTGGCCCGAGCCCATGGGTCTGGAATGTCGCGCGCAGGGCCTGCGGCATGTCGCCCTGCGCGCGCCGGAAGGACGCCGAGATCAGCGGGACATGGCTGAGCGCGTCGAGTTCCTGGGCGGAGAGTCTGCGGCCCGGCGCGGCCGGATCGTCGGCGAAGGGCGGGGCATCGGGCATGGCATCACTCTAGCAATGTTTGGATATTCAAACTATTCTGACATCCGAAGTTATTCGAGGTGATGATCAGGCAGGAGACGCTCATGCGAATCACGGTTCTCGGTGCGACCGGCGGGGTGGGGCGCCACCTCGTCGGGCAGGCGGTGGCCGATGGCCACGAGGTGACAGCGGTCGTGCGCAATCCCGATCGCTTGCCGCACGAGCGGGATGATCGCCTGCGCGTCGTCCGGGGCAACGCGCTGTCCGCGGAATCGCTCACCGACGCGGTCGCGGGCGCGGACGCGGTGCTGTCGGGCATCGGTGCCAACGGCCGTCGTGATCCGCTGCGCCCGGCCTCGACCTCGGCTACCGCGGTGGCCGACGCCATGCGCGCGGCCGGGGTGCGCCGCCTTGTCGTGGTGTCGGCGGGCACGCTGAATCGTTCCGGCGCCGGACAGCCGCTCGGGGTTCGAGCGGTCTCGGTGCCGCTGCGCGCGTTGCTGAAGGATCTGTACGCCGATCTCGAGCGGATGGAGGCGATCCTGGCCGACAGCGGCCTGGATTGGACGTCGGTGCGTCCGTCCAGGCTCACCGATGCGCCGGGTACCGGCCGGATCCGGCGGATCGTCGACGGTGGCCCGGCCGGGCTGAGCATCCCGCGCGCCGATGTCGCCCGCGCGATGCTCGACGTCGTCCCCGACGCCTCGACCGTCGGACGTGTCGTCGGCGTCAGCAGCTGAATCGGCGTCCGCAGCGCAACCGCCCGGCGCTGCTCAGCTGATCTGCTCTTCGTAATACGACTTCATCGCCGGGTAGTAGTCGTCGAAATCGGGGTGGGCGGTATTCGCCCGGGCCGCACCGAGCATGTCCAGGTAGAACTCCCAGCCCGGCCCGACCTGCGGGGCCTGCGCGACTTCGTCGTCGCTGCGCAGGTGGTGGGTGAAACGCAGCTCGGTGGTGCCGTCGGTCTCGGTGAGTTCGACGTCGAGGAACCAGGATCCGGCCTCGTCCTCGGCAGAGACGCCGAGGCGGTGCGGTGGTTCGCAGGTCTCGATGCGCATATCCATCCAGGGCTGCTCGTCTTCGAACGCCATCTGGACCTTGATCGTCTTGCCGGGCCCCGCTTCGCCCTGCCATGGGCCGAACCAGCGTGCGGTGCGGTCGGATTCGGTGATGCTGGCCCACACGTCCTCGATGGGCGCACGGTAGCTGCGGGTCAACACCAGGTCGCGCCCGGTCGGCGCGGGAAAGAGTCGTCCGGTGGGTCGGGGGGTCATGCGGTGTTCTCCTGTGTCGTCGTGTGGTCCGTTGCGGTCGTATCGTCCGCGGTCCGGCGTTCCCGCCTGGTCCGGTAGACCTCGGTATCGAGCGCGTCGAGGTGGCGTTCCCAACTGGCGGCCTCGGCGAATCCGGTCAGCCAGCGGGCGAGGGCCTCGAAGGGCGCGGGGTCGAGCCGGTAGTAGCGCTGCCTGCCCACGAGTTCGTCGTGGACCAGGCCGCTGTCGCGCAGGACGCGCAGATGTCTGCTGATCGCCGGCCTGCTGATGGGGAAGTGCCCGGCGATCTCACCGGCGGTGAGCCTGGTGCCGCGCAGCAGCTCCAGGATCTCCCGGCGGACCGGATCGGCGATCGCGCTGGCCACCTCGTCCATGGCAAAAGTGTAACCAGTTGGTTACGCGTTTGTCCATCGACAGGACCGGCGGAACAGCTGGGTAGTGAGCGGCGCGACCGTTCAGCGCCGCTCGAACGGATGCCCCGGATTCACTCCGCGATTTCGGTGCGATCGCTCCAGGCGTAGACCGGCAGCCGGCCCTCGGGCGTGTCCTGCTCACGCCCGGTGGTCTTGAAGTGTTCGTAGCCACCCTTGAAGGGGATCTTCAGCTCGAACCCCGGCGGAGTGATCGGCACGATTCGGGCGGGCAGGTCCTGTGGGCCGCCCTCGAGGACAGCCTTGGCGCCAATGCTCATCCTCGGATGGTAGAAGCGCCCGGGTCGCGTGCGCGGGACATTCGCCAGCGGTATGCGCATCGGTTTGCCAACGATGTGCCGCGCGGCATCGGCGGTATCGGCCGGGAAGCGGTGGCGTGGCCAGGGTCCGCCGATGAGAATCGAGGCATGGTCAAGGTGCGGCTGGTACGCGGTGACATCACCGAACAGGACGTCGACGCGGTGGTGAACGCCGCGAATTCGTCGTTGCTCGGCGGCGGGGGAGTCGATGGAGCCATCCACCGGCGCGGCGGTCCGGCCATCCTGGCCGAATGCCGGGAGCTGCGCGCGTCCCAATACAGCGAGGGGCTGCCGACCGGTCAGGCGGTGGCGACCACCGCGGGAAACCTCCCGGCCCGCTGGGTCATCCACACCGTCGGCCCGGTCTGGTCGGCCGGACAGGACCGTTCCGAGCTGCTGGCCTCCTGCTATCGCGAATCGCTACGGGTCGCCGACGAACTCGGCGCCCGCACCGTCGCGTTTCCGGCGATTTCGACCGGCATCTACGGCTGGCCGATCGACGACGGCGCCCGCATCGCCGTCGAAACCGTCACCGGGACCGATACTTCGGTACGCGAAGTTCGTTTCGTCCTGTTCGACGAACGCGCCTACAACGCCTTCGCCGCTCACATGCCGGGCTGTCCGGACCCATCGGGCTCACCGTCGCGGCGCCCGCCCCACCGCGCCGATCAGTAGCGCCGCGACGGCCGTCACGATGGCGGCCCACAGCAGGGGATGCAGCCCGACGGCGTCGATCACGATCCCACCGGCGAACGCACCCAGCGCGATGCTGCCGGTGAACACCCCGACGTACACACCTGTCACCTGCTCGCGATGCTCCGGTGCGGCCTGATTCATCCAGAGCTGACCGCAGACCGACAGTCCGCCGTAGGCGAGCCCCCAGATCGCCACCGCCACCACAGCGCCCGCGAGGGCACCGGCGAGGACGAGCCCGAGCAGAGCGATCGTGACACCACTGACGAGCACGAGCAGGGTGATCCTGGCATGGCGTGCGGCGCCCGCGCCGGCGGTGAAGTTCCCGACCAGCCCGAACGCGCCGTAGATCAGCAGCAGCGCCGATATCGCCGACGCGTCCAGGCCGGCCAGCTGCTCCAGTGCCGGCCGCACATAGGTGTACGCCGCGAAATGCGCGGTCACGATGAAGACGATCACCGCGAGTCCGGTCCGCACCGCAGGCACGTGCCACCACTGTGCGGACGCGGTCCCCGCAGAAGTGCGGGTGGACGGGTGGGGCAGCGGTGGCAACACCAGGACCAGCGCGAGACTCAGAGCCAGCGCCGCTGCCGCGAGTAGCGCGAACGCACTGCGCCAGCCGGCCAGCTCACCGACGAAAGTCCCGACGGGCACACCGAGCACCGAGGCGACCGCGACACCACCGACGACGATCGATACCGCCGCCGCGCTGTGCCGCGGGCGCACCAGGCGCGGCGCGACCGCGGCCGCCAACGCCCACACCGCGCCCATGCCGACCCCGACGATCACCCGCCCGGCAGCCAGTACCGCGAAACCATTGGCCAGCGCGGTCACCAGGTTGCCCACCGCGAGGACCGCGGTCGCCGCGGCCAGCACGAGCCGCCGATCCGTCGCGCCGATGAGCCGCACGACCACCGGCGCCGTGACGGCGGTGACGACGCCGGTGATGGCGAGGCTGAAACCGGTGCTGCCCGCCGAGATCGCCAATCCTCGCGACATCGGTGTCAGCACGCCGACCGGCAACATCTCGGAGGTGACGACCACGAAGGTGGCCAGGGCGAGCACCGCGATCGCGCCCCAACCCCCGGGGGTGGTCATCGGGTCGTCGTGTGGTGCGGTGCGGATTCGATTCACGATGGACACGGGATCCAGTCAACGAGCCGCCGGACGGCGGAACAACGGCGATCAGCTCATCGTTCGATGAGCTGAGCTCATCGGTGCGGATCCGATAGCCGGTCGAGAGGAAACGCCATGCCGGAGTTGCCCCTTCGGGAGATCGAAACGCTGCTCGTCCTCGCCGAGGAGCTGCACTTCGGTCGTACCGCGGAGCGGCTGCGGGTATCCCAGAGTCGGG
The DNA here is from genome assembly GCF_000308555.1 of Nocardia cyriacigeorgica NBRC 100375. Classification (GTDB taxonomy): domain Bacteria; phylum Actinomycetota; class Actinomycetes; order Mycobacteriales; family Mycobacteriaceae; genus Nocardia; species Nocardia cyriacigeorgica. The sequence goes on along the minus strand of NZ_BAFY01000163.1, from coordinate 11,998 downwards.
TCAGCCAGCTCGTGGCGGCGCTCGAACGCAAGATCGGCGCACGTCTGGTCGAGCGGACCAGCCGCCGGGTAGCCCTGACCGAGTTCGGGCTCGAGTTCGTGGGTTCGGTGGGGCCGCGATACCGCGACCTGGTCGATGCCGTGGACCACCAGCGAGAGCGCGCTCGCCCCAGCTGTGGCGACATCGTGCGTCTCGGTTTCCAGGGGACCGCCTATGAGACGGTGACCAGCGCGTTCGGCAGGTTCATCGCCGAGCATCCCGGCACCGACCTGAGCGTGCGGGAACTACCGCTGGGCGACCCGTTCGGCGCGCTTCGCGCCGATGCCATCGAGGCCGCGGTGGTTCTGCTGCCGGTGCAGGAGCCGGACCTGACCGTCGGCTACGCCTTCCCGCCTGAGCCGAGGCTGCTGGCCGTAGGCCGCGACCACGTACTGGCGCACCGGGAACGGATCGAGGCCGAAGACCTCGCCCGTGCCGATCTCGTCGCCCTCGCGGGTGACGCGCCCGATTACTGGCACGCTGCGCACACACCGCGCTTCACGCCGCTCGGCCGCGCCATCGCCTCCAGCGCCGAGGTGGCCACCATCCAGGAGGGACTGGCTGTGGCGGCGAGCGGCCGCCACGCGATGCTGGTGTGCCGGCCGACGGCACAGCGCAATCAGCGAACCGATATCCGCTACCTCCCGGTCGATGGCCTCGGCGAGGACTCACGACTGGCGCTGGTCTGGCGCGGCGGGCAACCGGCGGCTCGGCTTCGCCGGCTCGCGGCGTTGCTGGCCGAGGGTTTCGGCACGGCAGGATCTCACGCTGTCGCATGAACTCGCTCGGTCCGATCGACTTGGTCGACGCCGCTGGGACCGCCTAGTAGCGTGCTGGGAGATCGGCTTTTTCATTCGGGACCTTCATCGTCGGCGCCCGCGCGGGTGACCGGTGTCCGTCAGGGAAAGGCAGGGCTATGACCGCAACCATCGGCAAGGTCACCGTGCTCGGCACGGGCGTGCTCGGTTCACAGATCGCTTTCCAGACCGCCTACAGCGGCTTCGATGTGGTCGCCTACGACATCGCCGACGCCGCGCTGGAGAAGGCGGCGTCCCGGTTCGACGAGTTGGTGCAGACCTATCGCCAGGAGGTGGCGGGTGCGGCGGACGGCAAGGCCGAGGCCGCGCGCTCCCGGATCCGGCTCACCGCCGATCTGGCCGACGCCGCCGGGGAAGCCGATCTGATCATCGAGGCGATCCCCGAGGTGCTGAAGATCAAGGTCGATACCTACACCGAGCTGGGCAAGCTGGCCCCACCGGCGACGATCTTCGCCACCAACTCCTCCACCCTGCTGCCCAGCGATATGAAGGACGCCACCGGCCGCCCCGACCGCTTCCTGGCCCTGCATTTCGCCAACCGGGTCTGGGCGTTCAACACCGCCGAGGTGATGGGCACCGCCGACACCGACCCCGAGGTATTCCGTACGGTCGTGCAGTTCGCGAAGGATATCGGCATGGTGCCGATCGAACTGCACAAGGAAAAGGCCGGATACGTGTTGAACTCGCTGCTGGTGCCGTTCCTGAACGCGGCGGGCGAACTGGTCGCCGACGGTTACGCCGAACCCGAGACCGTCGACAAGACCTGGAAGATCGCCACCGGCGCCCCCATGGGGCCGTTTCAGATCTTCGACATCATCGGTCTCACCACCCCGTACAACATCTCCGTGCACGGCGACGCGGCCGCCCAGCGCTTCGCGGCCTTCCTCAAGGAGAATTACATCGATAAAGGCAAACTCGGCGTGGCCACCGGCGAGGGGTTCTACAAGTATCCGAGCGAGTGAGCCCGCCCGCAGGTAACCCGCGCCCGGCGCCTGCCCAAGCCTGAGAAATGCCTGATGAAGGCGCATTGTGCGATGTAGGCCATAGCCGGTGCGGCGTCCGGCTGCTTACCCTGGCCGGGTGCTGAGCCCCACGGCATCGTTCGACAGCGGGCGCCCGGCGCCCGCGTCGGGGCCGGGGCGATCACGACTACGTCGAAGCGCTTCTGGTGACCGTACGGTCATCGGCACGGCGTGCGGGGTCGGCGGTGAGCGCCTCGTGCCCGCCGGAGGTCACCGAACCACGACGATGGGCCGGTGAGCGTCGTGTCGACGTGGTCCTTGTTGTCCGGACCGTTGCCCGTCGCGCTGACGCTGGCCGCGGTCGCCGGGCTGGCCTGGCTGCTGACCGGTCGCCGGGCGCCCGCGTCCCGGACGGTGGCGGTCTGCGCGATAGCGGCCGTCGCGATCACTGCCGGCGGGGCCTACCTGGTCCGCTCGGTCTTGCGGCTCATTCCCGATGCGCTCGGGATGAGCGTCTACGCGTGTGTGGGCCTCGGTGTTTTCGCGGTGCTGCTGGTCGGCGCGCCCATCGTCCGGCGGCCCGGTTCGGCCCGTATGGCCGCGGTCGCGGTCACCGCGACGATCGTGCTGACGGCCTGCGCGAACCAGATCAACCAGGCCTACGACGCCTACCCGACGCTCGGCGCCGCATTGGGCACCCAGCAGTTGAACGAGGTCCCGTTCGGCGAGATCGCCGCGCCCCAGCGGCTGCGCCCGGACGTCGAGCCGGTGGAGCAGGGCTGGGTGCCGCCGCCCGGCCTGCCCACCGAAGGGCGGTTGACCCGCACTCCCATTCCGGGAGCCGTGTCCGGTTTCCAGGCTAGACGGGCCGAAATCTATCTTCCCCCAGCCTATTTCGCCGACCCGCGACCTCAACTGCCGGTGCTGGTGTTGCTGGCAGGCCAGCCGGGCAGCCCGCGCGATTGGGCCACCAGCGGCGGCCTGTCCGCGACCATGGACGCGTTCGCCCGCGCCCATCAAGGGTTGGCGCCGATCGTCGTGGTCGCCGACGGCACCGGCAGCACCTGGAACGACCCGCTGTGCGCGGACGGCCCGCATGCCGAGGTGGCGACCTACCTGACCACCGACGTCCCGAACTGGATCCGCGCGCACCTGTCGGTCGATCCCGATCCGCAGGCGTGGGCGATCGGCGGGCTGTCCTACGGCGGCACCTGCGCGCTCCAACTGGCTGCCGGGTATCCGCAGATCTACCCGACTTTCCTGGCCATGTCCGCGGAAGCCGAGTTGAATCTCACCGACCGCGAACACACCTTGGGCGTGTTCGACGGCGACACCGCAGCCTATGCCCGCGCCAATCCGCACGACCTGCTGGCCGGGCGGCGCTACCCGGGCAGTGCCGGGATCTTCGTGGTGGGCAGCGACGACACCGAGACCCTGCCCGGTTCACGCCGTGCCTACGCGGACGCTCGGGACGCGGGGATGGCGGTCGGTTACCTCGAACTGCCGGGCGGCCACGATTGGCGCGTCTGGTCGACCGGCCTGGCCCGGGAGCTGCCGTGGGTGGCCCAGCGTATCGGCCTCATCGCCGGATAGGCGCGACAGACCGGGCCAAGGGTGCCCCCGGCCGAGTCTGCCCCGCAATCGATCGGTGCGTACCTCGCCGCCGGGCAAGGCCGTGCGCCGGGCCGGTCCGGAGGTGCTTACGGTCGATCAGCCCGTGAGCATCTCCGGACCGCTTCTTCGGATCAGTGCGTGCCGCGCCGCCGCAGCAACACGACGAGCACGACGATCGCGGCGATGACACAGACACCGAGCGCCGTCGCGACCCACACCACCGCGGGCACACCCTCGTCGCCGGAATCACCGGCGGCGCTCACCCTTTCCGGGTCGGTGGCCTGCGCGGACTTGCCCTCTTTACCGAAGGTCTCGCCGGTGCCGCTGCGGTACTGCGGTCCCGGCTCCGGATCCCCGGTGACGCTGAGTTCCAACTCGACCGGCACCCCGGCAGCGCGCTTGTCCGGACTGACGGTCTGCCCGGCCTTCACCGCGATGTAGTACCAGCCCGCGACCGACTGGGTGACGAGTTCGCCGCCCTCCTCCCGGTTCGCGTAGCGGACGGGCACGGTCGCCAGCTGCTTACCAGACGGCAGCAACTGCTCGGAGCCGGTGTAGGCGCCGGTGTCGGACTCGATCTCGGCGCGGTACGGCGAATAGAGCACGGTCTCCACATTGGAGGTGTGCTCGCTGCCGCGGCCCGGGGTCGCACCGAACCGCACCCGGTAGGCCAGACCCTGGCCCCAGTCGAGTTTCACCCGGTAGAAGACGAACTCCCCGCGCTGCACCGTGTCGGTGAACCGGCCGGACCCTGGCAGCGTCGCGGCCACGTTGAACGAGCCACCGCCGACGACGGGCACCACCGGGCCGTTCGGCGCGGTGAACGCGACCGGCTCGGAGGCCGCCGGTGCGCCGGGATCCGACACCGCGGACTCGACTCCGATCGAAACCTCAAGCGGCAGTTGGGCCGGCATGCCCTCGGAAACCGCGCCCCACTCGAGGGTGAAGTAGTAGCGTCCGCCGCCGTAGCACGCCTCGTTGCCGCCGGAGCCGTTCTCGGCCGCACCGTCCCAGACCGTGCTGACGGTGAGCGCGACACCGTCGTCGGCGCTGCCGGTCAGCTCCTTTCCGGTGACCCCGCAATCGGACCCGTCGGAGCCGAACACCTTCAGGTCGAGCCGGTTCACCGACGACCAGTCGCCGTCACGGCGCGGGAACGAGACGGTGCCGGTGAAGTAGGCCGTGGCGCCGTCGGGCACGTCCACCGCGTAGTAGCGCGGCTTCTTGTGGTCGATGACGTCCAGGTACTGGGCCGGGCCGGCCAGCGGCGCGCTGCGATAGTCGGCGGCGCCGGTGATCGGCGTGCCGACCGCGGCGTAGTTGCGCAACGCCGCCGCGCTCACCCGGGGCAGCGCCTGCTCGAGCGCCTTGCCGTCGACGGCGTCGGTGTAGGTGCCGCCGGTGGTCTGCGCGATGCAGGTCAGCTGCGCGCGGGAGGCATCGTCGACCCCGAAACCGATCGCGTGCACGACGAGATCGGTGCCCTGCGCCTCGAGCTCGCGGGCCACCTCGCATGGGTCGGGCGGGGTGCAGGTGTCCAGACCGTCGGAAACCAGCACGATCGAGCGCGGCCCCTGTTTCGGCAACGCGTCGTTCGCGGTACGCAGCGAGGTGCCGATGGGGGTGTAGCCCCGCGGGACGATCTGATCGACCGCCGCGGTCAGCGCGGACTTGTCGATGCGCTCGGCGGGTTGCAGGACTCTGACGTCGCGGCAGCCCGCGTCCTTCTCGGCGTCCGAATTTCCGGTCTCGGTGCCGTAGACGGTCAAACCGACCTCGGAAGCCTCCGGAGCCGAGGCGACAAATGTCCGCACTGCGGTCTTCGCGGCATCCATCTTGGTGCCGCCGCCGGGATCTGCCGCCAGCATGGATCCGGACGCATCGAGCACGAGCATGGTCGGCGCGTATTCGGGTTGCTGCGGTTCGGACGGTCGCTGGGCGAGGGCGGGCGCTGCGGCCGGGGCCAGGCCGATCACACCCACCGCGGCGACGGCAGCGATCTTCGCCAAGGGGGACACGCTCTTACTTCTCCGTTCACTGATGCCGCGTTCGCGATAACACGGCGGCACGGAACCCTACGTGTCTCGGACGGTCCCGGCCAGACGTGGGAACCGGGGGAACAGTCGAGGCGGTCGTGTCGCTGGAACCGCCCGGGCTGCCGGTCCACTAGACTTCGAACAACTGTTCGCGTGTCCGAAGGGGTGTTCCGTGCGGGTGATGGGTGTCGACCCCGGGCTCACGCGGTGCGGGCTCAGCATGGTCGACGGCGGCGTGGGCCGGAAGGTCACCGCCCTCGATGTCGACGTCGTGCGCACCCCCGCCGACCTGGATCTGGCGTTGCGGCTGATGCGCGTGGCCGACGCGGCCGAGCATTGGATGGATACCCACCGCCCGAGTGCGGTCGCGATCGAGCGCGTCTTCGCCCAGCACAACGTGCGCACCGCCATGGGGACCGCCCAGGCGGGCGGCGTGATCGCGCTGGCGGCCGCCCGGCGCGGCATCCCGGTCGCCTTCCACACCCCCAGCGAGGTCAAGGCCGCCGTCACCGGCAACGGCAGCGCCGACAAGGCACAGGTCACCGCCATGGTCACCCGGATCCTCGGGCTCCAGGTGGCACCGAAACCGGCCGACGCCGCCGACGCACTCGCCCTGGCCATCTGTCATTGTTGGCGTGCGCCGCTGATGGAACGGATGGCCCGCGCCGAGGCGCAGGCCGAGCAGGCCCGCAAGCGGTACGCCGAGAAGCTGGAGCGACAACGAAAGGCGGTGCGCCGGTGATCGCGTCGATACGCGGTGAGGTGGTCGAGATCGCGCTCGACCATGTGGTGGTCGAGGCCGCGGGCGTCGGCTACCGGCTCAACGCCACCCCGGCCACCCTGTCCTGGCTCACCCGCGGCGAACAGACCCGGCTGTACACGGCGATGATCGTGCGCGAGGACTCGATGACGCTCTACGGCTTCGCCGACACCGAGGCTCGCGACCTGTTCGGCCTGCTGCAAACCGTCTCCGGTGTCGGTCCCCGTCTGGCCATGGCCGTGCTCGCGGTGCTCGAACCCGAGGCGCTGCGCAAGGCGCTGGCCGAAAGCAACGTAGCGGCCCTCACCCGGGTACCCGGCATCGGCAAACGTGGTGCCGAACGCATGGTTGTCGAGCTGCGCGACAAGGTGAATCTGGTTCCCGTCCAGTCGGGTCCGCCCGGCAGCGCACCCGCGGCAGTCGTCACACCGGTGCGCGAGCAGGTCGTCGAGGCCCTGACCGGACTCGGATTCCCGCTCAAACAGGCGGAATCCGCCGTCGACACCGTCCTGGCCGACGATCCGGCCGCCACCACCTCCGCCGCCCTGCGTGCCGCGCTCGGCCTGCTGGGCAAGAATCGGTAGGCCGGTATGGATTACGACGACGAGCACTCACCGGTCGATGCCCACTTCTCCAGCGCCGACGGCGATATCGAGACCAGCCTGCGTCCGAAATCGCTGGACGATTTCATCGGCCAGCCGCGGGTGCGCGAACAACTCGCCCTTGTGCTGCGCGGTGCCCGCGGGCGCGGCGGCACCCCCGACCACATCCTGCTGTCGGGCCCGCCGGGGCTCGGCAAGACCAGCATGGCGATGATCATCGCCGCCGAACTCGGTACCGCCCTGCGCATCACCTCCGGCCCCGCCCTCGAACGAGCGGGCGATCTCGCGGCCATGCTGAGCAACCTGGTCGAGGGCGATGTGCTGTTCATCGATGAGATCCACCGAATGGCCCGCCCCGCCGAGGAAATGCTGTACCTGGCGATGGAGGATTTCCGGGTCGACGTCGTCGTCGGCAAGGGGCCGGGCGCCACCTCGATTCCGCTGGATATCGCGCCGTTCACGCTGGTCGGCGCCACCACCCGGTCCGGCGCGCTGACCGGCCCGCTGCGTGACCGCTTCGGCTTCACCGGACATATGGACTTCTACGAACCGAGCGAGCTGCTCGGCATCCTGAAACGGTCGGCCCGCATTCTCGGCGTGGAGATCGACCACGACGCCGCCGCCGAGATCGCCGGGCGCTCGCGCGGCACCCCGCGCATCGCCAACCGGCTGTTGCGTCGAGTCCGCGATTACGCCGAGGTCCGCGCAGACGGCCGGATCACCCGCCCGATCGCCGCCGCCGCACTCGAGGTCTACGACGTCGATGTGCTCGGCCTGGATCGGCTCGACCGGGCCGTCCTCGGTGCGCTGGTTCGTGGTTTCGGCGGTGGCCCGGTGGGTGTATCGACGCTCGCGGTCGCGGTGGGGGAGGAGGCCGCCACCGTGGAAGAGGTGTGCGAGCCGTTCCTGGTCCGCGCGGGCATGATCGCCAGGACCCCGCGCGGACGCGTCGCGACCGCGACGGCATGGGAGCATCTCGGATTGGTGCCCCCGCCCGATCTGGTCTTCGGTTCCATCGAAGTCCGTGGGCGCGAACCGCATCCGACGCTCGACCTGTTCGACTGAGCGCCCGCTCTCAGCGCAGACCGACGGGCTGCTGTAAGGCGGTGACCACCAGGTCGAGGAACGCGTCCACCTCGTCGCGCTGATACCCGCGCACACCGAGCCGCGCCACCGTGAACCGCACCGCGCGCACATCGTCGACGGTCAGACTGCCCGGCCCGTCATGGGCGAGCGTCGCTGCTACCAGATCGAGGAACGCGTCCACCTCCTCGACGTGATAGCCGCGCTGCTCCAGCGGCGCAGGCGTGAACCGCATCCGGTGCACATCCGCCGGGGCCAGCAAGCGCGCCGGCGCCGGGCCCGGTGCGGCCGCGGGCACCGGCCGCACTCCGCGCTGGCGGAACTCGAGTTCGGCACGCACCCGATCGAGGAATTCGTCGACCTGCTCGGCGCGATAGCCGCGCCGGCCACCGCGCGGTGCGCCGAAACTGACCTGGCGCAGGTCGTCGGCGGTGAGCACGCCGCTGCCGCCGAGGGTGGCGGCGACGAGCTCGAGGAATGCGTCGACCTCGTCGGTGCGATAGCCGCGAAGTCCGGGCGGGGTCAAGGCGAACGTCGTCCGTCCGACATCCTCGGGAGTCACGGCCGTCATTGTGACAGCACCGGGGCCGGATTACCGTGCTTCGGGCCGGTTTTCGGGCACCGGCCGCCGGATCAGGGTTTGCGCACGCCCTCGATGAGCAGGCGCCGGATCGCCTCGTTCAGGGCCGCGATCCCGGCCTCGTCCATATCGCGCAGCCCGTGCACCACCCCGGCCATCAACATCCCGGTCACCGCTCGCGCGGTGTTCACGGTGTCGAGGTCATCGCGCAGGTAACCGAGTTCGACGCCGTGCTCGAGGTAGCCCGCGGTGAGCATGTCGGCGGTGTCGAGCAGCCCGTACAGCCGTTCGGTGAGTTCGTCGTCGATGCCGGTGGCGTGGAACAGCAGCAGCTGGGCCACCCGGCGGTCCTCGACCAGGATGCGGGTGAGCGCGGTGCCGATGCGGTCGATCTGCTCGCGGTATTCGTCGAGGCTGGTGGCCGCGTCGGGGGCGTTCTCGGTGCCGAGCGCCTCGATGATCCTGGCGGCCAGATCGTCGATGACGTGGTCGATGATGTCGCGCTTATTGCTGAAGTAGCGGTAGAACGTGCCGTGCCCGATGCCCAGGTGAGCGGCGATATCGGCGATGCCGGTCGCGTGATAGCCCTTCTCGGCGAAACACACGAAAGCGGTGTCGATGATGTCTCGGCGCAGTTCGGCCTTACGTCGTTCGGCCCGCGTGGATGGCTTCGTCACATCTGCGATGATACTGTCGTCACAAACGGAATGATGTGTCATTCCCGGAGAGTTGGTTCAGAATGCAGGAGGTTCGACGTGGCGCCTCGGTTCGATGCGATCGTTGTCGGTGCGGGTTTCGGCGGAATGGGGGCAGGTATCGAGCTGGACCGGCTCGGCCTGAGTAATTTCGTCATCCTGGAACGCGAGGACGATCTCGGCGGCACCTGGCATGTGAATCGGTATCCGGGCCTGGCCGTCGACATCGCCTCGGTGACCTACTCGTACTCCTTCGAACCCAATCCGTACTGGTCGCGGCTGTTCGCGCCGGGCTCGGAGCTGAAGAAATACGCCGACCACGTCGCCGACAAGTACGGCCTGCGCCGCCGGATGCGCTTCGGCACCACCGTCGACGGCGCCCGCTGGGACGAAGAAGACCAGCAGTGGGTGGTCTCCATCGCCGGCGGCGAGACCCTCACCGCGCGCTACCTGCTCGCCGCCACCGGCTTCCTGTCCCAGCCCTACACCCCGCCGTTCCCCGGCATCGACTCGTTCGAGGGCACCATCCTGCACACCACCGCCTGGGACGACGACATCGATCTCACCGACCGCAAGGCCGCCGTCATCGGCACCGGGGCCACCGGTGTGCAACTGGTGCCCGAGGTAGCCAAGCAGGTCCGCGAGCTGACCGTCTTTCAGCGCACCCCGATCTGGGTGGTGCCCAAGGTGGACGCGCCGATCCCGGCGCCGGTGCAGAAGCTGTTCGCCGCCGCGCCGGTGACGCAGAAGGCCGCGCGGCTGGTCAACACCAGCATGCTCGAGGCGCTGATGGTCGTCGGCGTACTGCATTTCCGGCAGGCCAAACTCATGAACAAGGGCGCGGCGCTGCTGGCCAAGGCTCATCTGCGGGCCCAGGTGCGCGATCCGCAGACCCGTAAACAGCTCACCCCGGATTACGACTTCGGCTGCAAGCGGCCCACCTTCTCCAACCAGTACTTCAAGACGTTCAACGAACCGCACGTCCGGTTGGAGACGAACTCGATCGAACGGATCGAACCCGACGGCGTCGTCACCGCCGACGGCCACAAGACCGAGATCGACACCCTGATCCTGGCCACCGGGTTCAACCTGTGGGATGTGAACTTCCCGGCCATCGAGATCATCGGCCGTGACGGGGTGAACCTCGGAAAGTTCTGGCGCGACAACAGGTTCCAGGCCTATGAGGGCATCACCGTGCCCAAGTTCCCCAACTTCCTCAGCCTCAACAGCCCCTACTCCTACAGCGGGCTGTCCTACTTCACCACCATCGAGGCCCAGATGAAGCACATGGGCAGGCTGTTCGGCGAGCTGTTCCGGCGCGGCGAGACGACCTTCGAGGTCACCGAACGCGCCAATAGCGAGTTCCTGGACCGGGTGACCAGCAAACTCGACGATTCGGTGTTCTACGGCGGCAGCTGCTCGACCGCCCGCAGCTACTACTTCAACCAGCACGGTGAAGCGGCCCTGCTGCGCCCGACCAGCACCATCAACGCGCATCGGGAAGCGGTGAGCTTCCCGCTCGACGACTACGTCTACGGTCGCAGCGCCTGAGTCCGGTATCGCAGCGGCCCCCGCGGTTTCTGTCGCGGGGCCCGCTCGCGCGCGCTACGGTGGCCGATGGCGCGCACGTCCTCCGGGGTGTGCGGGTGCGGTGCCGGCGACCGGAGCTGGCAGACTGTGTGAGTACCTGTCCATTCCCACCCACAGACTAGGGACTGACTTCGACGATGGAACTGCTGTTTCCGCTGCTGCTGGTAGCCCTGCTCGTGCCGATGTTCCTCGGCGTCCGCCGCCAGAAGCGGGAGGCCGAGAAGGTCGCCGCCATGCAGGACGGCCTGAAGGTCGGCGACCAGGTGATCACCACGTCGGGTCTGTACGGCACCGTGGTCGAGGTCGATGACACGACCGTCGATCTCGAGATCGCCGAGGAGGTCGTCACCACCTGGCTGCGTCAGGCGATCCGCGAGGTTCGCGTCGACGACGAGGCCGAGGTGACGACCGGTGACACCGAAGCCGACGAGGCGCCCGGTACCACCACCGAGGAAACCGCCGAGCAGACCGAAACCCGGCTGACCAAGGACTGACCGTCCGCTCATGCGCCGGCTGCCCCCTGCGGTGAACCGCACGGCACCCGGCGTCATCGGCGTGTGCCCGCCTGTTCCACCTCGACTTCGCCTAGGAGATGACCAACTGTGCCACCTTCCCAGGGATCGGCGCATCCGTTCAGGTTGCTCGGTGTCTATGCCGCGCTACTGGCCGTGATCTACGCGCTGGTGTTCTTCACCGGTGACAAATCCCCGACACCGAAGCTCGGCATCGACCTGCAGGGTGGCACCCGGGTCACGCTGACCGCCCGTACCCCCGACGGCAGCAAGCCCAGCCAGGACAGCCTGAAGCAGGCCCAGGGCATCATCGAGAACCGGGTCAACGGCCTCGGCGTCTCCGGCTCCGAGGTCGTCATCGACGGTGACAATCTGGTGATCACCGTGCCCGGCGACGACAGCCAGCAGGCACGCTCGCTGGCCACCACCGCCAAGCTGTACATCCGGCCGGTGTTGCAGGCCGCGCCCGCACCGGGCAGCGCGCCGGCGCCGCAGCCGGGCCAGGGCACCCAGCCGCCCGCCACCGGCACGCCGGCGCCGAACGGTACCGCTCCGGCCCCGAACGGCACCGCGCCGAACGGCACCGCGCCCGCGCCGGCCACCGGTCAGGCTCCGGCGGCGCAGAACCGGGTCTTCCCGGCGCAGGCGCCGACCGAGCCCGACCCGTCGCCCGCGCCCACTCCCGAACCGGCGCCGCCGGCCGACGA
>NZ_BAFY01000164.1 GCF_000308555.1 Nocardia cyriacigeorgica NBRC 100375 | reverse complement strand
GAGTCTCACATTCGCCAGCCAAGTCCGCTGGTGGGAATCCGTCGTCGTGTGAGGCACTCGGAGTGGCTCCGTAGACTGATCGGATCAGATGCGCTATCCGGAGGGAGCGAGTTCAGGTGGGAATGCTTTCCCGGGTCGACACGCCCGAAGACCTGCGGCAGCTGACGGTGCCGCAGCTGCGCGAGCTGGCGGCGGATATTCGTGAGTTCCTGGTCCGCAAGGTCGCGGTCACCGGCGGTCACCTCGGCCCCAACCTCGGCGTGGTCGAGCTGACCATCGCGCTGCACCGGGTCTTCGACTCGCCCGCGGACCCACTGATCTTCGACACCGGCCATCAGGCCTACGTGCACAAGATCCTCACCGGACGCAAAGACCAGTTCGACACCCTGCGCACCCAGGGCGGCCTGTCCGGCTACCCGAGCCGCGCGGAGAGCGCACACGACTGGGTGGAGTCCTCGCATGCCTCCGCCGCGCTGTCCTACGCCGACGGCCTGGCCAAGGCGTTCGCGCTGTCGGGTCAGGACCGGCATGTGGTCGCGGTGGTCGGTGACGGCGCCCTCACCGGCGGCATGTGCTGGGAAGCGCTGAACAATATCGCCGCCGCACCCGATCGTCCGGTGGTCATCGTCGTCAACGACAACGGCCGCTCCTATGCCCCCACCATCGGCGGCCTCGCCCAGCGGCTCACCGCGCTGCGCACCCAGCCGGCCTACGAACACGCCCTCGACGCCGGCCGCAGGCTGCTCAAGAGCATCCCGCGGGTGGGTGACTCGGCGTACTCGATGATGCACGCGGTGAAAGCGGGCATCAAAGACGCGGTCAGCCCGCAGGAGCTGTTCAGCGATCTCGGTCTCAAATACGTCGGTCCGGTCGACGGGCACGATATCGCCGCGCTGGAGGGTGCACTGCGCCACGCCAAGGACTTCGGCGGCCCGGTGGTGGTGCACGCGGTCACCCAGAAGGGCCGCGGTTTCGAACCGGCCGAGAACCACGAGGCCGACCAGATGCACGCTTGCGGGCCGATCGACCCGCTGACCGGTGAGCCGGTGAGCAGCAGCAAGGCGCAGGACTGGACCTCGGTGTTCTCGGCCGAGCTGATCGAACACGCGCAGCGCCGCGACGACATCGTCGCGATCACCGCGGCCATGCCGGGCCCGACCGGTCTGGCCGCCTTCGGTGAGCGGTTCCCGGAGCGGATGTTCGATGTCGGGATCGCCGAACAGCATGCGGTGGCCTCGGCGGCCGGTCTCGCGCTCGGCGGCATGCATCCGGTGGTCGCCATCTACTCGACCTTCCTCAACCGGGCCTTCGACCAGCTGCTGATGGATGTCGCGCTGTTGAAGCAGCCGGTCACCCTGGTGCTCGACCGCGCGGGCATCACCGGCTCCGACGGTGCGAGCCACAACGGGATGTGGGATCTGTCGGTGCTCGGCATCGTGCCCGGTATGCGGGTCGCCGCGCCGCGCGACGCGGTCACCTTGCGCGAGGAGCTGGGTGAGGCGCTGGCCGTCACCGACGGACCCACCGCGCTGCGATTCCCCAAAGGCAGTGTGATCGAAGAGATCACCGCGGTGGAGCGGCTCGACGGCGTCGACGTGCTGCGCCTGCCCGAGGGCGACGGCACCGCCCGCACCCAGCATGGTGATGTGCTGTTGGTCGCGGTCGGCTCGTTCGCGTCCATGGCCGTCGAGGTCGCCGAACTCCTGGCGCCGGAAGGCATTTCGGTCACCGTCATCGACCCGCGCTGGGTGCTTCCGGTCTCCGACACCATCGTCAAGCTGGCCGAGAACTACCGGATGGTGGTCACTGTCGAGGACAGCGGTCTGCACGGCGGCATCGGTTCCAGCGTCTCGGCGCGCCTGCGCACCGCGGGCCTCGACGTCCCGACCCGCGATATCGGTGTTCCGCAGCAGTTCCTCGATCACGGCACGGTCGCCCAGGTCCGGCAGGAGCTGGGGCTGACCGCCCCCGACATCGCCCGCCGGATCGCGGGCTGGGTCGACGCGGGCTGAGCCCGGCCTCGGTCAGCGGGTGGCGCTCGCGAGAAATAGTGGCGAGTTCGGCCACCACGCGACGACGGGCCGGGCCCCGGCTAGTCGGTCGAGTCGCTCGAATCGCCGGTGACGGTGAGCGCGACGGTCAGGCGCGGGATCGCCAGTTCACGCTGCCAGGGTCGCGCACCCGCGGAGCGGAGGAATTCGTCGATCTGTTTGCCGAGTTCGGTGGCCGAATCGGGGCCGAAGTCGTAGCTGGGGAGCCCATCCCAGCACAGACGGCGCACCACATCCGGGGTGAGCAGGTTCTCCACCGGGACCAGCACCTCGGTCGACAGTTCGCCCATCGCCGCGCGGGCCCGGGTCAGGCGGGCGGCGGCCACCGGGTCGCGCCGCTCCCAGCGGTTGACCGGCGGCGGCCCGTCGTAGGGCTGGGACAGCGGCGGCAGCTCGGTATCGGGCAGCGCCCTGGCCCGCTCGACGGCGCCGAGCCATTCGCGCGAGTACCGGCGCTGGCGCGGCCCACCGAAAACGGGTAGTTCGCGCAGTTGGGCGATGGTGCGCGGCTCGGCATTGGCGGCGGCGATGATGGCCGAATCGGGCAGAATGCGCGAGGGTGCGATATCGCGCTGGCGGGCCAGTTCGTCACGGGTGGTCCACAGTTCGCGCACCGTGGCCAGCTGACGCGCCCGTCGCAGGGTGTGAATGCCGGAGGTGCGCCGCCAGCGGTCGGCCTTCGGCGCGGGCGGCTCGGTGAGCCGGACATGCTCGAATTCCTGTGCCGCCCATTCGGTTTTGCCCTGCTGATGCAAGGCGATCGCCACCGATTCGCGCAACTCGAGCAGTAGTTCCACATCAAGAGCCGCGTAGTTCAGCCAGGCCTCGGGCAGCGGCCGGGTCGACCAATCCGCCGCGCCGTGCCCCTTGCGCAGCGCCCGCCCGAGTAGCCGCTCGACCATGGCCGCCAGCCCGACCCGGTCGAACCCGGCCAGCCGCCCACCGAGCTCGGTGTCGAACAGCACCGCCGGGCGCAACCCCAGCTCGGCGAGCCCGGGCAGGTCTTGGTCGGCCGAATGCAGCACCCATTCGAGATCGTTGATCGCCTCGGCCAGCGGTGCCAGATCATCGGCCACCGGAATCGGGTCGATCAGGAAGGTGCCCGCCCCCGCGCGCCGCAGCTGGATCAGATAGGCGCGGGCCGAATAGCGGAAACCGGAGGCACGCTCGGCGTCGACGGCCAGCGGCCCGGTGCCCGCGGCGATCCGGGCGGCGGCCTCGGCGATCTCGGTGGCGGTGCTGAGCACCGGCGGGACGCCGTCGGCCGGAACGAGCAGGGGTACCGCGGTCTCCGTTTCGGCGTCCGCCGAGACCTGCGTGGTCGTACTGTCCGTCTCGCCGCTCCCCAAGGCGCGGCCGGGCCCGTCTGCTTCCGGCATAGAGGTGAACTCTACGTGGCGCTCAGCTGTGGTCGTTATTGGTGTACGACTGTGGCCGCAAATCGGTGATACCGGCCGGTGGCAGCCCGGCGGCGAAGGCCAGCACCTCACCGAAGGCTTCCACGTGCGGACGCATCTCGGTGGTCATCGCGGTCCAGGAGGCGCGCAGCTCGAGCTGGTGGGCGCGCGGCGGGCCCGCGATATCGCCGTATCGGACCGAACTGGTGGAGGTGACGGTGCCGCCGAGCGCGGTGAACGGCTCCCCCCGCGATTCCAGCGCGTCCACCAGCCAGCTCCACGCCACCTCGGGCAGCAGCGGATCGGTGGCCAGGGCGGCGTCGATATCGGCCTGGATGTAGGCGACCAGCCGGAAGGTTCCGTGCCAGGCTTCGTCGCCGTCGGGATCGTGCAGCAGGATCAGCCTGCCGAAGGCGTCACCCTCGGAGTCGATCGGCACCACTCCGGTCTCGGGATGTTTGACCTCGGCGCCGAGCGCGTAGGAATACGGTGCCAGCCGTTGCGGCGGACGGATAGGGGCCAGCTCGATCCGGGGATGCACTGATGCGGTGCCCATCGCCTCGACCGCGGCACGAAAGGAAGCTGGTTCGCCGTCGGAGCCCTCGGTCGATGCGGCGCCGTCGCGGTAGTCGAGCGGTGTCACGAGAGGTGACGGTAGACCTACCGTCCCCGGCGCAGTCGGAGGCGCGCCGCTGAGGGGCGGGTGGACCCGCCTACGATAACGATGGTGAGCACACAGACGCGCCGCCGGTTGACCGATGCCCCCTTCCTGGCCGCCGCCACCGGCGGCGAGCCGAGCAGGCGTCCGGTGTGGTTCATGCGCCAAGCGGGCCGCTCGCTGCCGGAGTACCGGGAACTGCGCGCGGGCATCGGCATGCTGGAGTCCTGCTTCGATCCGGAACTGGTCTGCGAGATCACCATGCAGCCGATCCGCCGTCACGGTGTGGACGCGGCAATCCTGTTCTCCGACATCGTGGTTCCGCTCAAGGCGGCAGGCATCGATCTCGACATCGTGCCCGGCGTCGGCCCGGTGGTGGCCGCGCCGGTGCGCTCCACCGCCGATGTGCGTGCCCTGCCGCGACTGCGGCCGGAGGAGGTCGGTGCCGTGACCGACGGGATCGGGCTGCTGCTCGACGCACTCGGGCAGACGCCGTTGATCGGGTTCGCCGGCGCACCCTTCACGCTGGCGTCGTACCTGGTCGAGGGCGGTCCGAGCAAGCATCACGAGCGCACCAAGGCGATGATGCACGCCGACCCGCAGACCTGGCACGAGTTGCTCGGCGTGCTCACCGATATCACCATCGCCTTCCTACAGGCCCAGCTCGCGGCCGGAGTCGACGCGGTGCAGGTGTTCGACTCCTGGGCCGGCGCGCTCTCGCAGGCCGACTACCGCAGGTTCGTGCTGCCGCATTCGGAGCGGGTGTTCGCCGAAGTCGCCGCTGCGGGTGTGCCGCGCATCCATTTCGGGGTGGGGACCGGTGAGCTGCTCGGCGCGATGGGGGAGGCGGGCGCCGACGTGGTCGGCGTGGACTGGCGGGTGCCGTTGACCGAGGCGGTGCGCCGGGTCGGTCCCGGAAAAGCGTTGCAGGGCAACCTGGATCCGGCGATTCTGTTCGCCGGATGGGACGCGGTGGAATCCGAGGCCCGCAGGATCGCAGGCGAGGCCGACGAGGCGATCACCCTCGGCGCCACCGGTCATATCTTCAACCTCGGCCACGGAGTGCTGCCCGACACCGACCCGGGTGTGATCACCGCGCTGGTCGAACTCGTCCACAGTTTGTGACGTCGGCCGGACGGGTGTCCCGTGTGCGGTGCACCCGGAGTCCGGAGACAGGCCCGAATCTGTCGGTGCGCTGCCATAAAATCACCGCATGAAGCGGATTTTCGGTTGGGGCGCAAAGAAATCCGATGCGGACGCCGGGGCGGAGCTTAGCGGCGCGGACGATCCCGGCGCGACGCGTGCGGCGGATACCGCGGCGCGGGCAGCTCGTGTGTCGCGGGAGCTGCGGGGTGTACGCAGATACTGGCGGCGCAATCGGGCGATCGAGCGGTCACCGTATACGAACAACCCGTCCATGCCCGGATAGTTCGGCGAATACCGCCTCGACGAGACTTGTGCGGCCGGTGACGTCGGCCACGATACGAACAACGTTCCCGGCACACCTCGGTTCGGGGCGCAGTTTCCCGGCAGGGCACCTCGGCCCACGGTGTGATCTCGGCCGCGTCTCACGGCAGTGACCAGGTATTTCACCCACCACCACGACCGAAGAATTCCGGCGGGGATTACCGTCGACCTATGAGAATCGCGGTCGTCGGCGGTGGTATCAGCGGATTGGTCGCGGCGTATCGGTTGCGCGGCCTGCTCGGGCCCGACGCCGAGATCGTCGTGCTCGAACGGGGCGATCGGCTGGGCGGAATTCTCTATACCGGTGAGATCAACGGTGACCCGGTCGACCTGGGAGCCGAAGCGTTCGTCGGGCGTCGGCCCGAGGTGATCGAGCTGCTGTCGGAGCTCGGGCTCGACGATCAGCTGGTGCGGCCCGGCGGGTTGCGACCGCTGATCTGGTCCGAGGGGAGCACCCACGCGCTGCCGGCGCGGACGCTGATGGGCATCCCCTCCGAAGCCGAATCACTGCGCGGGCTGGTGTCGCAGGCGACGCTCGAGCGAGTCGCGGCCGAACCCGGCCTGCCGTTCACCTGGCAACCGGGCTCGGATACCGACGTGTACAGCCTGGTCGCGGACCGGTTCGGCGCCGAGGTCGCCGAACGCAGCGTCGACCCGCTGCTGGGTGGGGTGTACGCGGGCAGCTCCCGCTCCATCGGCGTCCGCGCGGCGCTGCCCACCCTCGCCGCCGCCCTGGACAAGGGCGCATCCAGCCTGACCGCCGCGGTCTCGGCCGCACTGCCCCCGCCGTCGGACGCACCGGTGTTCGGGGGGATCCGTGACGGGTACCGGGTTCTGCTCGAAGCCCTCGCGGACCGGTCCGGTGCGAAGTTCGTCACCGGCGAAGCCACCGAACTCACCAGCACGGCCACCGGGTGGCGGCTCGAGCCGGTCGGTGCGGTGGACGCCGTCGTCCTCGCCACGCCCGCCCCGGTGACGGCACACCTGCTCGCACAGGAGGTACCCGTCGCGTCGTCGCTTCTCGCCGGCATCGAACTGTCCTCCTCGGCCGTGGTCGCACTCGCCCTACCCCGCGACACGCCGCTGCCGCAGAACTCCGGCGTCCTCGTCGCCACCGGAGAACCGCTGAGCGCCAAGGCCTTCACCCTGTCCAGCCGCAAATGGCCGCATCTCGCCGAACGTGAGATCGCTCTGGTGCGCGCCTCCTTCGGAAAATTCGGTGACGACGCGGTGCTCGGGTGGCCCGACGGCGAACTCGTCGCCGCGGCCGTCGCCGACCTGTCCACCGTCACCGGCGTCCCCCTCTCCCCGCTCTCGGCCACCGTTCAGCGCTGGCCTGGCGCCCTGGCGCAGTACGCGCCGGGCCACACCGAGCGCATCGCCGAGATCGAGTCCGTCACCGGCGAATTCGACACCTTGGCCATCACCGGCGCGTACCTGCACGGCGTCGGTGTGCCCGCCTGCGTCGCTTCCGCCACCGCCGCCGCTGACCACATTGCAGCTGCGCTGAGTTGACCGGGCGCGGCCGGCGAGCGATGGGACAGCGGTGAGGCATAGCGGTGTGCTGCGATCGGGTGGGCAGGCGTGGTGTCCGGCCGCACGGTGGTAGTCGCGAGTCATCGCGCCCGCCGTGGGTGAACCGACACGCGGTGCCGTGACGCAGCGGCTACCTGCGCCCCCTCGTCGCGGGCGCCGAGTTCAGTTGTCGCAGCAGTCGCAGTCGTGACCGGCAGCCCCGCTCGCGCGGGGTGCGGCCGTGGGCAGGGCGCAGCACGCATCGCCTTTCCAGGCGTCGCGGCCTTCCTTCACCGCGACGGCGGCGATGACCAGGGCGGCGACGGGATCGGCCCAGGACCAGCCGAACAGGCTGTTGAGCAGCAAACCGGCCAGCAATACGGCCGACAGGTACGTGCACAGCAGGGTTTGTTTGGAGTCCGCGACGGCCGAGGCGGACCCGAGTTCGCGTCCGGCGCGGCGCTGCGCCCACGACAGCACCGGCATGACGACCAGGCTCACCGCCGCGAGCGCGATACCGATGGGGGAGTGTCCGGTGTCGCCGATTCCGAGCAGGCCACGCATCGATTCGATCGTGACGTAGGCGGCGAGAGCGAAGAAGGACAACGCGATGATCCGCAGGGCGAGTTTCTCCCGCCGCTCGGGATCGCGACCGGCGAATTGCCACGCCACCGCGGCGGCCGAGGCCACCTCGATCACCGAATCCAGACCGAACCCGATCAGCGCCGTGGACGACACGCGTGTGCCCTCGGTGAGCGCGATGATCGCCTCGATCACGTTGTAGGAGATGGTCGCGGCGACGAACCAGCGGATCCGCCGGGCCAGCAACGCTTTTCGGTCGGCGCTCGGCCCGGATCGTGCCATGGGCGTGTCCAGCGATCGCATCAGCAGCACTCCCGCGTTTCGGCCTCGGGGCAGCACGCCGGATCCACCACCAGCACCAACCCGAGCAGATCCGACAGCGCGGCCGAGATCCGGGCATCGGCCAGCTCGTAGCGGTTGCGTCGGCCCTCGGGCACCGCGACCACCAGCCCGCACCCGCGCAAACAGGCGAGATGGTTGGACAGGATCTGCCGCGTCACACCGATCTGCTCGGCCAGCTCCGACGGGTAACCGGGGCCTTCGCGCAGGCGCAGCAGGATCCGGGTGCGAGTCGGGTCCGACAGCGCATGACCGAACCGTGCCAGGGCGTCGTGATGCAGCGAGGTCTCCACGAGCCCAATAGTACAGAAATATCTGTATACAGAAAATGATGAACTAGTGGTTGATGGGCAGGATGCTCCGGGCCGACCGACTCGGACCGGCCCGGGCACCGCCATCGCCGTTGCGGTGTGGTGGGGATGACGGCGGCGCAAGAAGTCCCGAGTGGCACGATGGGGGCATGGCGCGACTCGATTACCAGGCTCTCAATTCGACCATTCGGTACCTGATGTTCTCGGTGTTCCAGGTGCAACCCGGTGCGCTGGGCGAGGACCGGGAGGCGGCGATCAAGGAGGCGCGCGCCTTCTTCGACGGTCTCGAGGACCGCGGCGTGGTGCTGCGCGGCATCTACGACGTCGCGGGCATGCGCGCCGACGCCGACTTCATGCTGTGGACGCACGCCGAACGCGTCGAAGATCTCCAGGCCGTCTACGCCGACTTCCGCCGCACCACCGCACTCGGCAAGGCCAGCGCCCCGGTGTGGAGCAATGTGGCCATCCATCGGCCGGCCGAGTTCAACAAGAGCCACATCCCGGCTTTCCTGGCCGGCGAAGACCCGGGCAACTACATCTGCGTCTACCCGTTCGTGCGGTCCTACGAGTGGTATCTGCTGCCCGACGAGGAACGCCGCAAAATGCTGGCCGACCACGGCAAGGCCGCCCGCGGCTACCCCGACGTGCGGGCCAACACGGTCAGCTCGTTCGCGCTCGGCGACTACGAGTGGATCCTGGCCTTCGAGGCGCCGGAACTGCACCGCATCGTGGACCTGATGCGCGATCTGCGCGCCACCGAGGCCCGCCTGCATGTGCGTGAGGAAGTGCCGTTCTTCACCGGGCCGCGGGTCGAGGTCGAGCAACTGATGACCGCACTGCCCTGAGCGGTCCACCGCGCATGCCCCGAACTTTCGGGGCATGCGCACTCACGCATGGCTGCGTACCGTTTGCGCACGGCACGTCGGGTTACTGGCGGGTTGCGGTGTCCGAGGGGTGCAGCCGCAGCGCGATGGAATTGATGCAGTAACGCTTGTCGGTGGGTGTCTGGTAGCCCTCCCCCTCGAAGACGTGCCCGAGGTGGCTGTGGCAGTTCGCGCACAGCACCTCGACCCGGCGCATGCCGAGCGAGTTGTCCGCTCGCAGGATCACCGCGTCGGAGTCGGCCGGATCGAAGAACGACGGCCAGCCGCAGTGCGAGTCGAACTTTTCCGTACTGCGGAACAGTTCGGCGCCGCAAGCCCGGCAGGTGTAGACGCCCTCGGTCTTGGTGTCGGTGTATTCGCCCACGAAGGGCCGCTCGGTGGCCGCCTCACGCAGCACCGCGAACTCTTCGGGACTCAGCTTGGCCTTCCACTCCTGCGGCGTCAGCTGGATCCGCGGGGCGGGCAGGGAGGTATCCGATTCGGAGCTCATCACTCCACGGTAATGCGCTTGTCCTCCGCCGTCGCTGTGTCGCTGTCCGCTTCTCCTGCCCGATCGCGTGCTCGTTCGGTGCGAGGGGCGGGTGAACTCGGCTGATCGGCGTCGATGGTGCCGGTGGACGTCACCGAGGCCGGCTCGGCCGGACCGCGCGGGTCCGGGGCGGAGGCCATCCACGCGGGATCGATACCGAACTTCAGCCGGCCTTCCCGGCGCGCGGCCAGATACCGGTCACCCAGCACGCAGAACACCACGATCAGCAGCAGACCCCAGCCGAAGGTGATCCGCAGGTATTCGATATTGCGGCCGAGGCTCTGCCAGCGATCCGACAGCCATTTGTCGTAGCTGAGGAACCCGAAGATGGCGAGCCAGGCCGGCCAGTTGCGCAGTACCGAATTGCGCAGCACCACCGTCATCAGGAACGGGAACACCAGCATCGAGTAGTACATCTGGCCCAGCGACGACAGCAGCCACGACGCGATCAGCAGTACACCGGAGGCGGTGCAGACGAAGAACAGCTCGTCCTCGCGGTAGTACCGGTACAGCAGCCACAGCGTCAGCGCCACGATGACGCACATGGCCAGCCGCATGGTCCAGGTCAGCCACGCGGGCAGCCCGAAGTATTCGGCGTTGCCGGAGATCGCGCTGTTGAAGTAGTCCCGGGTTTCCAGGATGTACGGGCCGGTTCGGGTCAGGAAGGAGCTCGCGTCCTTCATCAGCGGCCAGGCGATCGCGTTGAGTGCCAGCGGCACACCGAGCGCGGTGATGAACACCTTCCACTGCCCGCGCGCCGCCGCGATCAGCAGCAAGGGCGCGAGCGTGGGTTTGACGGCGATCGTCAATCCGAGTATCGCCCCCGACCACAGGTCCCGCCGTTGCAACAGCAGCATGATGAACAGCAGCTCCGCCAGCAGCAGGCAGCCATTGACGTTGGTGAACACCAGCGTGTTGATCACCGTCTCGGACATGAACATCGCCAGCAGCAGTGCGGGCGCGGCGATCGACTTCAGCGTGTAGTTGAACAGCCGAAGCAGCAGATACCACGCGATCAGGATGGCGATGGCGTTCAGCAGGATGAACAGCCAGCGCGACTTCTCGTAGTCGATGATCGCGATCGGCGCGATGAGCAGGGTGCCACTGGGCGGATACAGGTAGTGCGGATCGACCGAGTCGAAATTGGCCGTGTAAACCGCGCGACCGTTGAGGAAATCCAGCGACGCCTGGTAGACGGGCCGATAATCGTCTGTGACGAAACCATTGACAGCCTTGATGAGGACCCTGTTCAGCACGGTCATGACCGCAAGGGGCCACAGTGCGAACTTGATCACCTCGGCGGTGGTGCGAGCTGTCCGGGGCTCGAGCTGTCGAAGTAACACTGGGGCACGGTACACCGGATCGTGCCCAGATGGTTGCCCGGACCCGCCTCGGCGTGCCAGAGGCGGGGTCTGCGATCGCGCCGCAGTGCGGGCCGGGGAGGTGCGCACCGCCGCCGCTCAGGCCGGGCAGGCGGTGCCGTCGGCGGGCAGCTTCGCGTCCTTCAGGTACTCGACCACCGCGCGCTGCGCGCAGCCGGAGTGGTTGGACACCGGGTGGCCGTAGCCCTGCCAGGTGAGGGTGGCATTGCGCGCGCCCGCGCGCCCGAGTGCGCCGGTGACCGACGCCTGACCGGCACCGCTGACCGGATCGGCCACCCCGGCCAGTACCAGCACCGGAAGCGCGAGCTTCTCCGGGGCCGCCGGCGGGGTGAGCACCGGCCATGCCGAGCAGGTCAGCAGCGAGATCGCGGCGGCGCGGCCGAACACCGGGTACTTGGCGCCCCAGTCCTCGGCCAGTCCGGCGGCCTGGCCCGCGGTGGGCGGCTGCTGGGTGTCGGTGCAGCCGTTGACGAACTGGCCGTCGTCGGCGGTGGCCGAGGTGGCGCGCTGGATCTGATTGTCCAAGGGCGCGAGGTCGCCGCGGTCGGCGGCCGAGAGCGCGTCGGCGAGTTCGGTCACCCGGTTGTTCTGGTCGCTGCGCGGGCTGCCGAGGAAGCCGGTGATCGCGGTGAGCAAGCCGTTTGCCGAAATGTCGCCGAGCTGCCCGGCGGTGGCCTTGCCGAGCAGTTCGGTGACCTTGCCGCGTGGATCGGGCCCCAGCGAGCACTTCAGGCCGACGCAGCGCTGGGCGAACGCCGTCAATGCCGCCTCCGCGCCCTGCACCTGCTGTTCGCCCTTGGTCACCGCGTCCACACCCACCGCGTGCGGCGAATCGAGCACCAGGCGCGACAGGTGGTCGCCGAACTTGCGGGCATAGGCCATCGCGACCAGCGCACCGTTGCCGGTGCCGAGCAACGCGATGTGGTCGACCTGCCATTGCTTGCGCAGCTGCTCGATATCGTCGGCGGCGTGCGCGGCGTCGAAGGTGCCGTCGTAGGGCTGCAGGAAGTCGCGGCAGGCGATGGTGGCATCCTGGCTCAGCTCGGCCATCGTTTCGATCTGGTCACCGCCGGGCGAGAACTGGGCGTTGTCGTGCATGGCGGCGCGGATCTCGGGCGGCAGGCAGTCGATCGGCTGCGAGCTGCCGATGCCGCGCCGGTCCACGGCCACGATCGGGCGCTGGGCCAGGATCGCGTTGGCCGGTCCGACCGCCAGCCCGGCCAGGGTCGCGGTGGAGGAACGGTCGGTGCCGGAGGTGAGCACCACCGGCGCCGCATCGGCGGGCGTCTGCGGTAGGCGGGCGCGAATGGCGCCGTTGCGGAAGGAACCGAGAATCGCACCCGAGGCATCGATCGGCGTCGAATACTCGGCGCATTCGAGCACCAGTCCCTCGGGGGCCGGGCCGAGACCGAGCAGATCGAGCGTCGGCGTGGTGCACTCCCGCCAGCTCAGATCGATTTTCGGCACTTCGGCCTGCGGCGGCGCCGCGGCCGCGGCCGAGGTGGTGGCCTCGCCCGCGACCGGCGGACGTTCGATGGCCACGCCGGGGCGATCCGAGGGTCCGGCCCCGCATCCGGCGATCATGATCGAAAGTATCGAGGCCGGTACCACGGCCCGAGTCCAGCGCATGCGTTACACCCTGCCAGGTCTCGTGCCGTGTTTCACACAGGCCCTCAGCACCGCACCCACCGGATGAGCGTCGTGGCGTCCTCGTCCAGCAGAATGTGGGCCGGGCGCATCGGCACCCGGAACTCCTCGCGCGACAGCGAGATTCGCGCTGCGGTGCCGCCGATCAGTACCGGCGAGGTGGTCAGGCACAGTTCGTCGACGCAGTCCGCGGACAGCAGATCACCGAACAGCCGCGGCCCGCCCTCACACAGCACCCGCAGCAGCCCACGCTCGGCCAGCGCGTCGAGGGCGGCCTGCGGCGACACCGCCACATCACCGGCTTCGATCACCTCCGCCCCGGCATCGGCGAGCTGCTGCTTGCGGATGGCGGGCGCCGCCGCGGTGGTGATGATCAGCGGGGCGACCCGGTTCGCGGATGGCGTCGCGGTCTTCTGTGCGCCGGCAGGGGAATTGCGCGCGGCATCATCGGTTCCGGCAGGTTCGGGGAACAGCCGTCCGAAGGGGTCGAGGGCGGCGCTGGCGGTCACCACGGCGATGGGCGGGGGTGTGCCTTCGGGATGGCCGCCGATGCCCAGTTCGGCGAGCCGGCGCCGCAGAGCCGGATCGGTCTTGGCGGGACCGTAGTTCTCCGTCCGCGCGGTACCCGCCCCGACCAGCACCACATCGGCCAGCTCGCGCAGTGCGAAGAACACTGTGCGGTCGGCGTCGGTGCCCAAACCGGCCGACCGGCCGTCGCTGGTGACGGCGCCGTCGATGCTGGACACGAAATTGGCTCGCACCCATGGGCGGTCGAGCCCGGTGGGGTAGCCGTAGAGCCGGAAGAGTTCCTCGTCGGTCAGTCCTGTGAGCTGGATCGCATTGTGGATACGCTGCATGAAGACAGATCACACCACGTCATTAGGCTTCGCCCATGCAAGAACGCCTCGTCGATCGCCATCCGGAGGTTCCGGCGGATCAACTCGTCGCCCAGATGGTGCCGCCACCCATGTTCGACGAGGTCAGCTTCGCCTCCTACATTCCCGACCCGAACGAACCGAGCCAGGCCGCCGCGGTGCGCAAGGCCGAGGAGTTCGCCGGACAGGTCGCCAAGATCCACAAGGCCGCCTCGAAGAAGAGCCTGTTCGGTAAGAAGAAGCAGGTCGACGGTGCCGGGCTCTACCTCGACGGCGGCTTCGGTGTCGGCAAGACCCACCTGTTGGCCTCGATCTTCCACAGCGCGCCGGCACCCAAATCGTTCGGCACCTTCGGCGAGCTCACCAACCTCGTCGGCGCGCTCGGTTTCACCAATGCTGTCGAGCGGCTCAGCGCCAACAGCGTGCTGTGCATCGACGAATTCGAGCTCGACGATCCGGGCGACACCATGCTGGTCTCGCGCCTGCTCACCGAGCTGTCGGCCAGTGGCGTGTCCATCGCGGCGACCTCCAACACCCTGCCGGGCCAGCTCGGCGAGGGCCGTTTCGCCGCACAGGACTTCATGCGCGAGATCAAGAAGCTGGGCGCGATCTTCGAGGCCGTGCGCGTCGACGGTCCCGACTACCGCCACCGCGACCTGCCGCCCGCACCCGAACCCACCTCGCCCGACGAGCTCGCCGAGCGCGCCGCCGCCACCCCCGGGTCGACCCTGGACGATTACGACGAGCTGCTGAAGCACCTGAGCACCCTGCACCCGTCCAAGTACGGTGCGCTGATCTCCGGCGTCTCCTCGGTCTACATCTCCGGCGTGCACCCGGTCACCGATCAGGCCGTGGCGCTGCGCATCGTGGTGCTGGCCGACCGGCTCTACGACGCCAGTGTGCCCGTCACGGTGTCCGGCGCCAAGCTCGACGAGATCTTCTCCCAGGAGATGCTCGATGGTGGCTACCGCAAGAAGTACCTGCGCGCGATCTCGCGTCTGCTGGCCCTGTCGCGGTTCGAAGTGACGGCCTGAGCCGAGCGAGTGCGGCGCCGGTCGCGGAATATCGCCACGTCGGACCGCTGGATCCGGTCGGCTCCGACGCGGTGTGATCGGCCGCGACTCGCCGAAACGGGCTTGACCGCACGGACTCCGGCTTGGTTTGCTGGGCGGGAATTGCGGTGGGAGCCGGTGGCATGACGGGCCGGGCACCACGCGCCGATGAGGGGAGCTTCGCCATGGTCCACCGTTCCACCATGGTCGGTTACGGGCTGCGTGTGCCGATCGCGCTGGTTGCCGGGGCGGCCATCGCCTTCGGGCCCGCCGCCGCTGTCGCACCCGCCGATCCACCGTCCGCGTCGAGCGCACTCGCCATCGATCGCTCGCTCCACCTCGAGGGTGCGCGTAATGCCCGCGACCTCGGCGGATATCGCACCATCGACGGTCGAACGGTCCGCACCGGACTGGTGTTCCGTACCGATCAGCTCGATCACCTCACCCCGGCCGACCTGGCCGAACTCACCGAGCGCAAGGTGCGCGACGTCGACGACCTGCGCACCGTCTACGAACGCGCGCTCGCCCCGGACCGGGTGCCCGCGGGCGCGCGGGCGAACTGGTACGACGTGATCGGCGGCGCGCCGCTGCCGCAGCTGGTGTCGAGCCTGGCCGGCGGCGCCGAGATGTATCGCGCCTTCATCACCGCCCCCGGTGCCAACGCGGCCATCGCTTCGGTGCTGCGTGACGTCATCGAGAACGCGCAGGCCGCCGACGGCGGCGCCGTGCTGTTCCACTGCACGGCGGGCAAGGACCGCACCGGCTGGACGGCCGCGGTGCTGTTGAGCGTCCTCGGCGTCGACCGCGCCACCGTCACCGAGGATTACCTGCTGTCGAACCGGTACCGCGGCGCCGAACCGGGCGATCTGCTCAACGGCGTCGACGCGGCCTGGCTCGATGCCGCCTTCGATCAAGCCACCGCGACCTATGGCAGCTTCGACAACTACGTGCGTACCGGTCTCGGCCTGACCGATACCGAGATCGCGACCTTGAAAGCGCGCATGCTGGCCTGAGCCGACCTCAGAACACCAGCTGCATCACGTAATCGTGGTGGACCTGGTTGCCGACGGTGAAGGTCTTGGTGCCGACGGTGTCGAAACCATGCTTGGCGTAGAAGCGTTGCGCCCGTGCGTTCTCCTGATTCACCCCGAGCCACACACCCGGATAGCCGTCCTCGCGAGCTCGATCGAGCGCCGCAACCATCAGCGCCGTGGACACCCCTGTCCCGTGGTGGCCGGGCAGCACATACATCTTGCTGATCTCGACCACCGGCCGTGGCTCGACCGCCGCGGCGACCTCCGGATCGGCGGGCTCACCGCCGACCAGCATCGCGTAGCCGACGATCTCACCGCCCGCCATCGCCTTGAGCACCGTGCGCGACGGATCCGAGAGGTACTCGCCGAATCGTTCGCCCGACAGCACCTCGGAGATGAAGATCTCGATATCGTCGGCGGTCGCGCCGGGCGGGCACGCGAGCGGGAAGGTCGCCGCGGCGACATCGCTGAGCGCCTCGGCGTCCCACAATCCCGCCCGGTCGACGATGACCGGCGTACCGACGTGTCCGACAGAGTCAGGCATCGGCGCGGGAGTGCGTCAGTGATCTGCTCATATCGGCTGACTCTACCGCTCGATCGTCGTGGCGCTCGGTCTCCCCAGCCGCGGGAGTCCATGATGTCGTCCACATCGGATCGGGCACCTCGGGTGACTCCGGCGGACGAGTTCGGCGCCGAGAAGACCAGTGTGTGGCCTGATTCAGTGAGCGTCCAGGTGGTGCTCGAGTGAGAAGCGTCCGACTGGCCAGTACACCATGATGCGCTAAATTCTGGCCATGACGGTGGTAGCGGTCCTGGCTCCGGATTCGGTGATCGGCTTCGAAGTGATGCTTCCCGGCATGGTGTTCGGAGCGGCGAACACCATGCTCGGCGAGCAGTACTACGACATCCGCGTGGTGACCCCGGGCGGTAGCGCGGGCGCGGCGGCGGTACACGGCGCTGTCCGGCTGCAATCGGAATGGGACCTCGACTGCCTCGCCGAGGCGGACACCGTCATGATCCCGGGCCGCACCGAGTTCCTCGACGAGCCCGCCGAGCCCGTTCGTCGTGCACTGCTGGACGCCGCCGCACGCGGCGCGCGTTTGGCCTCGGTCTGCGTCGGTGCGTTCACCCTGGCGGCTACCGGGTTACTTGACGGGGCGCGGGCGACGACCCACTGGGAACACGCTGCCGAACTTGCTCGCCGGTATCCGCGCGTCGAGGTCGACCCATCGGTGTTGTTCGTCGACAACGGCTCCGTGCTCACCTCGGCCGGTGTGGCGGCCGGACTCGATCTGTGCCTGCACATGGTGCGCCGCGACCTCGGGGCGCGAGTCGCCGCCGACACCGCGCGGCGACTCGTCATGCCGCCGCAACGTGGCGGCGGGCAAGCGCAATTCATCGCACACACCGACCCGGAGGATTGCGACGCCTCGTTGCAGCCGGTGCTCGACTGGATGCAAGCCAACCTGCATCGACCGCTGACCCTTGACGACATCGCCGCGCACGGAGCCCTCAGCGTGCGCAGCTTGAACCGCCGGTTCCGGGCCGAGATCGGGACCACACCGCTGCAGTGGTTGCTCCGAGCCCGGGTGCACCGGGCTCAGCAACTGCTCGAGACCTCGGATCTGTCGATCGATCGCATCGCCGAGGCTTCGGGTTTCGGCACCGCGGCGACGCTGCGATACCACTTCGCCCGGGTTGCCCGGACCTCGCCGCAGGCCTACCGCGCCGGCTTTCAGCATTCCGGACGGCTGGCCAGAATTTAGCGGACATTGGCTATCCGGCCACTGGGCGGTGGTCGCTTCCGAACAGAGACTGAGTGGGCACATTCGGAAGGGAAAACGATGACCGTTCAACAAGCCGACCGGGCCCAGTTCGACCTGCCCACTTCGGAACTCGCACTCGCGGCCGACGCACTCGTGGCGCGGGTGTCGCCACCGCTGGTCTACAACCATTGCGTCCGCGCCTACCTGTACGCGCGGGAGGTCGCCAGGGCCGAAGGGCTGCGGCCAGGGGTGGACTACGACGACGAGCTGGTCTATCTCGGCAGCATCCTGCACGATCTCGGGGCCACCGATCACGCGAACGGCGATCAACGGTTCGAGGTGGACGGCGCCGACGCCGCCGCGGAATTCCTCCGCAGCCACGGCGTCGAGGAGTCGCGGGTGCAGACGGTGTGGAATGCCGTCGCCCTGCACACCGTCGACGGCATCGCCCATCGCTTCGGCCCGGTGGAGGCGCTGGTGCAGCGCGGCACCGGTGTCGACATCGTCGGGCGCGACCGGGACCTGCTGCCGGAGGGTTTCGCGCAGCGAGTGCACGCGGTGTGGCCGCGCCACGACCTCGGATACGCGTTCGGGGAGATGCTGGCCAGGCAGGTGCGCGACAATCCGGCCAAGGGCAGCCCGTTCAATTTTCCCGGCCAGATCTGCCGGCTGTACTACCCGACGCACGGCCCGATCACCTGGTTCGACCTCGTCGACTCCGCGGGATGGGGCGATCGTCCGGTGCGGATCGGTGCCGACAGCGTGGGAGCCGGCTCGCCGGCCGAGCTGGCGACTCTGTTCGCCATGCACTTCAACGCCGGCGATCTCGATGCCTTGATGGCACTGTATGAGCCTGCGGCACTGCTGTTCTCGGCCCCTGGTCAGAGCCAGGCCGGAACCGAGGCGATCCGGGCGGCGCTCGGCGAGATGATCGGGTCCGGGGCCACCATCGAACTGCGCCCCCGCCGCCTGCATGTCGCCGGTGACTTGGCGATGATCTCCAATGACGCCGTCGTTTCCGGTGTGGGACCGGGCGGTGCCGCTGTGGTCTCCACCTCTACCGAGATCGCGCGGCGTGGCCGGGACGGGTCCTGGCGATACGTGCTGGACGACCCCTACTTCTCCGCGTGATCGGGCGGAGCTCACGCCGGCGCGTCGGAGGTCGCGTGCCGGGGCGGCACCTCGAGCACGAGGACCGGGCATGAATCGGCGGACCGTGCTGCGGGCCGGTGTCGGCGCCGCCACCGGTGCCGGTTTCCTGGCGATGCCGACGGCGCAACCGTCACCGACGAGGCGCCGACGCGGCGATCCCGCCCCGTGGCGGGTGCAGATTCTCGTCTTCGACGGGGTCGACGACCTGGATATCTTCGCGCCGTTGGAAGTGCTGGGTTACGCAACGCATTTCGACTCCCGCGCCCAGGTGGAACTGGTCACCGCGGCTGATCCCGGTCCGGTCGTCTTGATGTCGGGCACCGCGATCGACGTCCGAGCCGGGTGGGCGCCGCACCGGGCCGAAGTGATCCTGGTGCCCGGCGGTGGCTACGGATTGCCGCCGGGTGCACCCGGCGTCCCCACCGAGATCAGCCGGGGCCACCTGCCCCGGCTGTTGGCGGCCGCCCGGCGGGACGGACTGACCATGGCCTCGGTCTGCGTCGGTGCGATGCTGCTGTCGGCGGCCGGGCTCACCCGGGGCCGGCCGTGCACGACCCATCATCGGCTGGTCGGGCAGCTGGAGCGGGAAGGCGGCCTGATCACCCGAGCGC
This sequence comes from Nocardia cyriacigeorgica NBRC 100375, assembly GCF_000308555.1. Lineage (GTDB taxonomy): Bacteria > Actinomycetota > Actinomycetes > Mycobacteriales > Mycobacteriaceae > Nocardia > Nocardia cyriacigeorgica. The sequence goes on along the minus strand of NZ_BAFY01000164.1, from coordinate 4,189 downwards.
GAGTCGTCGACGACGGCGATCTGGTCACCACCGGTGGGGTGACCTCCGGGCTGGATCTCGCGCTGTGGCTGGTGCAGCGGGAGTTGGGATCGGCGACGGCCCTCGCTGTCGAAGAAGTCATGGAGTACGAGCGCCGCGGGACGGTGTGGACGCGGGAGCGGGCCTGATCTCATCAGACCGGTCGATCGCGCGGACCACGGTCAGGGCTGTATGCGTCCGCCTCGGACGGCGGCCGAGGTTTCCCGGCTCGGCACCGGGTATTCGAGCCCCATGACACAGATATCCGAGGCACCTGGCCATGTGCAGGATACGGTCGGCGCAATGTCATCGCCGGTATCGGTCGCAGCGGGCGGCATCGAGGAAGCGGTACTGGCGGTCCGGGATGCCCAGCCCGGCTGGGCAGCGGTCGCCGCCGCCGAGCGGGGTGCCATGCTGCACCGGGCGGCGGACGCGGTGCGCACCGCCGCCGATGAGCTCGCGATCATGCTCGAACGGGAAACCGGGCGTCCGCGGGAGTCCGGACGCGAGGGCGTGCTCGCGGGCGCGGGGACGCTCGACCAGTACGCGGAGCTGGGTCCCGTGCACCGGGGCCGGTCGTTGCAGGGCGATCGGACGGCCGCCGATTTCATGATCCCGCAACCCCGTGGTGTCGTGCTCGCGCTGACCCCGTGGAACGACCCGGTCGCCATCGCCTGCGGGCTGCTCGGCGCCGCGCTCGCCACCGGGAACACGGTGCTGCACAAGCCGAGCGAACGCTGCTCGCGCACCGGTGAGCTACTGGGCCGGCTGCTGGCCGAGCATCTGCCGGACTCGGTGATCCGTACCGTCGGCGGCGGCGCCGAGACCGGCGCGCTGCTGGCCGCCTCCTCGCTCGTGGACGTGATCGCCCATGTCGGTAGTAGCGAGACCGGACGACGGATCAGTGCGGCCGCCGCGCGCACCGGGGCCAAGGTGCTGCTGGAGAACGGAGGCAACGACCCACTGCTGATCGACGCGGACGTCGACCCCGAGTGGGCCGCCGAGCAGGCGGCGCTGGGCGCCTTCGCCAACGCCGGGCAGATCTGCACGTCGGTGGAACGCGTCTACGTGCACGCACGGATCGCCGAGCCGTTCATCGACGCGCTGTGTGCCAGAGCCGAGGAGTGGAACCGCGATCCGCAGCCGCTTGTCGACGCCAGGCAGCGCGCGCAGGTGCACGATCAGGTCACCGAGGCCGAGAGTCGCGGGGCGCGGATTCTGGTCGGCGGACGGATCCCCGAAGGGGAGGGCGCGGTCTATCCCGCGACCGTGCTCGTCGACTGTTCCCCGGATATGACGATCATGCGGGAAGAGACCTTCGGGCCGGTGGCCCCCGTGCGGGTGGTGCCGGATTTCGAGGCCGGCCTGTCCCAGGCACGCTGCGGTGATTACGGACTGGCAGCGACGATCTTGACCGCGTCGATGGCCAATGCTCAGCGGGCCTGGCATGAGCTGCCGGTCGGCACGGTGAAAGTCAACGCGGTCTTCGGCGGTGCGCCGGGCGGTGCGGCGCAGCCGCGAGGGCGCTCGGGCAACGGATTCGGATACGGCCCCGAGCTACTCGATGAGATGACCGCGATGAAAGTCGTCCACCTGGAGAGCCCACCGGCCCGGGTGCGCCCGTCGTCGTGAGACGCCTGTCGGGTCTGGCTGCTGAAGGTTTGCCAGGTACGCGGAACGGGACCATCGTTGCCCATGGTCTCGGCCACGGGCACGACCCGGCAGCCCACTCGACGTTCGCCGGGGCCCGTAGCGACCGGCGCGTCGGCGGCCGTGACCGGGGCTCCGCTTTGCTGGCGGGCCGCGGCGACGTAGTCTCCTGCGCATGAGGAGCGGGAACCGTATCGGAATCGTCGGTGCGGGTATCGCAGGTTTGGCCTGCGCGAAAGTGCTGAGTCGGGCAGGCTTTTCGGTCGAGGTGTTCGACCGAACCCCCGACGTCGGTGGGGTGTGGAGCGCCACCAGGCGTTATCCGGGCCTGCGTGCGCAGACGAGCAAGCACACCTACCACTTCTCCGACCATCCCATGCCCGCCGACTGGCCGCGCGTGCCCGACGGGCAGCAGATGCAGGAGTACCTCGCCGGATACGTGCGCCGGTTCGGTTTCGAAAGCACGCTGCGGCTGCGCACCGAGGTCGTGGCCGCGGACCCGGTGGACGGCGGCTGGCTGCTCGAAATTCGCGAGGGCGACGGCATCCAGCGCACCTCCTGCGATCACCTGGTGATCGCCAACGGCGTGTTCAGCGAGCCCTATATGCCGTACTTCCGCGGTGAGGACGCCTACCAGGCCGGTGGCGGCGCGCTCGGACACGCCTCGCAGTTCGTCGACGTGGAGGCGGTGCGCGACCAGAACGTCGTCATCGTCGGCTACGGACGCTCGGCCTGCGATCTGGCCGAGGCCGTCAGCCAGGTCGCTGCCTCGACCACGATGCTGGCGCGCCGGCTCACCTGGAAGGTGCCACGCAAACTCGCCCCGGGGGTCGACGCCGAGCGACTCCTGCTGACCAGGACCGGTGCAGCCCACTTCCGGCATCAGGAGCCCGGTCGCTTCGAACGGTTCCTGCACGGTCCGGCGCGGTCGTTCCGCGAGAGCAATCTGGATCTGGTGCAGGCGCTGGCCGCCAAACGTCTTCAACTGGGCGAGCTCGGCCTGATGCCGCCGAGCACAATCGAAAACGTCGCCGACCAATCGGTGAGTGTGGCGACCGAGGGCTTCTTCGAGCAGGTCGCCGAGGGGCGCATCACCGTCCGGCGCGAGACGACCATCGCCGAACTGCATGCCGGGCCCACCGGGCCGGCGGCCATCCTGTCCGACGGCGAACGCATCCCGGCCGATATCGTCGTCTGCGCCACCGGCTTCCAGCAGCGGGTGCCGTTCCTGACCCCGTACATCCAGCGGCAACTCACCGACGACAACGGCAACTTCCGCCTGTACCGGCACATCCTGCCGCTCGGCGTGCCCCATCTGAGCTTCGCCGGCTACAACTCCTCGCTGATCAGCGCGTTGGGAGCCGAGGCCGCCGCGCATTGGACCGCCGCGTTGCTGACCGGAGATCTGACGTTGCCCACCGCCGAGGCCATGGCCGAACACACCGACCGCCGCCTGGCCTGGCTCGAAGAGCGCACCGGTGGCAGGCACGCGCACGGAACCGCCATCGAACCGTTCGCCATCCAGAACCTCGACGACCTGCTCGCCGACATGGGGGTGAAGCTGCCGCGCGCCGCGCGGGCCGCGCAATGGGTCCGCCCCATCCGCCCGGCTGCCTACCAGGTGCTCGGCAACCGTCGCAGCTCCGGCGCGCCACCACAGAACAGCGCGCCGATCGCGCAGGACGCCTACGCCGGCGACTCCTGACGCTCTGCCCGGATCCGCCGCCGGCCCCGCGCATCCGGCCGCCTGGGCTTCGGATTATCCGGCGCGGCAAGTTTGCTGCCTGCTCGTTGCGCTGGCGATAATCCGCCGGTGGAGTCGCTGGATATGAACCTGCTGGTCGCGCTGGACGCGTTGCTGGAGACCAACAGCGTGACGCTGGCCGCCGAACGGTTGCACACCTCCGCACCCGCGATGAGCCGCACACTCGCACGTCTTCGCCGCGTGCTCGGCGATCCGCTGCTGGTGCGAGCCGGGCGCAACCTGGTGCCGACCCCACGGGCGCTGGAACTCCGCCACGAGGTGAGCCGCCTCGTCGACCAGGGCCGTGCGCTGCTCACTCCGCGCGCGGCCCTCGACCCGTCAACGCTCAAGCGCGGGTTCACCATCCGGGCCGGGGACGGCGTGCTCGCCGAACTCTGCGCGCCCCTGCTGGCGGCCGTGCGCGCCGAGGCGCCCGGTGTCACCCTGCACTTCCTGCCCGACACCATCGATGGCGCGGGCGCGTTGCGCGAGGGGCGGGTGGACGTCGAGGTCGGCGTCCTCGACCACACCGACCCGGAGACCGTCGTCCAGCACGTCCTGCTCGACCGCTGGGTCGGCGTAGCGACCCCGGACCATCCGCTGATCACCGACAAGGTGACCGTCGCGGCCTACGCCGGCGCCGCGCATCTGAGCATCTCCAGGGTCGGGCGGGCGCGCGGTCCCATCGACGACCGGCTGGCCCTGCACGGGCGGACCCGCCGCGTCGTCGCCACCGTCCCCGATCTGGTCTCGGCGTTGCTCGCGGTGCGCGCGGGC
>NZ_BAFY01000165.1 GCF_000308555.1 Nocardia cyriacigeorgica NBRC 100375 | reverse complement strand
GCGCTTCATCGGTGTGGACGGCTATCGCTGGATGGTCCGGCTGGTGGCCGCGGGCCCATCGGGCGCCGCCGATGCCGACACCCCGCTGGTCACGGCGGCGCGGGCGATCCTGGCGGAAACGGTGATCCGCCGTGGCACCGACCCGTTGCCCGTGCGTGAACCGCTGCCGGTGGTGCTGCCACAGGAACTGGCCGATCAGCTCGCGGCGGCCCACCAGCAGCAGATCCAGGCCCAGCAGCAGGCCATTGCGGCCCAGCAGCAGGCGCTGGCCGCCCAGCAGGGCACTCCGGGAGTGGTGCCGGGTATCGCGCCGGGTGCGGGCCGTCCGGTGATGCCCGATCAGCCCCGCCGCGGTGCCGACGGTTCGGCCATGCAGCAGCTCGGCCGTAACTAGCGCGCCGGTATACGGGGCGAGAGCCCGGCGGAACGGCGCCGTCGGGCTCAGCCGAAGGCGGCCAGGCCCAGATGGCCGAGGACGGCCGGATCGGCGCCGAGTTCGTCGAGGGTGAGTTCGGCCAGCACCGATGTCGCGATCAGCGCGGCCCATTCCTGGGCGACCGGCCACGGATGTACCGGATCGTCGAGGGCTCCGACCACCGCCACCGGCGTGGTCAGGGTTTCCAGGCGTTGCGGCTCCGGCCACTTGTAGGCTGCCGCTTCCTCCAGCGCCTGCGGCAGATCCGGCCATTGGGAGCGCCAGGACCGATCCAGCGCCTCGCCGAGCCATGCGGGACTGCCTGCCCGCATCCGCGCCACCACCTCGTCGAGGCCGTCGGCACGCAGGGCCGCCGCGGTACCGGCCGCGCTGGCGGCAGCAGGACAGCCGCTGCTGTCGGGTCCGGTCCACGCCGGCAACGCGGCGATCACCCCGGCCGCGGCCTCGGGGCGAGAGCTCGCCCATTCGAGGGCCACCGCGGCCCCGAGTGAGATTCCCGCCACCAGCACCGGGCCACGGCGTGCGGCCTCGTCGAGGGCCGCGACATAGCTGTCGACGACCGCGCGAGGGTCCGGATCGACGGCGATGAGGTCGAGTCCGCGCGCGGCGCATGCGGGCTCGAACGCGCGGCGCGCGAAGTGGGCGTCGGAGCCGGTACCTGGGAGCCCGACAACGACGGCGGGCGTGGGTGAGTCGAACATCGGAGGTGAGCGTAGCGGTGCGGTGGTCGCCCATCTACAGTGGCGGGTGTACGGCCGCAGACGGTCGTGCGAACAACGAGATGGTCGTGCGACCCGCGTCCATCAGCTCTACAGGAGACCGAGCGATGTCTTCCTTCGGAGGAAGAAAGGCGGCTTCGAACCCCGCCTCGGGATATTTTCGCAGGCTCGGACGCAGACTGACCGAGGACATCGATCAGCTCGACGCCGAGGAGCTGGCCGAAACGGCCGACGCCTCGGGAGCCTGCCTGGCATCGGAGTGTCGCCGCGGCGACGAAGCGACGATGCTGGGGCGCCTTCGCAGTGTCGAGGCGTGCCCCCAATCCGCCGGCGCGAGTGTGCAGGCGGAGTTCTACGACGGCACCGACGCCATCACCCTGGTGTGGATCGGGCGCAAGCGCATCCCCGGTATCGAATCGGGACGGCGCATCATGGTCCGCGGTCGCGTCGGCGACCGTGACGGCCGCAAGGTCATGTACAACCCCTACTACGAATTGCGCGGGAACAGCTGACGTATGCCATCGAGCGACGAGAACCTACCGACGCCCGCCGAACTCACCACCACTACCGCACCGGAGCCCGCGCCCGCCGGTACCGCTGGTGAGGAGGTCGAGGCCGAGGTAGCCCGCCAGCAGACGCTGCTCGAACAGCTCGGTGGCTTCAGTGGTCTGATCTATTCGACCCTTCCGGTTCTGGTCTTTGTCCCGGTCAACACCCTGGCCGGGCTCACCGCCGCGATCTGGGCTTCGCTCGGGGTGGCCGCGGCGATCCTGGTCTGGCGGCTGGTGCGCCGGGACCCGGTGCAGCCGGCGATCTCCGGTTTCATCGGCGTCGGCATCTGCGCCTTCATCGCCTACCGGATGGGGGAGGCCAAGGGCTTCTTCCTGTTCGGCATCTACACCAGCCTGGTGTACGCGGGCGTGTTCCTCGCCTCGATCCTGGTGCGCCGGCCCCTGGTCGGCGTCATCTGGGGTGTGCTCAACGGGCACGGCACCGAATGGCGCGCCGATCGCCGGATGATCCGGCTCTACGACATCGCCACGCTGGCCTGGGTGCTGGTGTTCGGCTCGCGGTATCTGGTGCAGTCGCACTTCTACGACACCGACCACACGGGCTGGCTCGCCTTCGCCCGCATCGCGATGGGCTGGCCGCTGACGGCGGTGGCGCTCACCGTCACGGTGTGGGCGGTGCGCCGGGCGGGACATCTGCCCGTCGCCGCCCGCCATACGGGCGGCCGCCACGCCAAGATCTGATTCCGCGGGTCGCCTGGACCCGCCGCGAAGGTGGGGCCCTACCCACCCTGGGGTATCTGTCGGCAGCCTCTCCCCCGGCGCAGGATCGTTGTCATCACCGAGAACGATCGCTGAGAGGACTGGCGAATTGGCTACCCAGCGCACCACCGCCACCACCCGTACGGGCCGCAGGCAGGACAATCCGGCCCTGTCGGAGAGCCGCCGGATCTCGGCCGAACTGAACATCCTCATCGGGCCGGCCGCCGCGGGCGACAGCCACGCCATCAGCGATGTTCTGCGGCTGATCCACCCGCTGGTGTACCGCTACTGCCGGTCCCGGATGGGCAGCACCGCACACCTTCAGGTCACCGCCGACGACGTCGTGCAGGAGGTCATGCTTGCCACCGTGCACGCCATCCCGCGCTACCGGGAGCAGGGCAAGTCGTTTCTGGCCTTCGTCTACGGCATCGCGGCGAACAAGGTCGCCGACGCCTTCCGCCGCGCCCAGACCCACCCGGTCTATCCGACCGATGAGATGCCCGATACCGCCTCACCGGCGGCCGGTCCCGAGGAACGGGCCCTGGTATCCGAACGCCAGCGCGCCACCCGTCAGCTGATGCAGGTGCTCGCCCCCGTGCACCGCGAGGTGCTGGTGATGCGAATCATTCTCGGCTGGACCGCGGCCGAGACCGCCGACGCCATCGGCACCAGCCCGGGCGTGGTGCGCGTGATGCAGCACCGGGCGCTGAACAAGCTGCGCGCCGAATTGCAGGTGGCCTCCTGAACGCAGGGCTCAGGACGCGGCGGTGTGCGAGGCGAGGGCCGCGCGCAGCTCCTCCTCACCCTCGGGTGAGGTGACGAACAGCAATTCGTCCTCACCTTCGAACGGGTCGTCGGCCTCGGGCACGATGACCCGACCGCCGCGCAGGATCGTCACCAGCGCGGTATCGCGGGGCAGCTTCAGGGTGCGCACCGGCTTGCCTGCCAGTGACGTGTCCGGTGGGAGGGTCAGTTCGACCAGATTCGCCTGGCCCTGCCGCAGCGTCATCAAGCGCACCAGATCACCGACCGACACCGCCTCCTCCACCAGCGAGGCCAGCAGCCGGGGAGTCGAGACCGCGACGTCCACGCCCCAGGAGCCGTCGAAAAGCCATTCGTTGCGAGGATCGTTGACCCGTGCCACCACCCGGCGCACACCGAATTCGGTCTTGGCGAGCAGGCTGTGCACGAGATTGGCCTTGTCGTCGCCGGTCGCGGCGATGACGACCTCATAGGTCTCCAGGTCGGCGTCCTCGAGCAGGGCGAGCTCGCAGGCGTCGGCGTGCACCCAGATCGCGTCCGGGATGGCCGCGGGGTCGATGTGGTCGAGTTGACGTTCGAGCAGCATCACCTGATGTCCGCTGCGCAGCAGCTCCCTGGCGATGGATCGGCCGACGGCTCCGGCGCCGGCAATGGCCACCTTCATATCTCAGTCCTCGTTCGCTGGGGGCTTACCGGCGAGGGCGACGGCTTCGCCGACCGACCCTGATGTGGCGGCCACATAGATGATGTCGTCGGCCTGCACCACGGTTTTGCTCTCCGGCAGCACGCCCTGGCCGAAGCGGATGATGAACGCCACCCGCGCGCCGACGGTCCGTTCCAGGTCGCGCACCGTGCGCCCGTACCAGTCCTCGTGCAGGGTCAGCTGGGCGACGGCGACCGTGCCGGTGGGATCGCGCCACGTGGTGGTGCCCGCGTCGCCGATCAGCGTGTGCAGGAAGCGGTCGGTGGTCCACGGCACGGTGGCGATGGTGGGAATGCCGAGCCGTTCGTAGACGGCGGCGCGTTTGGCGTCGTAGATCCGCGCGACCACGCGTTCGACGCCGAACATCTCCCTGGCCACGCGCGCGGAGATGATGTTGGAGTTATCGCCGGAGGACACCGCGGCGAAGGCGCCCGCGCGTTCGATTCCGGCCCGGGTCAGCACGTCTCGGTCGAATCCGACCCCGAGCACACGCTCACCGGGGAAGTCCGCGCCCAGCCGCCGGAACGCGCTCTGATCGCGGTCGATCACGGCGACTTCGTGACCTATCCGGACCAGGGCGCGCGCCAGCGACGAACCGACGCGTCCGCACCCCATGATCACTACGTACACCGTGCAACCTCGTTCCTGGAAACCGTGGCGTCCGGTCTGCTCGTCCGTCCGGGATCGAACCGTACTCGCCGCATGTCCCCGCAGCCATGTTCCCCCCACCAGGTCACATCAAACATGTCGGCAACGCATCGAACAGGGGAACTACCGTGACGTCCTGGGACGCGGTGTTTCGGCGGGGCCTATGCTCGCTCCAGTGTCCAAGTTGACGACAGCGGCGAAGCGGATGCTGCTCGGCAGGCCGTTCCGCAGTGATTCGCTCGGTCATACCTTGCTGCCGAAGCGAATCGCGCTGCCCATTTTCGCCTCCGATGCCATGTCGTCGGTCGCTTACGCGCCCGAGGAGATCTTCCTGGTGCTGTCGGCGGCCGGGATCTCGGCCTTCGTGTACGCGCCGTGGGTCGGCATCGCGGTGGCGATCGTGATGGCCGTGGTGGTCGCCAGCTACCGCCAGAACGTGCACGCCTACCCGTCGGGTGGCGGCGATTACGAGGTGGCCACCACCAACATCGGACCCAATGCCGGCCTGACGGTCGGCAGTGCGCTGCTGGTGGATTACGTGCTGACCGTCGCGGTCTCGATCTCCTCGGCGGCCTCCAACATCGGTTCGGCCATCCCGTTCGTCGCCACCCACAAGGTGCTGTTCGCGGTGGTGGCCATCGCCTTGCTGACCGCCATCAACCTGCGCGGGGTGCGCGAGTCGGGCAAGACCTTCGCGATCCCCACCTACGCCTTCATCTTCGGCATGTTCCTCATGCTCGGCTGGGGTCTGCTGCGCATCTATGTCTTCGGCGAGGACCTCACCGCCGAATCGGCGGGCTTCGGCCTGGAGGCCGAGGAGGAGCATCTCTACGGCATCGCCTTCGCGTTCTTGATCGCGCGCGCGTTCTCCTCCGGGTGCGCCGCGCTGACGGGTGTCGAAGCCATCAGCAACGGTGTGCCCGCGTTCCGGAAGCCGAAGTCGCGCAACGCCGCGACCACGCTGTTGCTGCTCGGCGTCATCGCGATCACCCTGCTGATGGGCATCATCATGCTGGCGCAGAAGATCGGCATTGTCTACGCGCACAACCCCGATCACCTGATCGGCGCGCCCGCCGACTACCACCAGAAGACGCTGATCGCGCAGCTGGCCGAAACCGTCTTCGCGGGCTTCCCGATCGGCTTCTTCTTCCTCACCGTGGTCACTGCGCTCATCCTGGTGCTGGCCGCGAACACCGCCTTCAACGGGTTCCCGGTGCTGGGTTCGGTGCTCGCCCAGGACCGCTACCTGCCGCGTCAGCTGCACACCCGCGGCGACCGGCTGGCCTTCAGCAACGGCATCCTGTTCCTGTCCGGCGCGGCCATCGCCTTCGTGGTGCTCTTCGACGCCGAAGTGACCAAGCTGATCCAGCTCTACATCGTCGGCGTCTTCGTCTCCTTCGTGTTGAGCCAGTTCGGCATGCTGCGCCATTGGACGCGGCACCTGCGCACCGAAACCGATCCCGCCCAGCGGGCGAGGATGAAGCGATCGCGGGTGATCAACGCCGTCGGACTGACCATGACCGGCACCGTGCTGGTGATCGTGCTGATCACCAAGTTCTTCGCCGGCGCCTACATCGCCATTTTCGTGATGGTCGCGATCTTCGTGGTGATGAGGATGATTCGGCGCCACTACGATTCGGTGGCCCGCGAACTCGACGAGCACGAGTGGGACGGCGTACTGCCGAGCCGGTCGCATTCGATCGTGCTGGTCTCGCGGCTGCACCTGCCGACCCGCCGGGCCCTCGCCTACGCGCGCGCCACCCGTCCGGACACGCTCGAGGCCATCACCGTCAACGTCGACGACCCCGACACCAGAGCTCTGGTGCGCGAATGGGAGCAAAGCGATATCAACGTGCCGCTGAAGGTGATCGAATCGCCGTACCGCGAGATCACCAAACCGGTGCTCGACTACGTCAAGCGGGTGCGCAAGGACGCACCACGCGATGTCGTCACCGTCTTCATCCCGGAGTACGTGGTCGGTCATTGGTGGGAGCAGTTGCTGCACAACCAGAGCGCGCTGCGGCTCAAGGGCAGGTTGCTGTTCGAACCCGGTGTGATGGTGACCAGCGTGCCCTGGCAGCTGAGCTCCTCGGCCAAAGCCCGTGCGGCCGGGGTGACCGACGCCCCCGGCGCGGTGCGGCGTGGGTACGAGGACCGGTCGTGACCGGGCGAGGCGAGCGCGGGCGATGAGCGACTGGTCCGGGCATACCTTCGAGATCCGGCTGGGGCCGCCCGGCCACGGTGGCTTCTGTGTCGGGCGGCACGAGGGCCGGGTCGTGTTCGTGCGGCACGGTCTGCCGGGCGAGTTGGTGCGCGCCCGCGTCACCGAGGACGCGGGCGGATCGTTCTGCCGGGCCGATGCGATCGAGATCGTGGGGGCCTCACCGGACCGGGTGCCCGCCACCTGCCCGGTATCGGGCCCGGGTGGGGCGGGCTGCTGCGACTTCTCGCATGCCACGCCCGCCGCGCAGCGCGGACTCAAGGCCGCGGTGGTGGCCGAGCAGTTACACCGGATCGCGGGGCTGGACCGGGAGATCGTGGTGGAACCACTGGGCGCGGGCACCGGCACCGGAGGTTGGCGGACCCGCGTGCGCCTACCGGTCGACGCGGCGGGCCGCGCGGGTATCCACCGGTATCGCAGCACCGACGTCATCGCCGACCTGCGCTGCCCGCAGCCGGTTCCCGGCGCGCTGGACGGCATCGCCGACCGGCTGTGGACGCCCGGCGCCGACCTGGTGATCGCGGTCGACGGCGACGGCGTCCGCCATATCGTGGAATTGGCGCCCCCGGTCGAGACCGACCTCGGTCGCGACCGCGATCGCCGTGGCGAGAGCGGCGCCGATACCGGGCGCGAGGGTCCGCGCCGCGGGCGCGCCGGTGACCGTCCCCACCACGGCAAGCGCGGGGGGCCGCGCGGCCGTCGCGGTGAGGCCCGCCCCGGCAACGCCGAACGTCAACGCGCAGCCGCCCACCGCGCCGCCGCGCACGCGGCCAGGGACGAATGGCTGATCGAGGGCAGCGGGCGGACCGTGGAGTATGTGGCGGGCCGGCGCTGGGAACTGTCGGCGACCGGTTTCTGGCAGGCCCACCGTGATGCCGCGCAACGCTATTCGGATCTGGTGGCCGAATGGGCGGCCCTCGATCCCGGCGCCACCGCCTGGGATCTCTACAGCGGCGTCGGTGTGTTCGCGGCCCGCTTGGCCGACCAGGTCGGCCCTTCCGGTGCGGTGCTGGCGGTGGAATCGGGACGCGCCGCCGTGGCCGACGGCACCGCCGCGCTGGCCGACCTGCCCTGGTTGCATCTGGGCGGCGGTCGCGTCGAACGCTGGGTGGCCGAGCACACCGCCCGCGCGCCGCAGGTCGTCGTGCTGGACCCGCCGCGCGCGGGCGCGGGCAAAGCCGTCATCGGCGCGGTCACCTCCTTCGCGCCCGAGCGCATCGTCCACATCGGCTGCGACCCCGCCTCCTTCGCCCGCGACGTCGGCCTTTACCGGGCGGCGGGCTACGAACTCAGCGGCCTGCGCGCGTTCGATGCCTTCCCGGCGACTCATCACGTCGAATGCCTTGCGCTACTGGAGCGTTGAGATCCGGCAGCTCAGTCGAGTTCCCAGGTGACCCGCAGGTCGGCGGCGAGTTCGGACTCGCCGAGTTCCACGGGCACCGCCGCAGCGGCGTAGGCGATTTCGGTGGCGCCGCGCATCCGCGGCCGGGGGACCGGGACCGGCGTGGACGTGTCCTCGGTGATCTCGACGACAGCGCCGAGGGTGCGCCCGGCCCGGGCGGCGTACTGCTCGGCCTTGGCCTTCGCGTCGTCCCAGGCCGCGTCGCGGGCGGCGCCGAGCACGGCGTCCGGGTCGGCGACGGTGAGTTCGAGGCCACCCAGGCGCACATCGTCGCCGCCGGCGTCCACGCAGTGCGCGATGATGGTGGCGGGGCCGGGGTCGGCATCCTCGCCGATATCGCGCAGGGTGATCGTCAACGATGTGGTGGCCAGATAGCCGGTGACCTTGTTGCCGCCGCCCTCCACCCAGACGGTCTCGGCCCGTACCGACAGCCCGCTGGTGGCGATATCGGTGCTCGGCACGCCGTAGGAGCGCAGCGAGTCGGTGACCGCGGAGACCCGCTCCCCGGCGCGGCCGTAGGCAAGGGCCACCTTGCTCGCGCGGCTTTCCACCGACAGCGTGACGCGCATGAGGTCGGGCGTCGCGCGGACGGTCCCGTGCCCGAACGTGGTGACCGCGCCCGACTTCTTCTTGCCCACGAGTTCTCCTGTCCTCGGATGTTCGCGCACGCCTACCAGCCCACTCTAAGCTGGGCAGCATATGTC
>NZ_BAFY01000166.1 GCF_000308555.1 Nocardia cyriacigeorgica NBRC 100375 | reverse complement strand
GCACGACCTGCGGCACCGGGCAGGCCTTCACGGCGAAGCGGATCCGGGCCCTGCGGCCGGCCCGGAGCAGGGCGGCGTCGAGGGCGCGGTAGTTCTCGCGCACGCGCTCGGGGTCGACGAGCAGGTACGGGGATTCGGGCATCGATGGATCTTTCGGTCGGGCAGCGGAGCAGAACAGTATCAGCGGCGCCTACCCGGAATCGAATCCGTCAAACCTCGAGTTCCGGTGATCGGTGCCCGGTCAGCCCGCGACCACCGTGACCTCGTCGAATACCACTTCACCTGCCGCGTCGGACTCGGCGAGATCGACCACACCCACGATCGCCCAGCCATGATCGCCGGCCGGATCGTCGAGGGTTTGGCGCACCTGCCAGAAACCGGGCCTGGTCTCGACCCGGAACATCTGCGGACCCCGCGCGTCGGGGCCGGTGCCGATGGTGTCGTACTCGGCGAAGTAGGCCGCGAGTTCGGCCTCCCAGTCCGGTCCGGTGCCGAGCTCCTCCAGCGCCTGCCAGTTACGCAGGGCCGCCAACTCCACTCGCCGGAACATGGCATTGCGGACCAGCACCCGGAAGGCGCGTTCATTGGCCGAGATCGGCCGGATGGTCTCCGCGCCGAACGCCAGCTGCTCGGCGTCGGTCTCCGCCCCGGGGTTGGTGAGCTGTTCCCATTCGTCGAGCAGACTCGAATCCACCTGCCGGATCAGCTCACCCAGCCACTCGGTGATGTCGTCGAGTTCCTCGGTCCGCGCGGACTCGGGCACAGTGCGGCGAAGCGCGCGATAGGCGTCGGCCAGGTAGCGCAGCACCACCCCTTCGGAGCGGGCGAGCTCGTAGTGGGAGATGAGCTCGGCGAAGGTCATCGACCGTTCCACCATCTCGCGCACCACCGACTTCGGTGACGGTGCGAACTCCGAGACCCACGGGTGCCCGGCCCGGTAGGTCTCGAAGGCCGGTTCGATCAGCTCGGCCAGCGGCTTGGGCCAGCTGACCTCTTCGAGCAGTTCCATCCGTTCGTCGTAGTCGATGCCGTCGGCCTTCATCTCCGCGACGGCCTCGCCCCTGGCCTTGTGCTGCTGTGCCATCAGCAGCTGGCGTGGATCCTCGAGCGTCGACTCGATGAGCGAGATCACATCGAGGGTATAGCTGGGAGATTGGTCATCGAGCAGTTCGAACGCGGCCAGCGCGAACGGTGACAGCGGCTGATCGAGCGCGAAATCGCGTTGTAGATCCACGGTGAGCCGCGCCATGCGGCCCTTGTCATCGGGTTCGGAAAGCTGTTGCACCACACCGGCATCGCGCAGCGCGCGATACAACCGGATCGCACGCAGAATATGCTTGCGCTGCGCCGGGCGCGGTTCGTGATTGTCCTCGAGCAGATGCCGCATGGCGTCGAAGCAGTTGCCGGGGCGGGCGATCACATTGAGCAGCATCGAATTGGTGACCGCGAAGCGCGACACCATCGGTTCCGGCGGCGCGGCCACCAGCCGGTCGAAGGTCTCCTCGCTCCAGGACACGAAACCTTCCGGTGGCTTGCGCCGCTGCACCTTGCGCAACTTCTTCGGATCGTCGCCGGCCTTGGCCAGCATCCGTGTGTTCTCCACCTCGTGCTCGGGTGCCTGCACGACCACCGTGCCCATGGTGTCGTACCCGGCGCGGCCGGCGCGCCCGGCGATCTGATGGAACTCACGGGCCTTGAGCCTGCGGGTGCGCACACCGTCATATTTGGTCAGCCCGGTCAGCAGCACGGTGCGGATCGGGACGTTGATGCCGACGCCGAGGGTGTCGGTGCCGCACACCACCTTCAGCAAACCGTCCTGGGCCAGCTTCTCCACCAGCCTGCGGTATTTGGGCAGCATTCCGGCGTGATGCACGCCGATGCCGTGGCGGATCAGCCGTGAGAGGGTCTTGCCGAAGCCCGCGGAGAACCGGAAGCTGCCCAGGGCCTCGGCGATGGCGTCCTTCTCGGCCCGGCTGGCGAAATTCACGCTGGTCAGCGCCTGCGCGCGCTCAAGCGCGGCGGCCTGGGTGAAATGTACGACATAGACCGGCGCCTGATGGGTGGTGACCAGCTCCTCGAGCGTCTCGGTGATCGGCGTCCGCGCGTAGGAGAACGTCAACGGGACCGGGCGCTCGGTCCCGGCGACGACCGCGGTGGAGCGGCCGGTGCGCCTGCGCAGATCGGTGGCGAAGAAATCGACCTCGCCCAGCGTCGCCGACATGAGCAGGAACTGCGCGTGCGGCAACTCCAGCAGCGGTACCTGCCAGGCCCAGCCGCGATCGGGGTCGGCGTAGAAATGGAACTCATCCATCACCACCTGGCCGATATCGGCCTCGGCGCCCTCACGCAGGGCCAGATTGGCCAGGATCTCGGCGGTCGCGCAGATGATGGGAGCGTCCGGATTGACCGCCGCGTCACCGGTGACCATGCCGACACGTTCGGCGCCGAACACCTCGCACAGGGCGAAGAACTTCTCACTGACCAGTGCCTTGATCGGTGCGGTGTAGTAGGTGCGCTGCCCGCGCGTCAGCGCGAACAGATGAGCACCCACCGCGACCAATGACTTCCCCGAGCCGGTCGGGGTGGCCAGAATGACGTTGGACTCCGAGGCGAGCTCCAGCAGCGCCTCGTCCTGCGCGGGATACAACGGGGTCCCCTGCTCGGCCGCCCACGTCCCGAACGACTCGTACAGCGCGTCGGCGTCGGTTCCCGGTATCTCGAGCAGTTCGGTCAGATCCACTCCGACAACCCTACGGGCCGCCGGAGTCGGAACGATCCAGGTCAGCGCGGGTCGTCTTCGCCGCTGCCGGAGCCGTTGTCGCCGTATCCGCCCTGTTCGGCGAGGAAGCGCTCGAATTCGGCGCCGAGCTCGTCACCGCTGGGCAGCTCACCGTCACCGACCAGCAGACTCGACTGGCGTTCCTGCGCGGAAACGAAGGTGTCGTACTGGCGCTCGAGGGCGTGCACGACGGTCTCGACCTCGGAATTACCCGCGATGTGTTCGTTGACCTGCTCGCGCACCCGCGCCGCGGCCTCACCGAGCGCAGCCAGCGGAATATCCAGGCCGGCGTTCTCGCAGACGTGTTCGAGCAGCGTCTGCGCGGCCTCCGGGTAGGCGGTCTGTGCCAGGTAATGCGGCACGTGCACCGAGAAGCCGAGCGACTCGTGCCCGTGCTGGGCCATCCGGTATTCCAGCAGCGAGGAGGCGCTGCCGGGCACCTGCAGCTCACCAGGCCAGCGCTGGTTCTCCTCGATCAGGTCGCGGTTGGACGAATGCGCGGTGATGCCGAGCGGGCGGGTGTGCGGGATGGCCATCGGGATCGCGCTCAAGCCGATGCTGCGGCGCACACCCAACTGCTCGGCCAGCAAACGCACGGCTGTGGTGAATTTCTCCCAGCGCAGATCCGGCTCCAGACCCGACAGCAGCAGGAACGGGGTGCCCGCGGTGTCGCGCAGCGCCCACAGGTTCAGTTCGGGCTCGGCGTAATCGGCGAAGTGATCGGACTTGAACGTCATCAGCGGACGCCGCGACCGGTAGTCGAGTAGCTCGTCCACGTCGAACGACGCCACCAGTTCACTTTCCAGGCTCTCGCGCAGGTGCGTGGTGGCCAGCCGCACCGCGTGGCCGGCATCGGTGAAACCCTCGAGTCCGTGCACCAGGACCGGACCCGAACCGTCGTCGGACGACAGCTGCGGAGCGGGGAACTCCAGTTCGTACATTCGCGACTCGTAGTCCATCGCGTACTCCTTCCTGCGCGGCGCACCCGACGTGTCGACGCCGACGGGCCAGTATCTCGCACCGGTCGCCGCGTCGCGTGGTGTACCACAGTCCATTGTCCCCCATGGGCGATGCACTGCTTCGCGCGCGGGCAGACATCGACCCTTCTGTGGGAGCAACAGCGTCGATGGCACAAGCATTCCCGGCTGGGCACGCACGACCAGGGCGGTCGGCGTGGCGTGGGCGGGCTGCCAGAGGAGTTTGGCAGAGTGGGGCGGGTGGGCGTGCCGGATTCGACGCACAGATCGTCGCGTGGCCGCGCGGTGGCCGGCGGCGCGCTGGCGGTGACCGCGCTGCTGCTCGCCGGCTGCGGGGGCGAGATGTCCGGCCGGGCGGTGCCGGCCGAGCCGACTGCGGTCACTCAGCAGGTCGAGACTCCCTTGGCCGACCTGCTCCCCGCGCCCGAGGAATTCCCGCAGGGATATCCCGCCGTTGTGCTGCCGGCCGAAGCCGCCGGACAGGCCGCAGGCGATCTCGACGGCGTGGGGGCCGGCGCGAGCGTGCAGCCTGCCGAATGCACACCGCCCGAGGCTCACCCGGGAGCCGACCGTCTCGCCGTCGCCGTCGGCACCGATGATGCCGCCCGCGCGACCCTGACCGTGGAGCTGACCCGCACCGATGCGCCGCTACTGCGGCTGCGCAATCAGGTGCAGCACTGCGAGCGGATCCGGGTGTCGCGGTCCGGGGCGTCGAGCACGGTGACCACGGAGCTGGGGCAGGCGCCGCAGATCGAGGCCGACGATGCCATGGCGCTGCGACGCACGGTGCGGCCAGATGTCGGGGGAGCCGGACTGACCCAGTCGATGAGCACTCTGATCGGGCAGATCGGGGACGTACGGATCGCGGTGACGTATATGTCGTTCAGCGACAGCGAGCCGGATGCGCAGGCGTTGGAGCAATTGTTCGACACCGCCGTGAACAAGGTCGCGACCAGCTGAAACGTGGAGTTGTCCACAGGCCGAACTTATCCACAGGCCGGGTGAAAGCCCAGGTCGCGTCGCGGCCGCCGAATCGGTGCTCCGGCAGGCTGCACCCATGACGACTCCCGCGACACCCACCGAACCCACCGGGCGTGAGCAGGCCGGCCACACCCGCGTAGCGCACTCCGCGCCACCGCCTGGTGATTCCGGACCAGCGTGTGCCCGCACTCGGGCCGGCGGAATCCGCAGATCACCGTCTCGCGCGGCCCGTTCGGGAAGCTGCGGGGCATGCCGCCGTGTCGATGCCGCCGAACGCCCGGACGGCGGTTGCGGCGGCGGGAACGGGCCGGGGCCGGTCCAGCTCGGGCCGATAGCCCCGCTATCGACCACAGGCCGTAGGCCTGGCCCGATCGAAGCGATCGACGCCGCGGCAGATGGGCTGCACGGGCCGTGGGCACCATGGTTCGGCTCCGGTGAGCCGAGGCCAGGGTTCGGCGAGCTGTGCGGCGGTTCTGCGAGCACTGAAATCGGCACCTGTGCGAAGGTCGGCGTCGGGCCGGTGGAACCCACCGGCATCCACGATGTAGCGAGGGGGACAGATCCGGCGAGCGGGGCCGAATGCGCTGGTGGACTCGGCGCGGAGAGCGGGACTGCCGAGCGTCGGCGCCCCGGTGTCTCCGGTCGATCCGGCCCACACCCTGGCATCGGTGCAGTGCGCCGAGCGGGGATCCTGAGCTGCGCCGACGGTGCGATTGCGGACGGTGACCCTGCTGAGCGTGGCCCCGACGCTGAGCGTGGGGGCAACGATGAGCTCGCCGGCGCCGATGACCTCGTGCACCCCGAGGGCGACGTGGTCGATATGCGGCTCGGGGAGATCAGGCTCGCCGAGCCGGGGGAGTTCCTGGCCGGAGTGCCGGCGATTCTCGGTTTCGTGCCGGTGCGTTCGCTGGTGGTCGCGGTGTTGCGGGCCGCGCCGCGCGACCCGGACAGTGCGTTGATCGATGTGGTTGCACGATTCGACCTCACACCGTCTCCGGCCGGCGACGGGTCCAGAACACTGGCCGCAACGGTGGCCGAGGTCTGTGATCAGCAGGGCGTGGTCGGGGTGCTGGCGAGCGTCATCGACGACCGCCGAAGCGAGCCCGAGCCGGGAACAGCCGGACGCGATTCGGTGGTCACGGCATTGGCCGCGCAGTTGGAGCTGCGTTCCATACCGCTGTGCGGAGCGTGGGCGGTCCAGGCGATCGCACCGGGCTACGGGTGGTGGAGCGTGTTGGGCGCGGACCGCCGCGGGGTGCTGCCCGATCCGGCCGCCTCGCCGATCACGCTGAGCCATGTGCTCGACGGCAAACAGATTCGCCGGTCGCGTTCGGAACTGATCGCGGCGGTGTCGGTCGACCTGGCGATGCGTGAACAGGTGTGTGCGGAAATGGGTCCGGCGCTCGCGCGGGCCCATCAGCGATTCGCCGACGCGGCCGGCGGCGGCGATCGGATCGGCTACAGCAGGCGCGCGGCGCAATATCTGCTGTGGCAGATCGCGAACGTGGAATCAGGGGTGCGGATGTCGGCGGCCGAGCTCGCGGAATCGGCTGCGGCGCTGCGGGATAAGCACGCGCGTGACGCCATGTTCGCCCTCGCGGGCACCGATCACGCCGGTGCCGCCGAACAACTGTGGGCGATGATGACACGTGGCCTGCCCGACACCGACCGAGCCGAAGCCGCCACCTTGCTCGGTTACTGCGCTTACGCCCGCGGTGACGGGCCGTTTGCCGGTATCGCGTTCGCGGCGGCGCTGGATGCCGACCCCGAGCATCCGTTGGCGGCGTTGCTGGACGCCGCACTCACCTCGGGGATGGACCCGCAGCGGTTGCAGCGGCTGATCACCTGTGGTCGCGAGGCCGCCATCGATCTCGGCATCGACCTCGACCTCGACCGATCATGGTGACCTGCCGTCGAGAGCGCCCGGATGCCCGGCTATCGCGCTATGGGCGCGCGGGCCGAGTTCGCGCAGGAAGTTCCAGGCGTCGCTGACGATCTCGTCGAGGTCGTTGTGCTCGGGCCGCCACCCGAGTTCGGCGATCGCCCGATCGCTGGAGGCGATCAGCACGGCCGGGTCACCTGCGCGCCGCGGCGAATCCTTGGCGGCGATGGGCAACCCGGTGACCCGTTCACAGGCCGAGATCACTTCGCGGACCGAGAACCCGGTGCCGCTGCCGAGGTTGAACACCCGGTGAGTGCCCGGCGCGGCCGAGCGCAGGGCGAGCAGGTGGGCGTCGGCGAGGTCGCGGATGTGGATGTAGTCCCGGACGGCGGTGCCGTCGGGGGTGGGCCAGTCGGTGCCGAAGACCGCGATGGATTCGCGGTGACCGGCGGCGACCTGCAGCACCAGCGGAATGAGATGGGTTTCCACTACCCGGTTCTCACCGAGCCCGCCGTAGGCGCCCGCGACGTTGAAGTACCGCAGGCTGGTGGCCGCGAGGCCGTGCGCGATGGAATACGAGGTGATGGCGTGGTCGATCGCCAGTTTCGAGGCCCCGTAGGGGTTGGTCGGCCGGGTCGGCGCGTCTTCGGTGATCGGCACCTGCTCGGGTTCGCCGTACACCGCCGCGGTGGAGGAGAACACCAGTCGCTGGGTGCCGGTGCGGCGCATCGCCTCCAGCAGCTCCAGTGTTTTCACCACATTGCCGTGCCAGTATTTCTCCGGCTGCTGCACCGACTCGCCCACCAGCGATTGGGCCGCGAAATGCAGGACGCCGTCGAACTTTTCGGACGCCAGCAGATCGGGCGCGGCCGCGGCGATATCGCCCTCGACGAATCGGGCGCCGCCGGGAACGCCGTCGGCGTTACCCGTGGACAGATCGTCGAGGACGACCACCTCGTGGCCGTCCTCGATGAGGACCTGCGCGCACACTCCACCGACATAACCGGCACCGCCGGTGACCAGAAGTTTCACCGGTCAGACCAGCTTCACCTGGACGGCATGGGCCATTTCGTCCGACAGCTCGAACCCTTCGTGGCCGGGCACGGTGATCACCACCGAGCCGGGCTTGGTCTCGACGGTCACCCTCGCGTCGGGCACGACGCCGGCCTCACGCAGCCGGTTGATGACCTCGGGGTCGGTCTGGATGTGCTCGGCGAGCCTGCGGACCACCACGGCGTGGGTCTGGCCGTGCGCCAGCCCCGAGAGCCGGATCAGATTCTCGTCGGCGGGCGCGATCGGGGCCACACCCAGCTCGTCCAGCCCGGGGATGGGGTTGCCGTAGGGGGAGGTGGTGGGGTGGTTGAGCACCTCGACGAGGCGCCGTTCGACGTCCTCGCTCATCACATGTTCCCAGCGACAGGCCTCGGCGTGCACGTTCTGCCAGTCCAGTCCGATGATGTCGACCAGCAGCCGCTCGGCCAGCCGGTGCTTGCGCATCACCGCGACCGCCATGCTGCGGCCCTTGTCGGTCAGCTCGAGATGCCGGTCACCGGCCACCAGCAGCAGTCCGTCGCGTTCCATGCGGGCGACCGTCTGGCTGACCGTCGGCCCGCTCTGCTCGAGGCGCTCGGCGATCCGGGCACGCAGGGGCACCACGCCCTCCTCCTCGAGGTCGTAGATGGTACGGAGGTACATCTCCGTGGTGTCGACCAGATCCTTCACCTGTTACCCCTTCGTCGGCACGAATTCTACCCACGCGACGTCTCGATTCGCGCACGCCACAGCGGCACGCGTCGCGCGTCGGGAACCCTGTCGGCGCACGGCATACCGCCGTGTTCGCTCATGCTTGTATTTCTACTGCATATGAACGCCGAACGGGGCGCTGCGCTTCCCGCTAGCGTTGCGAGCATGGCCACTGCAGTGCCCGGCGCGCATCCGGGACCCGCCGACCCCGCGACGGTCGTGTGGACCGACCGGTTCCTCGACTACACCTGGACGCCGCAGCATCCGATGAAGCCGGCCCGGCTGGCGTACACGATGGCGCTGGCCCGCAGTCTCGGCGTACTCGACGGCGTCGAATTGCTCGAGCCCGCCGAGGCCGGTACCTCGGAGCTGCTGCGGATCCACACCGCCGAATACATCGACGCCGTCGAGCACGCCGTGGCGCCGCCCATGCCGCACGGTGAACCGCCACTCGCGCCGCCGTTCGGCCTGGGCTCGGCCGACAACCCGGTGTTTCCCGGAATGCACAAAGCCGCTTCGGTGATCGTCGGCGGAACGCTGGCCGCGGCCCGTGCGATCGCCGAGGGGCGTACCCGCCGGGCGGTGAGCATCGGTGGTGGCATGCATCACGCGATGCCTGCCTCGGCGGCCGGGTTCTGCGTCTACAACGATGCGGCGGTGGCCATCTCATGGCTGCTCGACCACGGTGTCGACCGCATCGCCTATCTCGATGTCGATGTCCATCACGGTGATGGCGTACAGCGCGCGTTCTATGCCGATCCGCGGGTGCTCACCGTCTCGATCCATCAGCATCCGGCCACCCTGTGGCCCAATACCGGCTGGCCCGAGGAGAACGGCAGCGGTGCGGGCACGGGCACGTCGATCAACCTGCCGGTACTGCCCGGCACCCGGGACGCGCAGTGGTTGCGCGGGTTTCATGCGGTGGTGCCGGGAGCGGTCGCGGCGTTCCGGCCACAGATCGTGGTCAGCCAGTGCGGGGTCGACAGTCACCGCGAAGATCCCCTCGCCGATCTGGAGCTGTCGGTGGACGGGCAGCGCGCGGCCTTCCTCGCCATGCGCGAGCTGGCCGATCGCTACGCCGAAGGGCGCTGGCTGGCGGTGGGCGGGGGCGGATACGGGCTGGTCCGAGTGGTGCCGCGGGCCTGGACTCATCTGCTGGCCGCCGCGCTGGATCGCGAGCTGGCACCGGAGACCGATATCCCGCAGGACTGGATCGATCTGGTGCGGGCCGCCGCACCACGGGTCGACCCACCGCGCACCATGAGCGACGGCGCCGATGTGTCGTTCCAGCGCTGGGACGGCCCGGGCGGGACCGCCGAAACCGGTGATGCCCGGTTCGACCGTGCCCAACGGGCCATCGATACCGCCGTGCTGGCCACCCGTCGTGCGTGCTTCGGCCCGCTCGGACTCGACCCGGAGGATCCCCGTGACTGAGATCGACACCCCGGACACCCCAGCGGTGCCGCCGCCACCGCCGCAACACTGGTTCGCCGATGTGCTGGCCTCTGACGGCGGTGTGGTGCGGCTGCGCCCGATCACCCCCGACGACGCCGAACGGTTGCAGCAATTTCATGCCGCGCTGTCGGATCGCACCAGGTATCTGCGGTATTTCGGGCCCTACCCGCGGATCTCGCCGAAGGATCTGTACCGCTCCACCCATGTCGATCATCACAATCGGGTGGGGCTGGTGGCCGAGCTCGGCGAGTCGATCATCGCGGTCGGGCGCTACGAACTGCTCGACCGCACCGGACCGCGCGCGGCGGAGGTCGCCTTCGTGGTTGCCGACGGGCATCAGGGCCGCGGTCTCGGTTCGATTCTGCTCGAGCATCTGGCCGGCGCGGCCGCCGAGAACGAGATCGAGACCTTCGTGGCGGAGGTGCTGGCCGAGAACACGGTGATGGTGACGGTGTTCCGGGAAGCCGGCTATCAGGTCGAGCGCAGCCGGGACGGTTCGGTGCTGCACCTGGAGTTCGCGATCGACCCGACCGAGGCGCTGTTGTCGGTACGCGATGCGCGCGAACGCGCTTCGGAGGCGCGCAGTGTCGGCAATCTGCTCGCGCCTCGCTCCATCGCCGTCATCGGCGCTACGCCGAGTGCCGGACGCGTCGGTGGTGCGGTGCTGTCCAACCTGCTCTCCGGGGCGTTCCAAGGGCCGGTGTTCCCGGTGAATCCGGCCCGTCGTTCGGTGCGGGGCGTGCGCGCCTACGCGACCGTGCGGGAGATCCCCGACGAGGTGGATCTGGCGGTGGTGGCGGTGCCCGCGGAGTCGATCGGCTCGGTGCTCGACGACTGTATGGCCAAGGGCGTCAAGGGATTGGTGGTGCTCACCGCGGGTTTCGGCGAGACCGGCGAGGCGGGTCGGGCGGCCGAGCGTGCTCTGGTGGCGGCCGCTCGGGGCCACGGTATGCGGGTGGTCGGGCCGAGCGCGCTCGGCATCGCCAATACCGATCCCGGGATCGCGCTGAATGCCACGCTGGCGCCGGTGCTGCCGGGGCGCGGGCGGATCGGCTTCTTCTGTCAGTCCGGCCCCCTCGGTGCGGCGATCCTCGGGGAGGCCGCGGCCCGCAATCTCGGACTGTCCACCTTCGTCTCCGCGGGTAACCGTGCCGATGTGTCCGGCAACGATCTGTTGCAGTACTGGGACACCGATCCCGACACCGATGTGGTGTTGCTGTATCTGGAGAGTTTCGGTAATCCGCGCAAATTCTCCCGGATCGCGCGCCGGGTGGCACGGACCAAACCGATCGTCGCGGTCAGCAGCGGCCGGCTGGCGGCCCGCGCCCAGCCTGCCGGTGACATGGATCGCTCGATCGTGCGGGATCTGTTCGCGCAGGCCGGAATCGTGCAGGTCGACTCGATCTCGGAGTTGTTCGACTGCGCGGCGCTGCTCGGCTACCAGCCGCTACCCGCGGGTGCGCGGTTGGCGGTGGTCGGCAACAGTGCGGCGCTGGGCTGGCTCGCCGTGGACGCCGCTCGCGGTGAGGGGCTGGCGGTCGGGGAACCAGTGGATCTGGGCCCGCAAGCCACCCCTGGCGACTATTTCGACGCTGTCGTGGCCCAGTTGCGTTCCGACGACGCCGATTCGGTGATCGTGGTCTTCGCCCCACCGGTGCCGTTGCCGACCGGTGAGTTCGCCGCCGCGATCCGCTCCGCGTCCGAGGCCGTGCCGGAGGCGGGTAAACCGATCCTGACCACATTCATCGCCGAGCAGGGTATTCCGAATCTGCTGGCGGTGCGTGGGGCCGGGGCGTCGGCAGTGCGCGGCTCCATTCCGTCGTATCCGGACCCGGAGCGGGCCGCACGAGCGCTGGCACGGGTGCGTCGGTACGCGGAATGGCGCGACCGGCCGCAGTCGGCGGTGGTGCGGCCCGACGGTATCGACAGTGTGCGAGCCACCGAATTGGTTGCGAGGTGGATGGCCGAGTCCGGCGGCCGCCGCTTGACCGACCTGGAGACGGTGGCGCTGCTGGAGTGCTACGGCATTTCGGTGGTGGAGTTCCGTGAGGTGCGCGATGCCGATGCCGCGGTCGCGGCGGCGGAGGAACTCGGGTATCCGGTGGCCGCCAAGGCCACCAGCGATGCCTGGCGGCGGCGGCCAGACCTGAGCGGGGTACGGCTGGACCTGTGGCGCCCGGATGCGGTGCGTCAGGCGTACACCGATCTCGTCGCGCTCAGCGGTGAACCGGCGCTGCACATTCAGCGCATGGCGACCAAGGGCGTGGGCTGTGTGCTGCGGGTACAGGATGATCCGTCGTTCGGTTCGGTGATCGAGTTCGGCTTGTCCGGGTTGATCATCGAAATGCTGGGCGATCGCGCCTATCGCGCGCTGCCGTTGTCGCCGGATGAGGCCGCGGCGCTGATCGACGCACCGCGCGCGGCCCCGCTGTTGTCGGGCACGCCGGCCAGCCCACGGGTGGACAAGGCGGCGTTGGTCGAGCTGGCGCAACGCATTTCGGCGCTGTTCGATGATCTGCCCGAGATGCGCGAGCTGTATTTCGATCCGGTGCTCGCGTCGCCGACGTCGGCCGAAATCCTGTATGCGCGAGCCCGAATCGGTCCCCAGCCCAGCCGTTTCGACACCGGCCCGCGCAGGCTCGGCTGAACGCGACGCCCGTCGTGAGTATGGGTTGGCGCTTGGGCAGGGTGTCGATAAGCCAATCGTTCGCTGCCGGTCCACGCCGGCGTGCGTCGTGCCCGTCGTCTGTGGGACTGCCGGATCCAGGTGCCCGCCAGCAGCCGCTGGAGGCCGGACCGTGCGGGCTCAGGATGGGCCGTGCCGTTGTGCACGGGTCCGGCGTCGGGATAGCCGCCGGCACAAACGTTTACGCCGACCGGCTCGCACGCCTCGGAGGGGGCGGGACGTGCGGACACCGGTCGGCGTCGGGATGGTGACCGGCGTGGTCACCTGGTCTGGCTCGTGCCGGGGTCGCCGGCCCGAGGCGGATCAGCTGGCGTAGGCGCGCAGCCTGTCGGCGCGCTCGCCCTTGCGCAGTTTGGACATCACTTCGCGTTCGATCTGGCGGACCCGCTCACGGGACAGGCCGAACAGCTTGCCGATCTGATCGAGAGTGCGCGGCTGGCCGTCGTCGAGGCCGAAACGCAATCGGATCACCTGCTGTTCGCGCTCGTCCAGCGTGGCGAGGACACTGCGGACGTCGTGGTGCAGCAGACCGGCGATGACGGCGCTTTCGGCGGAGGTGGCCTCGGAATCCTCGATGAAGTCGCCCAGTGGGGCTTCCTCGTCGTTGCCGACCGGCATGTCCAGGCTCACCGGATCGCGGCTGTGATCGAGCAGATCGGCGATCTTCTCCACCGGGATGCCCGATTCGTTGGCCAGCTCGTCATCGGTCGCCTCACGGCCCAGCTGCTGATGCAGTTCACGCTTGATCCTGGCCAGCTTGTTGACCTGCTCGACCAGGTGGACGGGAAGCCGGATGGTGCGGCTCTGATCTGCCATGCCACGGGTGATGGCCTGACGGATCCACCAGGTGGCGTAGGTGGAGAACTTGAAGCCCTTGGCGTAGTCGAACTTCTCCATCGCGCGGATCAGGCCGAGGTTGCCTTCCTGGATGAGGTCCAGCAGGGGCATCCCGCGCCCGGTGTAGCGCTTGGCGAGGGACACGACCAGACGCAGGTTGGCTTCCAGCAGATGCGAGCGGGCGGCCTGGCCTTCGCGGACGATGACGGCCAGATCGCGCTTGCGGGCGGCCGACAATCGCTTGCCGGTCTCCAGCAGGTGCTGGGCATAGAGGCCCGCCTCGATGCGCTTGGCCAGCTCGACCTCATCGGCCGCCGTGAGCAGCGCCGTACGGCCGATCCCGTTCAGGTACACGCGTACCAGGTCGGCGGCGGGGCTCTGGGCGTCGAGGTCCGAATCGCTGGCGCGCACTCGAGTGGTGGCGGGGCTTGTCATGACTTGCCTCCTGTCGGTGGTGTCTCACTCCGATCAACGGACCCGACATAGGGAAAGTTCCCTGACCGGGCGCGGGTAAACCGCTTCTGAACTGCGGTTTTCGCCACGTTCGGCTGAGAAGTTCCTGAGAACACCCCGCGACGGGAACGGCCCTGCCCTGCCTCGGCCGATCCGGGCGACTCGCTATGCGGGAACGATCAGCCCGTGGCGTACCAATCCGGCCACCACTCCCAGCGCGTCCGCCGCGAACTCGGGCGTGACGCTGTCGGATCCGTGAGCGATGGCGAGCAGTTCGATCAGTTCGTGCAACGGCAGACCGTCCGGTCGCATTCCCGCTACCAGGGAGATTGTGGTCTCGTCCACTTCGTGCTGCCAGCGCGGACCGTCGCCGCGGTGCAGCCGGGCCACCCGCTGTTCCCAGCCCTGTGGCCCGGGCAGATACACCCGATCGAGCGCGGTCGCGGGATCGACCCGGAAGCGCGCCGACCAGGCCAGATCATTGTCGGCGGCGACGGCGCGCAACCAGGCCGAGCGGTGGAAGTAGCGGGTCGCTTCCGCGCCGAGCGGGTCGTCGAAGCCGTGGGTGAGATCCTCGGCGAGCAGTTCGGTGGGGCCATCGATCGCGCGCAGATAGACGAACCCGAAGCCGATGCCCTCGACGTCCGCGGCGGAGAAGGCCTCCAGCCACTGTTCGGCGCGCTGCTGGGCGTGCTGATCGCGCGGGTCCGAACCCGCATCGCGCAGCCAGGTGCCGACGTAGAGGGCGGGGTCGGCGACGTCGCGCTGCACCACCCAGGCATCGACACCGTGCGCGGGCAGCCACGAGGAGACCCGCTGCCGCCAGTCCTGTCCGGCCACGTGCACCCAGGCTGCCAGCATCGCCGCGGTGCCGCCGGGCGCGAGCAGCTGCGGTGCCTGCGAGATCACCAGCTCGCTGGCACCGTCGAGGGCGAGACCGGAATCACGGTAGGTGTGCTCGACACGGGCCGGGCCGACCACGAACGGCGGATTGGCCACCACCTGGTCGAATCGGCGTCCGGCCACCTGCTCGAACCACGAGCCCTCCAGCAACTCCACATCCAGCTCGTTGAGGGCGGCGGTGGCCTCGGCCAGCCACAGCGCGCGCGGGTTGACGTCGGTGGCGGTGACGCGCTCGGCATAGGAGGCGGCGTGCACGGCTTGCACACCGCATCCGGTGCCGAGGTCGAGCACCGAGCCCACCGGCTCGGTCGGCGTGGCTCGCAGCAACGACAGCGAGGCATGGCCCACACCGAGGACGTGGTCGGCGGTGAGTGTGCGCCTGCGCATCGAATCGTCCAGATCGGACAGGATCCAGCGGGTGCCCGCGCCGGTGTCGAGCGGACGCAGGTCCAGTGCCGCGCGCACCTGGTCGCCGTCGCGAGCCAGCAGGCCTGCGGCGACCGCCTGATCGAGCTCGACCGGTGCCAATGCGGCCCCGACCTCGGCCTCCGGCAACGGATCACCGAGCAGCAGTAGCCGGATCAGCGTGCCGAGTTCACCCGCGGCGCGCGCGGCGCGGCGCACCGGCACCGGTTCGGAGCGACCGAGTGCGGCGTGCGCGTCGGCGCCGAGAGCCTCCAGCAAGGTGTCGGCGTTGTAGCCGACCCGGATCAGCGCGGTGCGCAGGGCCGGGCACAGGGCGGTCAGCAGCGATCTCGTGGTGGTCGAGCGATTCGTAGGCACATCGGTACTCTGCCACCGTGCCCGGCTGTGGCGGCCGCCACTACCCTGGGAACGCCGGGCTCAGCGGTCGATGGCGTTGTGCGGTCGCGATTCCAGCGCCGGACGCGGCCGATCCCAGCGGCTGGGCTCGTTCTTGTCCCGGGGCGGGCGGTCGTTGGCGATCAGGACCGCGATCCACGGCAGCGGGATCGAGGCGACGATGATCAGGATCGAGATCAGCGCATTGCTGAAGACGCTGTAGGCGACCGCTGCCAGGATCAATGCCGGAATGCGGAAGGACATGATCGTCAGATATCGCCGGACCCGGGCGCGGTGCTGATCCTCGAGCGACGGGGCGGCCTCGGTGATCAGGACCGGATGTTTGTCGTCTCCGGGGAAGTAGCCGGCAGAACGGCGGGGCCGGGGCGGCATCGGCGCGCCGGTCGAGTCGTCACGGCCGACGCTCGCGTCGGAAGAATCGCCGTGCTGCTGCATACCCCGAGTCTTCCACTGTCCGCGGTGGGGCGCACACCCGGTGGTCACGACGCCGGGGACGGGATGCGGCATCATGGAAGGCGTGAGTACCGACACTCTGGTTCGCCCCGATACGACTACCGACGAGTCGACCGGCGATGACACCCCCAAGTTCTTCCACTACGTGAAGAAGGACAAGATCGCCGAGAGCGCGGTCATGGGCACCCATGTCGTCGCGCTGTGCGGTGAGGTGTTCCCGGTGACCCGCTCGCCCAAGCCCGGCTCGCCGGTGTGCCCGGAATGCAAGAAGGTCTACGAGCAGCTCCGTAAGGGCGACTGAGCGCCCGATGTGCCCTCGCGTCCCGGCCGTTACGGCCCGGTGCGCGAGGATCGCGCGCTGTCCAGTGGCGGGTCCCCCCGCGTCTGGTCGCCGGGTGAATCCGAACGCGGCGGCTGCGAGGCCCATGTGGGTTCGATCCTTGCCGATGCTCCGGTGGTCTCCGGCGCCGGTTCGGACGGTTCACCGCGCACCTGCTCGGCCAGCCACGCCTTCACCTGCTCGACCCTGGTGGCCCGGGCCGGCCAGAACTCCTGCACGGTCGCGTTGAACTCCGCGCCGACGATGACGGCGAAGGCGAGGAAGAACGTGAACAACAGGAACGCGATGGGCGTCGCCAGCGCGCCGTAGCTGACGCCGGTGCGGGTGACCCATCCCAGATAACGGCGCAGCCCCTCGCTGGCCGCCATGAAGAACACACCGGCCACCAGTGCACCGCCGAAGAGCCGATGCCAGGGCAGCGTGGTGTGCAGGGCCAGCTTGTACAGCGTGGTCAATCCCACGATCAACAGCAGGCCGACGCCCGGATAGTAGAACCCGTCGATCAACCGCAGCCCCGGCTCGCGCCAGCCCTCGGGTAGGGCCCGCCCGATCAAGACCGGCCCCAAGGCGATCAGCGGCAGGATGAACACCGCCGCCACCAGGAACTGTACGTACAGCAGGAGCGCGAAGATCCGCTGCCAGACCGGATGCCTGGCATCCTGCTGGTCGTGCGCCTCCACGATCGCGTCGACGAAGGTGGCCATGGCCGAGGAACCGGCCCACAGCGACAGCACGAAACCCACCGAGACGAACGCCGCGCGACCTTGGCCGAGTACATCGCGGACCGTCGGTTCGATGAGGTCGTGCACCACCGTCGGGTTGAACAGGTCGCGGCTGAAGGTGAGGATCTTGGACTCGACGATCTCGACGGTATCGGGGCCGAACCACCCACCGACATAGCCGAGGCTGCCGAGAACGCCGAGCAACAACGGCGCCAGCGACATGGTCTGCCAGAATGCCGCCGCCGCCGACTTGGCGAAGATCGAGTCCTGCCAGGCCTTGACCGCCACCCTGACCACCAACCGCCAGGTCTGCCGTCCCGCCCGCGCCGTCCCGGCACCCGCACGGCGCGCGAGGGCGGCCGCGCTCGCGCGAGTGCCTGACAGGTTGCTCATGGTGTGACAAGCATCGCGCACCCGCGCCGCATCGGCCGGACGGGGCGGGCATCGTGTCGGCGGGCAGCAGGTGAACCGCTGGTTACCCGGACGGGTGTTGTGACGCCGGTCGCGCCCGTCGCGTCGGTTTGGCGACTCGCGGCCTCCGACCGTTAGTGTTGGCTTCCGTGACAGGTTCGGGTGGCGCCACTGCGGCGGGAGGAGCGCTACGCGCCTGGCAGAGGCGTGCGCTCACCAAATACCTTGCGACGAAACCACGTGACTTCCTCGCGGTCGCCACGCCGGGCGCGGGTAAGACCACTTTCGCCCTGCGGGTCGCCGCGGAGTTGCTGGCCGACCGCACCGTCGACCAGATCACCGTGGTCGCACCCACCGAGCACCTCAAGCATCAGTGGGCCCAGTCGGCGGCGCGGGCCGGGATCGCGCTGGACTCCCGGTTCTCCAACAGCACCGGTGGCACCTCCGGCGACTATCACGGTGTGGTGGTGACCTATGCGCAGGTCGCCTCGCATCCCTCCAGGCACCGGGTGCGCACCGAGAACCGGCGCACGCTCGTGATCCTGGACGAGATCCACCACGCCGGTGACGCCAAGAGCTGGGGCGACGCGGTCGCCGAGGCGTTCGGCGACGCGACCCGCAGGCTGGCGCTGACCGGTACGCCCTTCCGCAGCGACGACAGCCAGATCCCGTTCGTCACCTACGAACCCGACGAGGGTGGCTTCCCACGCTCACGCGCCGACCACGCCTACGGCTACGCCGAGGCACTCGCCGACGGCGTCGTGCGCCCGGTGGTCTTCCTGGCCTATTCCGGTGAGGCGCACTGGCGCGACAGCGCGGGCGAGGAGTACTCCGCCCGCCTGGGCGAACCGCTCAACGCCGAGCAGACCGCGCGGGCCTGGCGGACCGCCCTCGATCCGGCCGGTGACTGGATGTCGGCGGTGCTGCGGGCAGCCGACATGCGCCTGGGGCAGCTGCGCTCCTCCGGCATGCCCGATGCGGGCGGGCTGGTGATCGCGACCGATCAGGAGCGCGCCCGTGCCTACGCCGAGCTGCTCGAACACCTCACCGGGACACCGCCGGTGCTGGTGCTGTCCGACGATCCGACGTCCTCGGCGCGGATCGGCGAGTTCAGTGCGGGCACCCAGCCGTGGATGGTCGCGGTGCGCATGGTGTCCGAAGGCGTCGACGTGCCGCGGCTGGCGGTCGGCGTGTACGCGACCAGCGCCTCGACGCCGCTGTATTTCGCGCAGGCGATCGGGCGTTTCGTGCGTGCCCGCAGGCCCGGTGAGACCGCGAGCGTGTTCCTGCCGTCGGTGCCGGTGCTGCTGGATCTGGCCGCCCAACTGGAACTGCAGCGCGATCACGTCATCGGCAAGCCGCACCGAGAGAAGGACGGCCTCGACGACGAGCTGCTCATCGACGCCAACAAGCAGAAGGACGAGCCGGGCGAGGACGAGAAGCCCTTCGTCGCGCTGGCCGCGGACGCCGAGCTTGATCAGGTGATCTACGACGGGTCGTCCTTCGGCACCGCCACCTTCGCGGGCAGCGCCGAGGAGGCCGACTATCTCGGTATCCCCGGTCTGCTCGACGCCGAGCAGATGCGCGCGCTATTGCGTGAACGTCAGGCTCGGCAGATCGCCGACCGGGCACCGGTGGCGACGGCCGAACCCGCGCCGCAGGCCGGCGGGGCGGCCGAGCGGGTCGCCACCGCCGACCGTCTCGGCGAGTTGCGGCGCGAACTCAACAGTCTGGTGGCCATGCATCACCACCGGACCGGCAAGCCGCACGGGGTGATCCATGGGGAGCTGCGCCGTCAGTGCGGCGGTCCGCCGACCGCGCTGGCCAGTGCCGAGCAGTTGGGTGAACGGATCGCGGCGCTGCGTCGCATGTGAAGCGGCTGGTCGCATGTGAAGCGGCTGGTCGCATGTGACGGTGTCGGGCCGCAGGTGAAGGCGTTGGGCCGCATCTGAATTCGCCGGCCGGTTGGCGCGCTCAGTTCGGGGTGGCGGCTTCCGCGGTGGGCCAGGCCGCCATGGCCCGGTCGATGGAGCGCATGAGTTCGTCGTGCCCGACGCCGTCGCGCGCCTGGATCGACAGGCCGTAGAGCACCGTGGTGTAGAAGGCGGCCAGTTCGGCGGTATCGGTGCCGGGTGGCAGATCACCCTCGGTGACGCCGCGGTCGAGCCGGGCCTGGATGTCGGCGCTGGTCTGGGTGCGCTTGTCGACGAGGAACTCCCGCACCGACTCGGTGCGGGTGGTGTAGGTGGAGCCCGCGAGCACCACCATGCAGCCGTGCGGTTTGTCGGGAGCGGTGTATGCCACGGCGTTGTCGCGCAGCATCGCCTCGATCGCGGCGCGCGCGGTGGGTTCCTCGCGCAGGGCGCGGGCGGTGAGTCCGCCCTCGGTGCGGCCGTAGAGCTCGATCGCCTCGCGGAACAGCGCCTCCTTGCCGCCGAAGGCGGCGTAGAGGCTGGGGGAGTTGATGCCCATCGCCGAGGTGAGATCGGTCAAGGACGCGCCCTCGTAGCCGTGCTCCCAGAACACCTCCATGGCGCGACGAAGTGCGACGTCGCGATCGAATGCGCGCGGACGTCCTCGTTCGGCCATGGCGGATCCTTTCTGTGTCGATCGTTAAATATACCTCTTGACGGCGGGCGAGTCGCGGGCTTAGCTATTTATGTACTGATCGACACATAAATGGGGGATGCTCATGCCGGATCTGCACGCAACCGTGGCGCTGGTGACCGGAGGCAGCCGCGGGATCGGCGCGGCCATCGCGCGCGAACTGGCCGCGGGTGGTGCGGACGTCGCCCTGACCTATCAGCACGCCGAACAGCAGGCCAAGACCGTGGTGGCCGATATCGAGGCACTCGGCCGCCGGGCCATCGCGGTCCAGGCCGACAGCGCCGACGCCGCCGCGGTGGTGGCCGCGGTACACCGGACCGCGGCCGAGTTGGGCGGGCTCGACATCCTGGTCAACAACGCGGGCATCTTCCCCAGCAAGCCGTATCAGGAATTCACCCTCGAGGAGATCGACCGGGCGTTGAACGTGCACGCGCGCGCCGCGTTCGTCGCCGGGCAGGCGGCGCTCGAGCACATGGGCGAGGGCGGCCGCATCATCAGCATCGGTTCCAACCTGTCCGAGCGTGCGCTGTTCGGCGGCCTGAGCCTGTACAACCTGAGCAAGTCCGCCCTCAACGGCTACACCAGAGCCCTTGCCCGCGAACTGGGTCCGCGCGGCATCACCGTCAACCTGGTGCAGCCCGGCCCCACCGACACCGACATGAACCCCGCCGACGGTGAGCACGCGCCCGACCAGCTCACCCACAACCCGCTCGGCCGATTCGGTGGCGCCGAGGACATCGCCGCCACTGTCGCCTTCCTGGCAGGCCCGTCCGGCCGCAGCATCTCCGGCTCGTTCCTCACCGTCGACGGCGGCACCAACGCCTGATCACTCGGCGAATACGTCCCGGCGGACGGCCGGCCGTGCGGCGGAAGGTGGCGGCGTAGGCGCTGGTGATCGGATCGGCCCGCTCGGCCCGCAACTCAGCTCGGCACCTCGAACCACCCGACCGGATCGAGGGTGTTGATCGGGATCCAGCGGGCCGGTTCCGCGGCAGTCTCCGCGCCCGCCGGGGCGTCGGCGGCGGTGAAGTAGCCCTGGATTTCCAGGGCCAGCCGTGGGGTTTCGTCGATGCGGCGGGCCATGTCGTAGAGCACGGCCAGCAGGTGCACACAGCGGTCGGTGCGGGCCGAGCAGGAACAGTCGACCGCGAACAGCGTCGGGGCCGCGGTGATGCCGGCGTCGACGACGCCCTTGTGCATCTCGTCGGTGAGCGTCACCGGGTCGGGGCCGATGATCGCGGCGATCGCGTCGATGGTTGGCCGCGGCATCGGCGCCACCTCGAGGTGCGTCACCGACGCCTGCCCGCCCCGGTGGATGTGGGCGCTGACGATCCGGCCGGTGACGGTGGCCTGTACGCCGTGGTTGCGGGCGATGCTGCGCGCTCGCGGCAGCAGCGGATCTGGCCGGGTCTGGCGCAGCGGTTCGGCCAGGCGCACCCAGTCCATGCCCCAGCGGGTGTATCCGAATTCGTTGTCGCCCATCAGTTCTCCCGTTTGCGGCGCAGGATCTCGATCAGCTGATCGTCGTCGAGGCGGGCCAGTTCGGCGATGCCCGCCGCGTCACCGAGATCGGTCAGCGCCGACTTGCGTCGTTGCATCGCGGCGATGTGTTCCTCGACGGTGGTGCCCGAGGTGAGCGTGGTGACGGTGACGGTGCGGGTCTGGCCGATCCGGTGCGCCCGGTCCGAGGCCTGCGCCTCGACCGCTGGATTCCACCAGCGATCGAAATGGATGACGTCGGCCGCGCGGGTGAGCGTGAGTCCCGTCCCTGCCGCGCGCAGGCTCAGGATGAGTACCGGCGGCCCGTCCTCGGCCTGGAAACCGCTGACGATCCGGGCGCGTTCGGCCTGGTTCAGCCCGCCGTGGAAGAACGGCGCGGCCACCCCGAACTGCTCGGCGAAATGCCTGACCAGCAGCTCGCCGGTCTTGCGGTACTGGGTGAACACCAGGGTCGGTGCCCCGAGCTCGAGGTTGTTGGCCACGATATCGGTGCACAGATCGAATTTGCCGGAGCGCCCGGCCAGTTCGTCGAGTTCACCGGTGATCAGGCCGGGATGGTTGCAGACCTGCTTGAGACCGGTCAGCGCGGCCAGGACTCGGCTCTGGCGCTGGGCGCCGTGGCCGAACCCGTCGTCGATGGCGCGGTCGAGCAGCTGATCGTAGAGCCGTTCCTGTTCGGTTGTGAGATCGCAGAGCAGGTCGGTGTGGATCTTGGCGGGCAGGGATGCGGCGACCTGATCCTTGCGGCGGGCCAGCACCACCGGCTCGATCGCCGCACGCAGCCGCGCCGCGGCCGTCGCCGAACCTTCTTGGATGGGCCGGGCGAAGCGTCGCCGGAACTGGGTGCGATGCCCGAAAAGCCGTGGCGCGACCAGATTCAGCAGCGCCCACAGCTCTTCGAGGTGGTTCTCCACCGGGGTGCCGGTCAAGGCCACGGTCGCGGCGGCGTCGAGCGAGCGGGCGGCCTTGGATACCTGGGTACGCGGATTCTTCAGGGCCTGTGCCTCGTCGAACACGGCAGTGGCCCAGTGGGTCTCGCGCAGACCGGCGCCGTGCAGGCGCAAGGTCGGATAGCCGGTGACGACGATCGTGCCGGCCTCGGCATCGAATTCTCCGTCACGCCAGGCGATCGGATGCAGCCCGGGCGCGAACCGCTGTATCTCGTGCACCCAGTTGCCCACCAGCGAGGTCGGGCACACCACCAGCTGTGGTCCGTCGGATGCGCGGCCGAGTAGGAAACCGATCGTCTGCACGGTCTTACCGAGCCCCATCTCGTCGGCGAGCACCGCGCCGCCGTGCTCGGCGACCGCCGCGCGCAACCAGCTGACTCCGCGTGCTTGGTAGGGGCGCAGGTCGGCCTTCAGCGTGTCCCGTAGTTCGCCGGCGACCGCGCGGGTGGCGGCGAAGGCGCTGCGCGCGTAATGGGCAGAGAGGATCGCGGTGCCGGTGGCGTCCGGCACGGCGTGTGCCGCCGGCGGGAGCGGTATCTCGTCGGCCGGGTCGTCGGCGAGCGCGTCGCGCCAGGCCCGGACCGATGCGTCCGGTTCGGGGAGTTCGGCCGCGGCGAACTCCCCGGGTTCGAGCAGCGTGCAGTCGACGTCGGCGACTTCGACGGTCGCGCTGCCCGCCGCGGCCTGCGCCGCGGTGCCGGTCGGGACGGCGAGGGCTTGCACGGCCGGTACGCCGAATTCACCCGGCGGACGTCCCGGGCCGTGCCCGGTCCATGTCCAGATGGCGAACATGTTGCGGTCGGGCAGATAGGTGGCCTGTGTGCTGGGCAGAGCGGACCCCTCAAATCATCGTATGGTGTACGGAGTAATCTGGTAACGCACACCGTAGCGGAATTGTTCCGCCGTTGGCACAAGGAGTTCGATGGCCGATCGTCCGTCTCCGGAGCCCGCAGGCCAGGCAGGACAGCTGCTGGCCCTGCTGTGGCGTCACGAGCTTCCGCCGCGCCCCGGTGGCCGCGGACCCAAACAGGCCGTCAGCGTCGACGAGGTGGTCCGTACGGCCATCACATTGGCCGACCGTGACGGGCTGGCGAAACTGTCGGTGCGTGCGGTGGCCGCCGAACTGGGACTGCGCCCGATGAGCCTCTACACCTACGTGCCGAGCATGCGGGCGCTGACCGTGCTGATGGTCGACGCCGTCGCGGTCGGCGATCAACCGCTGCCCACCGACGCCCCGCCACGCGAGCGCTTGGCCGCGGTAGCGCGGCAGGTGCGCGCCGAGGTGATCGCGCATCCATGGCTACTGGAGGTCTCACCCTGGCGGGTGGTGCTCGGACCCGGGCGGATGCGCCGCTACGAACGTCAGCTCGCGGCGGTGGACGGCATCGGGCTGACCGATGTGGAGATGGACCGGGTGGTGGCAGTGCTGACCGAGTTCGCCACCGGCAATGCCCGCATGGCCGTCGCCGCGGCGCGCGAGGCGGCCGAGATGAGCGATGCGCGGTGGTGGGAGGTGCACGGACCGCTGCTGGCCCAGGTGATGCCCGCCGACGAATTCCCGCTCGCCTCGCGGGTCGGTGCCGCGGTAGGGGAGCTGTATCAGGCGCCCGCCGATCCGGACGGCGCCTTCGAATTCGGACTGGACGCGTTGCTGGACGGCATCCTCCCCGCACGCTGATGGTTCGGCGGGCGTAGAGGCAGCGGCTGTTGTCGGTGGTGGGTCGCAGCGGTGGCCGGCACTACGGCGGCGATCGGCTGACCGCGTGGTTATCGCGGTACGGGGGAGCCCGGCTGATCGCAGCGGAGCGGGCGAAAGGCCCCGGCTCGCTGCCGGTGGCGGCGGGCACGAGGCGGCGTTCGATCGCGGTAGCGGCAGCCATCGGCACTGCTGGAGCCGGCCCGGGACGGCCCCTGAACACAGCACAGCGGGCGACCGTCTGGTCGCCCGCTGTGGTTTACGCGGTATCCGGTTGTTCGATGCTGTTGTGTCGGACGCGAGGAGCGGTCAGAGGGCGGGAGCCGATTCCGTGTCGATCACGGCGTCGAGCTCACGCAGCCTGTCCATGTGTTCATTCGCGTGGTGCTGGCAGAAGAGCAACTCGCCACCTGCGGGCAGAACGGCACGCACTCGGGCAGCCGCCCCGCAGCGGTCGCAACGATCGACCGCGGTCAGTGGGGTGCTTGTCAGGGTTCCTGGCATGACTCCTCCGTCCTGGCTCCCGGCACACAGACCGTTCACCTGGTGTGGGGCCCGTGGTCACTCCGCGGGCTCGCTACCGCTACTTCCCAGCAGTGGTATGACTACTCTGTCAGACGTTCGGGACGGGGGCTTTGTTCCCGCAAGCGAATCAATGTGTTTTCCCTAACACGACCAGTGCTTTTCGCTGTGCGCGAACGACGCTTGTCGTGGATGGGAAGCCACTCGAATCACCGACTCGAACAGGCCGATCCAGTTGTCTACCGGGAGATTACCCGTGACCTATGACACTCACACTCTGGTTCACCTGTGTACTGCCACAGAATGGCGGGCCGCCGAGACCGCGGGTGAACGTCGGCCGCCGTCGCTCGACCGCGAGGGCTTCGTGCACCTGTCGACACCGCAGCAGGTGCATCTGCCCGCCAACCGCCTCTTCGCCGGGCGGCACGACCTGGTACTGCTGCGGTTGGATCCGGCCCGGCTGGGATCGCCGGTGCGCTGGGAGCAGGGCGTGCCCTCCGACGATCCGGAGATGCTGTTCCCGCACCTGTACGGGCCACTGCCCGCCGCCGCGGTCATCGCGGTCGAGGATTACCGGCCCGGCGCGGACGGAACGTTCGCTCGGCTCGACCGCTGAGCACCTAACCCTCGCGCAGTTCCCGCGCCAGGATCGCCGCCTGTACCCGCGAGCGAACGCCCAGCTTCGTCAGCACTCGTGAGACGTGCGTTTTGACCGTCGTTTCGCCGATGAACAACCGCGCCGCGATCTGCGCGTTGGACAGCCCGTCGCCGAGGCATTCGAGCACCTCGAGCTCGCGTTCGGTCAGATCTGCCAGCCCGTCGGGTTCGCGGTGGGTCTGCGCGCTGGGCGCGGCGGCGAAAGCGTCGATCACCTTCCGGGTCACCTCTGGGGCGAGCACACCGTCCCCGGCGGCGACCGCACGCACCGAGGCCACCAAATCCTGGCCGGACACCGATTTGAGCACGAACCCGGAGGCGCCGGCGCGCAGCGTGCGGAAGACGTATTCGTCCAGGTCGAAGGTGGTCAGGATGAGCACCTTCGCGACCCCGTCGGCGGTGATCCTGGCGGTGGCCGCGATGCCGTCGACGCCGGGCATGCGCACGTCCATGAGCACCACATCCGGTCGCAGCGCCCGAGCCTGGGCGACTGCCACATCACCGTCGGCGGCCTCGCCGACCACCTCGATGCCCTCGGCGGCATCGAGGATCATGCGTAACCCGGCGCGGATCGCGCTGTGGTCGTCGGCGATCAGCACCCGGATCGTCATCGGCGCTCACCTCCGGGCACCGGTTGCGCCGACACCGGCAGCTCGGCGCGCACGGTCCACCCCTGGGCCGACGCGCCTGCGATGAGCTCTCCGCCCAGCGCCGCCGCGCGTTCGCGCATGTTGGTCAGGCCGCGGTGGGGCAGGCCGGCCGGATCGACCGGGCTCGTCGAGTGGGGAAGCGGATTGCGGATGGCGACGGTGAGCGTCGTCGCGCCGGCGCTGATGTGGATGTCGACCTCCTGGCCGGGAGCGTGCTTCATGGCGTTGGTCAGAGCTTCCTGAACGATCCGGTAGGCGGCCTGATCGACCGCGCTCGGCAGGGCATGGTCCACACCGCCGTTGACCCGGACCGTGCTTCCCGCGGCGCGCGCGGCATCGACGAGCAGTGCCAGCTGACCCAGCCCGCGCGGGGCGGCCAGATCCTCGGCGCCGTCGTCGCGGCGCAGCAGGCCGATCATCGTGCGCATCTCCTGGAGCGCGCTGACGCTGTTGGTCCGGATGGATTCGACCACTCCGGCCAGCGCCGGGTCGCCGCCGTCGCGCCGCGCCAGCAGCCCGAGCGCGGCCTCGGATTGGATCGCGATGGCCGACAGATGCCCGGCGATCACATCGTGCAGGTCGCGCGCCATCGTCTTGCGTTCATCGGCGATCGCCGCCCGGCGGTCGAGTTCGGCCACCAGCGACAACGCCTGGGCCTTGGCCCGTTCGGCTTGGGCGGTCTCCTTGTGTGCGCGCACCGTCAGCGCCCACCAGATCGACGTACCGAGGAAGGCCGACGAGGCCAGCAGGGTGATCACGATGGCGCGCCACTCACCGGTGACGGCCAGCGCGACCACCGACCCGGCGGCGGTGGCCGTGATGGCGGCGCCGACCACGACGCGCGCCTGGCGCCGGGTCCCGTACAGCACGCCCGCGTAGACGAGATCGGAGTAGACGAGCCAGATCGGAATCGTGGGCCCGAGCGCGAAGTCGATCAGCAGCGGCACCAGGCCGGCCACCAATGCCCACATCGGCTTGCGCCTGCGCCACATGCTCGTCGCGCACAGCGCCGCGAGCAACGTCATCCGCACCGTCAGCGGGGTCTGCGAGCTGTGTTCGGTCATGGCGTAGAGGCCGAAGCCGTACAGCGCGGCGCCGAGGGTGAACACGAACGCGACGATCAGCGCCTCCTGCACCGTCGCCGACAACGCCGTCCACCACTTCACCCACTCATCTCAGCACAGCGCTCGGGTCGCACGGGTCCGCCGAAGTGATGAGTCGCCGGGTGCCGGCAACCGACCCGCCCGCCCTGGTGACAGCGCGGGCGGACGGCGTCGCGAGCGCGGCATCGCGGTCGCTCGTGGCGCGCTCGGCGGATCGTTCGGCGACGGTTAGCCTGGACTTGTGAATGTCGATGTCACTGCGTTACCCGGGATCGGGGTGCGAAAAGACTTCGAGGTGAAGTCCGGGCGCCGGATCGGCGTCGTCGCCCACCGCGACGGCGATATCGATCTGATCGTGTCCAAGCTCGAGGACCCGGACGCCTGTGCCGCGCAGGTCGCGTTGACCACCGACGAGGCTGCCGTGCTGGCCAATCTGCTCGGTGCGCCGCAGCTGGTGTCCCGGCTCAACGACGACCATCGCGACATGCCCGGCATCACCACCCGTCAGTTGCCGATCTCCGACGAGTCGCCCTACAGCGGCCGCACGCTCGGTGAAACGCAGATGCGCACCCGCACCAAGGTGTCCATCGTCGCGGTGATGCGGGCCGGGCAGCTGCACCCCTCACCGGGGCCGGATTTCACCTTCACCGTTGGTGACCTGCTCGTCGTCGTCGGGACGCCCGACGGTCTCGACGCCGCGGCGAAGATTCTCACGCACGGCTGATCCGGTGTCCACGACCGCGCTCGCCCTCATCGAGCTGGGCGCGGTGTTGTTCGCACTCGGGGTCTTCGCCCGGGTTGCGGGCCGGTTCGGCCTCTCACCGATCCCGCTGTATCTGCTCGGCGGCCTCGCCTTCGGTCAAGGGGGATTGATTCACCTCGGCGCCGCCAACGAGTTCGGCCATATCGCCGGGGAGATCGGTGTGGTCCTGCTGCTGTTGCTGCTCGGTCTCGAATACACCGCCGCCGAGCTGATGACGGGAATGCGCCGCTCCTGGCCGGTCGGTCTGCTCGACATCGTCGCCAACGCGACCCCCGGAGCGGTGGTGGCGCTGCTGCTGGGCTGGGGCCCGGTGGGCGCGCTGACCCTCGGCGGAGTCACCTACATCTCCTCCTCCGGCATCGCCGCGAAGGTACTCAACGACCTGGGGCGGCTGGGTAACCGGGAGACGCCGGTGGTGCTGTCGATCCTGGTCTTCGAGGACCTGACGATGGCGGTCTACCTGCCGGTGCTCACCACGGTGCTGGCCGGGCTGAGTTTCGTCAGCGGGCTGGAATCGCTGGCCGTCGCGTTGATCGCGATCACGGTGGTGCTGGTGGTGACGCTGCGCTACGGACGCTACGTCTCGGCGGTGGTGGACAGCACCGACCGCGAGGTGTTCCTGCTGAAGCTGCTGGGCGCGGCCCTACTGGTGGCCGGCGTGGCGTCGGCGCTGAACGTCTCGACCGCGGTGGGTGCCTTCCTGCTCGGCATCGCGATCTCGGGGTCGACGGCGCGGGAGGCGGTGCGCCTGCTGGAACCGCTGCGCGATCTGTTCGCCGCGATCTTCTTCGTGGCCTTCGGGCTCAATACCGATCCGACCGCCATCCCGCCGGTGCTGGGCTGGGCGGTGGCGCTGGCGGTGATCACCACCATCACCAAGATCGCCACCGGCTGGTGGGGCGCACGCAGGCAGGGCATCCGGCGGATGGGCCGGGCCAGGGCCGGGGCGGCGCTGGTGGCGCGTGGCGAGTTCTCCATCGTCATCGCGGGACTCGCGGTCACCACCGGTGCCATCGACGGCAAGCTCGCCGCGCTGGCCTCGGCCTACGTCTTGATCATGGCGGTGGCCGGGCCCATTGCCGCGCGGGTGGTGGAGCCGGTGCTGGAACGGGTCTCGACCGCGCGATGATCGCGCCGCTACCGGCCCGCCGCGCCACTTCGATGGTGACCGGGACAGACGCGGGTGCACATTACGAGGCCGCGCCGGCGGGTTGCCGGTGGCCTGCGTGGGACAACCGGTGGACCGTCGCGTGACTCGGATGCAGGATCAGCTGAGCGCCGTGGCGACATTCGGGCGTACTGCTCGCCAGCTTCCCATCCTTCGGTCGAACCGGATTCCTGTTTAAAAGGAAATTATTACTGTAAATTCCCTACCTGCGGATCCTTGTTCATCTATGGCTCGGCTCATGCGCACGCATGGCCCGAGCTCAGGCCAGCTAGGGAGCTCGTGTGCCCACAATCGATCACTTCAGCTATGGGTGGCTCACACCCGTCGTCGCCTACCTCATGTCGTTCACCGGGTCATTGCTGGGACTACGCTGCATGGCCAGGGCGCGCTCGACCTCGCCGCGCGACGGCTGGATGGTCGCGGCCGCGGTCGCTATCGGCGGCACCGGCATCTGGGTCATGCACTTCATCGCGATGCTCGGCTTCACCATCGACGGCGCTTCGATCCGCTACAACGTGCCGCTCACCCTGATCAGCGCGCTCATCGCCATGGCGGTGGTATGGATCGGGCTCGGTGTCGCGCAGCGCCGCACCTGGGGGCCGGTCGCGCTGTTGGCCGGAGGCGCCATCACCGGCGCCGGTGTCGGCACCATGCACTACTGCGGGATGTACGCGATGAAATCCGACGCCGCGCTCGACTACAACGGCTGGATCGTGCTGATCTCCATCGTGATCGCCGTCATCGCCGCGACGGCCGCGCTGTGGTTCACCCTGCACGTGCGCGGCACACTCGCGACCGTCGGCGCGGCGGCTGTCATGGGTGTGGCCGTCTCCGGCATGCACTACACCGGCATGTTCGCCATGCGCGTGCAGCACGTCGCGCACGCCCACCAACCCTCCGGTGCGGGCGCGGCGCAACTGCTGACCCCGCTGACGGTCGGGGTCAGCATGGTGACGGTCGTGCTGCTGCTGCACCTGGCCATGACCGAAGCCGGCGAATCGGAGGCCCGCACCACTCGCGCCCGCCGGCCTGCCCAGTACTGGCCCACCCGGGACTGAGACCCACCGAACGACTACGGCCCGCGCGCCGCCCTGAGAGGGGCAGCACGCGGGCCGTAGTCGGAATACCTAGTCCAGGTAGTCGCGCAGGACCTGGGAGCGGCTGGGGTGGCGCAGCTTGCTCATGGTCTTGGACTCGATCTGGCGGATGCGCTCACGGGTGACGCCGTACACCTGACCGATCTCGTCCAGCGTGCGCGGCTGACCGTCGGTCAGGCCGAAACGCAGCCGGACCACACCCGCCTCGCGTTCGGACAGCGTCTCCAGCACCGACTGCAGCTGATCCTGCAGCAGGGTGAAGCTCACCGCGTCGACCGCGACGACGGCCTCGGAGTCTTCGATGAAGTCGCCGAGCTGGCTGTCGCCTTCGTCGCCGATGGTCTGATCCAGCGAGATGGGCTCACGTGCGTACTGCTGGATTTCCAGCACCTTCTCCGGCGTGATGTCCATTTCCTTGGCCAGCTCCTCCGGAGTGGGCTCGCGGCCCAGATCCTGGAGCAGCTCGCGCTGGATGCGGCCGAGCTTGTTGATGACCTCGACCATGTGCACCGGGATACGGATGGTCCGGGCCTGGTCGGCCATGGCGCGGGTGATGGCCTGCCGGATCCACCAGGTGGCGTACGTGGAGAACTTGTAGCCCTTGGTGTAGTCG
Source organism: Nocardia cyriacigeorgica NBRC 100375 (assembly GCF_000308555.1). Taxonomy (GTDB): domain Bacteria; phylum Actinomycetota; class Actinomycetes; order Mycobacteriales; family Mycobacteriaceae; genus Nocardia; species Nocardia cyriacigeorgica. The sequence continues at coordinate 5,878 of NZ_BAFY01000166.1, read as the reverse complement.
AACTTCTCGACCGCGCGGATCAGGCCGAGGTTGCCCTCCTGGATCAGGTCGAGGAACGCCATGCCGCGGCCGGTGTAGCGCTTGGCCAGCGAGACCACCAGGCGCAGGTTCGCCTCGAGTAGGTGGTTCTTGGCCCGGTTGCCGTCGCGGATGATCCAGTTGAAGTCGCGGCGCACCGCCACCGGCAGCTTCTCGCCCTGCTCGGCGAACTCGCGCATCTTCTCCGCCGCGTACAGGCCGGCCTCGATGCGCTTGGCGAGCTCGACCTCCTCCTCGGCGTTGAGCAGGGCGACCTTGCCGATCTGCTTGAGGTAGGCACGCACCGAGTCGGCGGAGGCGGTGAGCTCGGCATCCTTACGGGCCTGGCGCAGCGCCTCGGATTCCTCCTCGTCCCAGACGAAGTCGCCGGAGGCCTTGTCCGCGGCGGTGGGCTCCTCGGCCGCTTCCTCGGCTTCTTCGGCGACCTCTTCGACCAGGTCTTCGCCCTCGTCGGTCAGGTCGTCCTCGGAGACCTCGAGATCGCCGAGATCCTCCACATCCAGCGACTCGTCGTCGAGGTGGTCCTCGGCGTCCTTGCCCTTGGGTGCGGCTTTCTTGGCAGCGGCCTTATTGGCCGGCGCCTTCTTCGCGGCGGCCTTCTTGGCGGGAGCCTTCTTGGCGGCGGCCTTCTTCGCCGGAGCCTTCTTGGCGGCAGCCTTGCGAACCGGCCGTGCTTCGGTTACATCGGCGGAGTCGGCGTCGGCCGATTCGGCGGTCTGACGGGTATTCGTGGCTACCACGTACGCCCTTTCGTGACGGTCTCGTGCGGCGTCACGCCAGAGTAGATATCCGGCGGAGCGGTCTGTCGGGTTGCACCGGCCAGCGCCGGTCGGGTTTCACCGGCTCACCGCCGGGCAGTTCCATTGTAACGATCGGACCCGCGAGGTCTCGCCTGCGATGCCCGCAACCACTAAGGTGCGATTCCCGCATCGATGGCCATGGCCGCTCCGACGATGCCCGCGGTGTTCTTCAGGTTCGCCGGGATCACCGGAGTCCGGTTGGTCAGCAAGGGGATCCACTGCGCGGCATCGCGGCTGATCCCACCACCGGCGACGAACACTTTCGGCCAGAACAGGTTCTCCAGGCCGATCAGCACGGTACTCACCTGGACCGCCCATTGCTGGTACGACAGGCCGTCGCGGTCCTTGATCGATGCGGCCGCGCGATGCTCGGCCTCCATCCCGCCGATCTCGACGTGCCCGAGTTCGCTGTTGGGCACCAGGGTGCCGTTGTAGAGCACCGCCGAGCCGATGCCGGTGCCGAAGGTCAGCAACAGCACCAGGCCATCGAAATCCTTTGCCGCGCCGTAGCGGTCCTCGGCCATGCCCGCGGCGTCGGCATCATTGAGCACGGTCACCTCGCGTCCCCCCAGCGAGGCGCTGAACAGCGTCCTGGCGTCGGTGCCGATCCAGGCCGGATCCACATTGGCGGCCGAGCGTGCCACCCCATCGAGCACCACACACGGCAAGGTGATCCCCACCGGACCGTCCCAGCCGGCCTGGGCGACCAGATCGGCGACCGTCTCGGCCACCGCGTGCGGGGTCGCGGGCTGCGGGGTCGCGATCTTGATGCGCTGATGCACGAGTTCGCCGGTGGCCAGATCCACCGCGGCCCCCTTCACGCCGCTGCCACCGATATCGATCCCGAATGCGTGCCCCCGAGCAGACATGACAGTTCCTCGTTCCCTGTGCCGGCCAGTACGGAATACGCGCCGCCGCACCGGGGCTTCGCGACCGCCAGCCGGGGCGCGAACGGTGTGCCCGACGACGGCGCTGTGTCGTGCACGACAAGAGTAGTGGGCCGTCGCGGCTGCGCGGTCCGCAGGATCTGTGGTGCGATGGAGGACGTGCCGCATTCGTCGTCCTCGCCCCAGCCCACCGTCCTGACCACCGAGAACTCCCCGATAGCCGCACCCGATGCCGCCGAGTTGCGCCGCCTGGCGGTCGAGCTGGCCGAGGCCGCCGCCGCGCATGTACGAACCCGCAGACCCGAGGTGTTCGGGCCCGCCGGTGAGGCGGACGGCGCCGTGCGATCCAAGAGCACGCCCACCGATCCGGTGACCGTGGTCGATACCGAGACCGAACAGCTCATCCGAACCATGCTGGCGCGGCTGCGCCCGGCCGATCACATCCTCGGTGAGGAGGGCGGCGGCGATCTGGCCCGCGCCGACGACGACACCGTGGTCTGGGTCGTCGATCCGATCGACGGCACCGTCAACTTCCTGTACGGGATACCCGCCTACGCCGTCTCGGTGGCCGCCATGCGCGGCGGGCGCTCGATTGCCGGCGCCGTGGTCGACGTCGACGCCGAGCGGACTTATCACGCCGGGCTCGGTCTCGGCGCCGAACGCGTCGACGCCGACGGCTCCGTGCACCCGCTGCGCTGCAACCCGGTCGAGGAGGTGCGCATGGCGCTGGTCGCCACCGGATTCGGCTACGGGGCGGGGCGGCGGGCGCGCCAGGCCGCGCTGGTCGCCGACGTGCTACCGCGGGTGCGTGACATCCGCCGCATCGGTGCGGCGGCGCTGGATCTGTGCATGGTGGCCGAGGGCCGGGTCGACGCCCATTACGAGCACGGCCTCAACCCCTGGGACTGGGCCGCGGGCGCGCTGATCGCCACCGAGGCCGGGGCACGGGTGGTGGCCCCGCCGGCGAACTCCACCGGCTCCGCGGGGGAGCTGTTCGTCGCGGCCGCGCCGGGAATCGCGGACGAACTGCTGGCCCTGCTCGACGAGCTCGGCGTCAGCGCGCCCATCCCGGAGCCCTGACCGCCCGACTCAGCAGCGCGCCTGCCTGGCCGCCTCGAGCAGATCGATATCGAGGGCGGGGGTCTCACCGGAGGCCGGGTTCTTCAGCGAACGCAGCACCTCTTCGGCGTCGTTGGACGGCTGGATATCGCGGAACAGCGAGCCGAGCACCAGATCGACGGTGTCGTCCTCACGCTTGTCCTCGATCAACTCCGCGCACGGCACGGCCAGCTGCACCGAGGCCGCGGCCCGCCGGCCGTTGACGCCGAAGCGGATCTGGCCCATGCATTCCAGATCGCCGTTGACGTATATCGAATCGTTGCCATAGGCCTGATTCGGGACGCTGCCGAAACCGAGGTCGCCGAGCTGGGCCGCGGCGTGGGCGGCCTGCCCGCGCTGGTTGTTGGCGTTGAGCACGCGCACCTTGGTGTCGGCCAGCGCGGCCGGTTCCACGTTCTCCAGCCGGCTCGGACCCACCCGCTGCCCGAGCGGGGGCTGCGGTTCGGCGCCCGGATCGGTGGCCGGGCTCGGCGAATTGCACGCCATCGCCGTGTAGTCGGTGTCCTCGGTCGTCAGCGCCTTGATCCACACAATCGTGCAGATGAGGGCCAATACCGCGACCAGGACGAGCCAGGGCTGCAGGCGCCGCCGGATGAAGGGTCGTCCCTTGGAATCCGTTGCGCTGCCTTCGGTGATCAGTGAAACCACCAGCACACTCTACGAAAATGTTCGGGCGAACCTTGCAGCCGCCGTGCCGTCGGTCTCGATTCGTGACAGCGATGGTGTCGATTCCCTGACGGTTTCGACTCGGCTGTGTTTTGATTGCGACTTTTCTCTGGGGGTCCGCTATTGTCTGGCGGCCCAGATCGAAACACCGGCTCGAAAATCGGTGGTTGGTCGCGGGAACAAGCAGGGCATGTTCAGCGTTGTCCGACTGCTATCCGGTGCAGAACCTCAGAATCTGCCCTGATAGGGGACCGGTACACGTGTGATGTGTGCCACCGGCGGGGCGGTGTGGACAACCGCGAGGAATGTCCGCGCCGATCCGGGATATACGGAGTAAGGACGAGGGGAAGACGACATGGCAACCGACTATGACGCACCGAGGCGCACCGAATCCGACGACGTGTCGGAGGATTCGCTGGAGGAGCTGAAGGCTCGTCGCAACGAGGCTCAGTCCGCCGTCGTGGATATCGACGAATCCGATACCGCGGAGTCGTTCGAGCTTCCCGGCGCGGACTTGTCCGAAGAAGTGCTGACGGTCCGGGTGATTCCGAAACAGGCCGACGAGTTCACCTGCTCGAGCTGTTTCCTTGTGCACCACCGCAGCCGACTGGCCAGCGACGCCGGCGGTCAGCTGATCTGCATGGACTGCGCGGCCTGAGCGCGCGCCCGATATGGCAACGGCCCCGCGAACCGGGATCTGCGATCCCCTCGCCGGGCCGCTACACCGCGCTGACGCATCGCGGTGTCAGTCCGCGCTCGGCAACCCCAGCGCGGCGAGGACCCGTTCGGGCCGGCGCGTACTGATCAACCAGTACGGCGTCGGATCGTCCGGGTCGTCCAGCACCAGCAACACCATCGACCCGATCCACGGGCGATGCTGCACATAGGCGGCGGGGTCGAGTTGCCGACCCAGCGCCGCACTCTTGGCGCTCGCGGGCACCACGGCCGCGCGGGCGATGAATTCCACCGGCAGATGGGCGCGATCCACCCGGAGTTCCGGCGCGCCGTTCGCATCGGCGGCGACCGCGACGCGGTGCCTGCTCAGCCACAACAGCACCCACACCGGCACCGGGAACAACAGCACGTAGGGCAGCCAGGCCCGCAAGCCAGGCGCACCCATGTGGATTTCGGCGGCCAGCAGACCGGCGATCGCGAAAGCCACCGGCCACCACCACAGCGGCACCCACAGGCGCTCGGTGTAAGCGGGCGAACCCGGCCGGGTCGTGCGCTGGGTATCGGCTGGTACGGGCTGGTCGGACACAACTCAAGAGTAAGCCAGCGGCTCGCCGGTCCTCCGCACAGGTACGGCCGGGAAAACGCGTAGGCTCGTGCTACGTGAGCGCACTTTCACCGATACCTCTGCTGCGGCTCGACCCCGGCATCCCCGTGCCGACGCGCGCCCATCCCGGCGACGCGGGCGTGGACCTGTGCACCACCGAGGACGTCATCCTGGAGCCGGGGGAGCGGGTGCTGGTCGGCACCGGCATCGCGGTCGCCCTTCCGGTGGGCACCGTCGGGCTGATCCATCCCCGTTCCGGGCTGGCGGCCAAGACCGGCCTGTCGGTGGTGAACACGCCAGGCACCGTCGATGCCGGCTACCGCGGCGAGATCAAGGTGTGCCTGATCAACCACGACCCACGGACCCGGATCGAATTGCGGCGCGGCGACCGGATCGCCCAGCTGCTGGTGCAGCGGGTGGAGCTGGTGGATTTCGTCGAGGTCGACCGGCTCGACGAAACCACGCGGGGTGCGGGCGGCTACGGCTCGAGCGGCGGGCACGCCAGCCTCGGTGCCGCCGGCACGGCGCCGGCCGCGACCGGCAAGGAGGAATGACGCGATGTTCGGGAAGAAGAAGTCCACCCGCCGCGACAGATCCGTCGACGACGACCACTACGACGAATCCGGCGACTACGCCGAGTTCGACGGCGATGAATACGACACCGACGAATACCCGGAGTACTCCGACGATTTCGCCGATGCGATCGCCGAGGACGACTACGACGACGACTCCGATTACCGTCGCGCCGAGCACGCCGCGCCCGATGACGACGAGCCGCCGGCCACCGGTCCCTACGACTACGAGGAAGTCGCCGAACTGCTCGAGTCGGTCGCCGATCAGCGCCTCGACCTCGGTTCGGTGATCCTGCCGGTGCCGCCGGGTGGCCAGCTCCAGGTGGAGATGACCCCCGAGGGCACCCCGCAGGCCGTGCACCTGGCCACCGAGCACGGGCGGATCACCGTCGCGGCCTACGCGGCGCCGAAATCGCCGGGCCAGTGGCGCACGGTGGCCTCGGACCTGGCCGACTCGCTACGCAAGGACGGCGCGAAGGTCGCCATCGAGACCGGACCGTGGGGCCGGGAGATCTT
>NZ_BAFY01000167.1 GCF_000308555.1 Nocardia cyriacigeorgica NBRC 100375 | reverse complement strand
ATCGACGCGATGCAGCTGTACCGGGGCATGGATATCGGTACCGCCAAATTGCCGCCGGACCAGCGGCGTGGCATTCCACACCATCAGCTCGACGTGCTCGAGGTGACCGACACCGCGACCGTGGCCGCGTATCAGGCCGCCGCGTCCGCCGATGTCGAGGCGATCATGGCCCGTGGGCACACACCGGTCATCGTCGGCGGTTCGATGATGTATGTGCAGGCGCTGCTGGACCAGTGGGATTTCCCGGCCACCGATCCGCAGGTCCGGGCCCGATGGGAGGCCTTGCTCGCCGAACGCGGCGTCGCGGCCGTGCACGAGGCATTGCGGGCCGCCGACCCGGCCGCCGCGGCCACCATCCTGCCCACCGACGGCAGGCGGATGGTGCGTGCGCTGGAGGTCGTCGAACTCACCGGACAGCCGTTCGCGGCATCGGCCCCGGTGATCGGGCGTCCGCGCTGGGGGACGATCATCATCGGCGTCGACCGGGAGACCGCCGAACTCGACGAACGCATTGCCCGCCGCACCGACCTGATGTTCGACACCGGCCTGGTCGAGGAGGTGCGCGGGCTGGTCGAGCGAGGGCTGCGCGACGGCCAGACCGCCCGCCGCGCCATCGGCTACGCCCAGGTACTCGCCTATCTGGACGGTGAGTACGACCTCGCGCACGCCAAGGAACGGACCTTCATCGGCACCCGCCGCTACGTCCGTCGGCAGCGCTCCTGGTTCCGCCGCGACCGCCGGGTGCGCTGGGTGGACGGCGCCGATCCGGACCTGGCCGCTACAGTCGCGTCGCTGCTCGCCACCGCCGAACCCGAGGAATCGGGCGCGGCCACCACTCGGGCGAGCATCGGCATCGACTCCGAGGAGCGAACCCCGCAGTGACCAGACGCGTCAGCACCCGCAACGCCTCCGTACAGGTGTGGCAGGCCTACCTGAGCAATCGCACCAAGCGTCATCGCGACCGCCGATTCCTGGTGCAGGGCGTGCGCCCGATCACCCAGGCCGTCGCCAACGACTGGCCGCTGGAGACACTGCTGTACCGGCTCGGCGGGCCGGAGCTGTCGAGCTGGGCGCGCGAGCTGCTCGCGACCAGCGACGTGCCGCAGGTCGGGCTGGTGCCGGAGCTGATGGCCGAACTGGGGGAGAAGTCCGGCGGAGTGCCCGAGGTCGTCGCCGTCGCCGAACAACGCATCCTCGAACTGGACACCTTCGAACCGGGCGAACCCGGCGAGGCGCCGGTGGTCGTCGTCGTCGACCGGCCCAATTCCCCGGGCAATCTCGGCACGTTGATTCGTTCGGCCGATGCCTTCGGTGCGGACGCGGTGATCGTCACCGGTCACGGCGCCGACCAGTACGACCCGCAGGCAGTGCGGGCCTCGACCGGCTCACTGTTCGCGGTGCCCGTACTACGCGCCGCGGGTCCGGCCCAGATTCTCGCCTTCCGGGATCGGCAGGTGAATCGCGGCATCCCCACCCGCATCGTCGGCACCGACGAAGGCGGCTCGCACGCGGTGTTCGATCACGATTTCACCGAGGCCACCATCCTGGTGGTCGGCAACGAGACCAGCGGGATGAGCGCGGCCTGGGCGCAGGCCTGCGACGATATCGTCGACATCCCCATGGGCGGGACCGCCAGCTCGCTGGGCGCGCCGTCGGCGGGGGCGGTCGCGCTGTACGAAATTTCCCGGCAACGCCGAACGTTTGCCAGATGACCACGACGAGAGGCGGCCGGCACGTGCCAGACAGCGACAGCATCGAGTTCACCAAGGGCCACGGCACCCAGAACGATTTCGTGGTGCTGCCCGACCCGCAGGTGCGCCTCGAGCTCACCGTCGATCAGATCGCGGCACTGTGCGATCGGCAACGCTGCCTCGGCGCGGACGGGGTGCTGCGGGTCGCGCGAGCCGGTGCCTTGCGGGCCGCGGGCGTGCTGGCCGAGCTGCCCGACGGCGTCGGCGAGCAGGACTGGTTCATGGACTATCGCAACGCCGACGGCTCCATCGCCGAAATGTGCGGAAACGGCGTGCGGGTATTCGCCCACTACCTGGCCGCGTCGGGGCTGGAGACGCGGGCGGAGTTCGTCGTCGGCAGCCGGGCCGGCGCGCGGCCGGTGACGGTGCACGCGGCCGGTCCGGTCAACGGTGACGTCACCGTCGCCATGGGCGAGGTCCGCGAACTCGGTGAATCGACCGCCACCGTGGCCGGCTGGGGCTACCGCGGGATCGGCATCGACGTCGGCAACCCGCACCTGGCCTGCGTCGATCCGGAACTCACCGCCGACGCGCTGGCCAAGCTCGATCTGACCGTGGCCCCCGGCTACGACCCGGACCTGTTCCCGCAGGGAGTGAACATCGAGCTCGTCACCGCCCTCGACGTGACGGGCGCGGTCGATATGCGCGTCTACGAACGCGGCGTCGGCGAGACCCGCTCCTGCGGCACCGGAACGGTGGCCGCCGCGGCCGCTGCCCTGGCCGCGGGTGGTTTCCGGATCGCCGAGGACACCGGCGAGGTGACCGTCCGGGTCCCCGGCGGCGAAGTCTCCGTCGCACTCGAGCGCGGCCGTGCCCGGCTGCGCGGCCCATCGGTGCTGGTGGCGACCGGCCGGATCGCCGGCGAGTGGTGGCAGGGCCGGTGACCGGGCCGCGCCCGCGGATATCCACATGCGCTGTCCTGGGATTTCGTGGCAGCATGGATGGTGTATGAGGAATTCAGAGTCTTTCGATATGACCAACGGTAGCGATCTGTACGACGGCGCCGACGACGTGGATAGCGCCGAGTTCGACGGCACCGAAGCCACCGCCGACGCCTCACCGCGCCGCCGCGGCGGCTGGGCACCCGAGCCCACCACCGGTGAACTCCAGCTCGAAGACCGCAGCGCGCTGCGCCGCGTCGCCGGGCTGTCCACCGAGCTCACCGACATCACCGAAGTCGAATACCGGCAGCTGCGCCTGGAACGGGTCGTGCTGGTCGGTGTCTGGACCGAAGGCAGTGCCGCGCGCGCCGAGGCCAGCATGGCCGAACTCGCCGCGCTCGCCGAAACCGCCGGTTCCGAGGTGCTCGAGGCGCTGATCCAGCGTCGCGACCGGCCCGACCCGGCCACCTACATCGGTTCCGGTAAGGCCGACGAGCTGCGTTCGGTGGTGCTCGCCAGCGGCGCGGACACCGTCATCTGCGACGGTGAACTCACTCCCGCCCAGCTCACCGCGCTGGAGAAGGTCGTCAAGGTCAAGGTGATCGACCGGACCGCCCTGATCCTGGACATCTTCGCCCAGCACGCCACCTCCCGCGAGGGCAAGGCGCAGGTCGCGCTGGCGCAGATGGAGTACATGCTGCCGAGGCTGCGTGGCTGGGGTGAGTCGATGTCGCGTCAGGCCGGTGGCCGAGCCGGCAGCAACGGCGGTGTTGGCCTGCGTGGTCCCGGTGAGACCAAGATCGAGACCGACCGTCGCCGCATCCGGGAACGGATGGCCAAGTTGCGCCGCGAGATCCGCGAGATGAAGACCGCGCGCGACACCATGCGCTCACGGCGCACCTCCAGCGGCATCCCGTCGGTGGCGATCGTCGGCTATACCAATGCGGGCAAGTCCAGCCTGATGAACGCGCTCACCGGATCCGGCGTGCTGGTGCAGGACGCGCTGTTCGCCACCCTGGACCCGACGACCCGTCGTGCCGAACTCGACGATGGTCGCGAGGTCGTGTTCACCGACACCGTCGGCTTCGTCCGGCATCTGCCGACCCAGCTGGTCGAGGCGTTCCGCTCCACGCTGGAGGAGGTCACCGGCGCCGATCTCCTGCTGCACGTGGTGGACGGATCCGACGCGCTGCCGTCCGAGCAGATCAAGGCGGTCCGCGAGGTGGTCACCGACGTGATCCGCGAATCGGGCACGCCCGCGCCGCCGGAACTGCTGGTGGTCAACAAGATCGACGCCATCGACCCGGTCGAACTCACCAGGCTGCGCGCGCTGCTGCCGGGGGCGGTGTTCGTCTCCGCGCACAAGGGCACCGGCATCGAGGAGTTGCGCGACCGGCTCGCCGAGGTACTCGGCGGACTCGATGTCGAGATCAGTGTGCTGCTGCCTTACACCCGCGGTGACCTGCTCGCTCGCATCCACGCCGACGGCCGAATCGACAGCTCCAGCCACGAGGAAGCCGGGACGCGGGTGCACGCGCACGTGCCACAGGCGCTGGCCGCGGCGCTGTCGGAGTACGCGCATGCCGGCACCGCCGTAGGCGACGGGGCGTAAAACCGCCGGGTTTCCGGCACGTGAACAATGTCGCAGGTCAGCCCACGACGGCATATCCGATGCGACACAGTCGATTTCGTTGCGTTATCGTCATCGAATCGACATCAGGAGGGTTCATGTCGCACGACCGTTCCGGCTCGGCCGATTCCGGTGATCGGCCGGCCGGTGCTCTGCCCGAGGGGGCCGGTGCTCTGCCCGACGAGGGCGGGGTCTCGCGCGAAACTGCCGTGCTCAGCGACGGTGCGCCGCTGTCAGTGTCGCTGAGCGAGACCGACCTGCGCGTCATCGAGACCTTGCTCGCCCCGCTGCGCGCGTGGACCAGCCCGCGGTTCTACGGGCTGGAGAACATTCCCGCCGAGGGGCCGGTGCTGCTGGTGGGCAACCACAATCTGCTCGGCGGGATCGACGCGCCGCTGCTGCTGCCCGAGGTGTTGCGCCGACGCGGCAGGCTCATCCGCGGGCTCGCGGAGAACGTACTCATCGCGGTGCCCGGTGTGCGGCATCTGCTGCACCACTACGGTTCGGTGCGCGGGACCCGGCAGAACTGCCTTGCGCTGCTGGAACGCGGCGAGGCCGTGATGGTCTTCCCGGGCGGCGGGCGCGAAGCCGTACGCCGCAAGAACGAGAAGTACCACCTCAAATGGGAGGGACGGACCGGATTCGCCCGGATGGCGATCGAGGCGGGCGCGCCCATCGTGCCGATCGCGATGATCGGTGTGGACGACGCCTACGACATCGTCGTCGACGGTGATCACCCGGTGCTGCGACCGCTGCGCTGGGTGGTCGAGGCACTCGGCATCAACCGTGAGCTGACCCCGCCACTGGTGCGCGGGATCGGCCCGACGCCGCTGCCACGCCCGGAACGGTTCTACTTCGCCGCGGGCGCGCCGATCGATCCCGCGCCCTGGCGTGATGCCCCCGATCTCGGTGCCGCGGCGGTAGAGCTGCGGGCGGTGGTGCGCAAGGGCCTGGAGGAAGAGCTGCGGTTCCTGTTCGCCGAACGCGACCGTGATGCCGGTCGCACCCTGGCCGGCCGGGTGCGCGGCGATCTGAGCGCGTTCGCCTCCGGCGCGATCGACCGGCTACGGCGTTTTCGTTTGTCGTGAATCTCCTTTGATCAACTTCCTCCCTGATACTCGAGCAGGTGAGGCAATGAATTCGGGGAGTGAAGTGAACAGCGATTCTCATTCCGGGTACGGTGGGTGACAACGACGGACCGGTGCGGACCGGTTCGTGTGGTCACTAGGAGGTTGGTGTGGAGCGCACACTGTTCGAACCCGAGCACGACCTGTTCCGGGAATCGTTCCGCAAGTTTCTCGACACCCACGTCGCGCCGAACCACGCGGCATGGGAAGAGCAGGGCATCGTCGACCGGTCGGTGTGGACCGAGGCAGGCAAGCAGGGGTTCCTCGGCATGGCCGTGCCCGAGCAGTACGGCGGCGGCGGGGTGAAGGACTTCCGCTACAACGCGGTGATCACCGAAGAGACGGTGCGTGGGCAGTACTCCGGGCTCGGGTTCTCGCTGCACAACGACGTCATCGCGCCGTATCTGCTGGAGCTGGCCAACGACGAGCAGAAGCAGCGCTGGCTGCCCGGATTCTGTTCCGGCGAGATCATCACCGCCATCGCGATGACCGAACCCGGCACCGGCTCGGATCTGCAGGGCATCAAGACCCGCGCCGTCCGCGACGGTGACGACTGGGTCATCAACGGCGCCAAGACCTTCATCACCAACGGCATCAACGCCGACATCGTGATCGTGGTCGCCCAGACCGATCCCGACAAGGGCGCGATGGGCTTCAGCCTGTTGGTCGTCGAACGCGATATGCCGGGCTTCGAACGTGGCCGCAACCTGGACAAGATCGGCCTCAAGGCGCAGGACACCGCCGAGCTCAGCTTCAACGACGTCCGGGTGCCCGCCGCCAACCTGCTCGGCACCGAGGGGATGGGCTTCATCCACCTGATGCAGAACCTGCCCCAGGAGCGCATGTCGATCGCCGTCATGGCCGCCGCCGCGATGGAAGGCTGCCTGGAGATGACCTGCCAGTACGTGCGTGATCGCAAGGCCTTCGGCAAGCCGATCGGCGCCCTGCAGAACACCCGTTTCGTGCTGGCCGAGCTGGCCACCAAGACCACCGCCGTGCGCATCATGGTCGACCGCTTCATCGAAGACCTGAACGCGGGCAAACTCTCCCCCGAAGACGCTGCGATGGCCAAGTGGTGGAGCACCGAGGAGCAGCTCGATCTCATCAACCGCTGCCTGCAGCTGCACGGCGGCTACGGATACATGAAGGAATACCCGATCGCCAAGGCGTACATGGACGCCCGCATCCAGACGATCTACGGCGGCACCACCGAGATCATGAAGGAGATCATCGGCCGGTCGCTGAAACTGGCCTGATTCCTGCACTGGGCGCCCACCGCCCCGTCCTGCCGAAACACGGTGGGGCGGGGCGGTTTCCGTCGCTAGCCCGCGCGGCGGGCGGTGACCAGCCAGGTGGCGGCCGGATGCCGGACCACACCGTCGACCAGATGGCTGCGCAGCTCGGCACGTACCTCGTCCAGGAGAGCTGTCCATCCGGATTCGCCCACTTCGGGTTCGAGCACGCGGCGCGCTTGCCGTCCGGTGGTGGTCCCGAGGATGAGCGCCAGCCGCTGCGCCACCCCATCGCCGCCGTCGATGCCGTAGTCGCAGTGGAAATCCAATGCGGTGATGGCGATATCGGACCATCCCGCCGCTGTCAGAATCGAGGTCAGGCGCTCGGGATCGGCGAACGCCGTCGGGCCCGGTGCGCCCGGCGGTGGGTCGTCCTGGCGGGGACTCAGGCGATCGGTCAGCACGGTGGTGCCGAGAGTGAACATCGGGTTCTCCGAATGTTCGCGCCAGCAGGCGAAGGTCAGTCCGGCCTCCGGTACGGCCGCGCGACCGATATTGGCGAAGGCCGCCACCGGATCGTCGAAGAACATCACACCGAATCGGGACACGATCCGGTCGAACGGCGCGCCGGGAGTCGTCGTCAGGTCCATGACCTGCGCATCGCCCAGTACCACCGCGGCCTCCGGCACTCGCGCCCGCGCCGCCTCCACCATGCCGGGCGACACGTCGATACCGGTGACCGCGGCACCGGCCGCGCGACCAGCGGCCAGTAAAGTGCCGGTCCCGCACCCGATATCGAGCATCGTCCGACCGTCGCCGAGCGCCGCGGCACCGACGATCGCCTCGGTCACCGGCGCGTACAGCGCATCGAAGAGCTGTTCGTTCTCGGTCCATCCGGCCGCACCCTCGGCCCAGTTCTGCCGCATCTGCTCATTCACCACACCGCCAACGGTAGAGGTCAAGGGCATGGTGTGGGGACGGCTCATGCGTCGGCCGCCGACGGACTGGGCCTCCGGCGACCGACGACTGGTCAGCTGCGCGACGCCAGGCCGGCACCGGTGATCAGCGGCAGATCCAGGGTGGTGCGGACACCGGCGGGCGCCGCCACCACCGCGGGAATCGCGTTGACCAGGCGCATCGCGGTGCCGACCAGGCTGGCGTGGTTGTGGTCGCCGTTATCGCTGAACATCGCCAGATCCAGGGTGTAGTGCGGTTCGCCGGTCACCTCCACGCGGTAGGAGCCGCCTTCGCGGGCGGGTTGCGGCCAGTCCGGAGCGAGGTCGGCGCGCAACCGGGTGACGTGTTCGAGCACCGTGACGGCCCGGTCGCCGACCATGCCGCGCACCTCGAAGCGCAGCCCGGCCGCGGTGCCCTGCTCGATGGTGCCGGAATCGATGTCGAACGTTTCCGGTGCGGGGATCCGCTCGTAGGTCTGGGTGACGGCGTCGAGCTCGATATCCAGTCCCGCCGCCAGCTGCCGGACGACGCTACCCCAGGCCAGCGACAGCACACCCGGCTGCAACAGCAGCGGCGTCTCGTCCATCGGTTTGCCGAAGCCCATGATGTCGAACATGACCGCGGGATTGTCGTAGGTCGAGTAGTCGACGATCTCCAGGCAGCGCACCTGGTCGACCCGGCGGCAGGTGCCGAGCAGCGCCATCGGCAGCAGATCGTTGGCGAAGCCGGGGTCGATTCCGTTGACGAACAGCGACGAATTGCCCGCTGCGGCGGCTTTTTCCACCGGCACCAGCAGTTCGTCCGGGATGACATCCCACGGGTACTGCAGAAAGACCGGCGCGCTGGCCACCACGTTGATACCCGCCGCGAGCAGGACCCGCAGATCCTCGAGCGCCTCCATCAGCCGGTTGTCGGTCATGGCCGTGTAGACCACGCAGTCGGGCTCCAGTGCGAGGATCCGCTCGGTGTCGGTGGTGGCCGTGATGCCGGTCGGGGCGGCGCCGACGAGTTCACCCGCGTCCCTGCCGTCCTTGTCCGGCCCGGAGACCCGCACACCCACCAGTTCCAGGCGCGGATCGTCGAGCACACCGGCGAGCGCGTGCCGCCCGACATTGCCGGTGCCCCAGTGCACTACGCGATAGACCATGTCATCACCTCACAGATCGGGAAGGGGAATGTCGAGATTCGGTGCGATGAGGCCGCCGTCGACCTCGAGCACCTTGCCGGTCAGGAAATCGCCCGCGGGGGAGGCGAGAAACAGTGCCGCCGAGGCGATATCGGCGGGGTCGCCGAGGCGGCGCATCGGCGTGGCCTGTTCGAGCTTGCCGCGCATCTCGTCGTTGCCGGCCACGACCGCGAGAGCCGAGGTGAGGATCGACCCGGGGGCGATGGCGTTCACCCGGATGCGCGGGCACAGATCCATGGCGGCGCTGCGGGTGTAATGCGCCAGCGCGGCCTTCGCGGTGGCGTAGGCGGCGAAGGCCCGGCCCGGCAGCCTGCCCATCGTCGAGGTGATATTGATGATCGAGCCGGTACCCGCGGTCTCCAGGATCTTCGGTACCGCCGCCTGCACCAGTGAGTGCGCGGTGCCGACATTGAAGGTGAACGCCTCGGCCAAGTCGGCGGCGCTGGTGTCCAGCAGCGGTTTCGGCATCGCTCCGCCGACGTTGTTGACCACGATGTCCAGACGGCCGAACCGGGTGACCGCCGCGTCGGCGAGTGCTGCAGCGGCCTCGAGGTCGGCGAGATCGGCCACCACGACATGTGCCTGCCTGCCGGTCGCTTCCACCTGGGCGGCGACCTCACGCAGGTCCGCTTCGGTGCGTGCCGCGATCAGCACATCGGCGCCGGCTTCGGCGAATCCGAGGGCGATCGCGGCCCCGAGACCACGTCCTGCGCCGGTGACGATCGCTACCCGGCCATCGAGGCGGAATCGATCAAGAATCATCGCCGCTTCCTTTCCTGTGTCGAATATTCGACTACTATTCGGCGAATAGTCGATGCAGTGTAGGGCGCTGTCCGTCCGGCGACAAGGGGTTGCGATGTCGGTACCAGGGTCACCGCCGACCCGGCGGGTGATCGCGGTGGTCGAGCTGCTGGTCGAATCGGATCGAGCGATGAGCGCGTCCGAGATCGCGGCGTCGTTGGCGCTGGCGCGCGCCACGGTCACCGCCGTCCTCGCCGAACTCACCGCCGCCGGATGGGTGCGCCGTGACGGGGACCTGAGATACCGGCCGGGACCCGCATTGGCGAGGTTGTCACCGGTGTCGCCCGGTGACCACCTCGGCTCGGCCGAGTCCGAACTGGCCGCCTTGGCTGCGGCCGTCGGCTGCGGCGCCACCCTCAGCCGGATCGATAGCGATCGCCTGACTGTGGTGGCCAAGCAGTATTCGGGTGAGCGGGTGGTGCCCGGTTTGACTGTGGGGCAATCGCTTCCGCTGGCCTACCCGGCCGGGGCGGCGGTGATGCCGTGGCGTGCGGAGGCCGAACGCCGCGCCTGGCTGGCAACGGTGTCCGGGCCGGCCCGCCGGGCGGCGCCGGCGCTGCTGCGGTTCGTGGCCGACAACGGCTACGCGGTGTTCCGGCCCGATGCCGACGATGCCGGTCTGGTCGACGTGCTCGCCGATCTGCTCGGCGCGGTCGGCGCCGAGGTGCTGCAACCTCAGCTGCGGTCACGGGTGCTGCGGCAGTTGTCGCGGTTGACCGCGCGGCCCTACACCGCCGCCGATATCGCCTCGGGGGAGGCGCTGCCGGTCAGCTACCTGTCCGCGCCGGTATTCGACGGCGCGGCGGCACCCTACGAGGTGCAGATCGGTCCGCTGTTGCCCGCGGTCGGTCCGGGGGAGCGAGCGGGTTATGTCGCCGCGATCCGGGCGGGTGCACAGAAGATCTCGGCAGCGTTGGGGGAGCAGGCGAGGTAGGGACAGGCCGCCTGCCGTCGGCTCCCGCCCCCGATCGAGTGATTCGCGAATGACCTGTGACCTGTCGGCCCGGCTCGATCCCGTGTGGCCTGCTCCGCGTATCGCCTACGCAGCCGCGGCGGACGAGCCTGCTCGCTGGGTTCTCACCGTGGCGGCGGCCCCATTCGGGCGGTTCATCACCAAGGCCCATCGATGATGTTCTGGCCGGGATCGGTTGGTGGCGAGTTGGCCTCGTCGCTCAGCAACGCGACCACCGATTCGGTGGTCCAGGTGAGGTCGGCGCCGGGCCGGGAGGCGAGGTAGGCCGCGGTGCGCTGGATCGTCCAGCCGTGCGAGGCGATCAGTCCTTGTGCCAGGTGCCGCAGATAGGCCGGGGCGGGCGGGTTGCCCGGGACGTCGTGGCGGCCCCAGGGCGCGGTGAAGGTGAGGATCGGGTAGCCGTCGCGGAGCCCGGCGTGGACGAGAGTTTCGTACCGGCCGGGGCCGAAGCTGGCGCGCCCGGTGCCGAGCGCCAGGGAGAAATCCAGGTCGGTGCCCGGTTCGCGATACATCTCCTGCGCGGCGATATCGCTGAACTGGGCGGCGGTGAGCAGGTAGGCGTGGGCGGCGGTGTGGTCGGCGATATCCGGGTCGTAGAAGGCGCGCCCACCGGTCCAGATGGCCGATTCGGTGGCGAAATACAGCAATCCGGGCAGCAGTAGCGGCACCGAGCGCAGCGGTGGGCTCGGGTCCCGGCAGCCCGGCAGGGTCATCACTCCGCCGGTGGGCGCGCCGCCACGCAGGTAGAAATCGAGCCGACGGGGGTTCATGTTCGAGCCGTAGCTGGCGTACCAGACCAGCTCCGGGCTGCCGGTTTCCGCCCTCCCGACGGCCGCGTCGACCATCACGCGCCCGCCGGGACCTTGCTCATGACGTCAGATCTTGCGGATGACGGTGACGACCTTGCCGAGGATCTGGGCGTCGTTACCGGGGATGGGCTCGAAATGCGGGTTGTGCGGCATCAGCCACACGTCCTTGCCGGTGCGCTTGAACGTCTTCACCGTGGCCTCGCCCTCGATCATCGCGGCGACGATATCGCCGTTCTCGGCGACATTCTGCTGGCGGACCACCACCCAGTCGCCGTCACAGATGGCCGCGTCGACCATGGACTCGCCGACCACCTTCAGCAGGAACAGCGAGCCGTCGCCGACCAGTTCCTTCGGCAGCGGGAAGACGTCTTCCACGGCCTGCTCGGCCAGGATCGGGCCACCGGCGGCGATACGGCCGAGTACCGGAACGAAGGTCGGCACCGGGCGATCGGAGTCGACGGTTGCGAGGTCGGCGCCGGCGCTGTCCGCACCCACCGCCGACAGGCTCGTCACGGCGCGCACGGCTTCGTCGAGGCCCCGGACGTCCACCGCGCGCGGACGGTTCGGGTCGCGGCGCAGATAGCCCTTGCGTTCCAAGGTGCGTAGCTGATGGGCCACCGAGGAGGTGGAGGTGAGTCCGACCGCATCGCCGATCTCGCGGATGCTCGGCGGGTAACCGCGCTCGCTCACCGAGGTGCGGATCACCTCCAGCACCTTGCGTTGACGCACGGTGAGATCCGTTCCGGTCCCGGCTGTTTCGACGCCGAGACCGCCCCCGTCGCCCGTGCCGTCTGTCTGGCTCACCGTTGCCGCCCTTTCGTGTCGGTGCCCGGCTCGACCGCGCCGTACCGGGAGTCGATGTCGTTCTCCGAATCTAGTCCGGTCGGCGCGATGTATCAAACATCTGTTCGAGCATGTCCGGCGTTTCTGCTGACTTTGTCGGTGCACCGTGGTAGAAATCGAACATCAGTTCTTCGAACATGTGATCGAACGATAGCCGAGGCGGACGGTGAGTCCGCAGGTAGGGCGACCGGGGCCGCGATGGTGCGGCCGATGACAGCAACGACGGGGTATCACCACGGAGGTTTGTCCGATGAGTGCAGCGATCAGCGATATCCACACGGTGGCGAGTGGATCCGAGGCGCGAGGAGCGCGCGGCGACCTCGTCCCCGGCGCCGGCGGTGAAAGGCAAGCGCCCCCGGGGCGGCCACTGCCAGGGGCCGGCGGCGGGAGCGGCGGGCGTGGGTCCGTTCGCGTCCACCCGTCCCGCGGCGGTCTGCGCACTCGGCAGGCGATCCACCGGCGTGCCGAACGACGCCCGCGCGGCGCCGGACCGCGAGCGGGCGTGGTGCGCTACGACTCTCGTCCCACCCGGCTCGCTCCCTCGGGGTATCCGGCGGACTCCGCGCACCGGGTCGAGCAGGCCCAGGTCGGGTTCGCGGTGCTGGCGATCTCCGCTCTGCTGAGTGCGCTGGTGGTGACGGCGCTGATCGGCATCGCGCACCTACGGGCGGAGGCCGTTGCGCCGCAGCACCATCCGCAGGGTCCCGCCATCGTCGAACCGGCGCTCCTGCCGGACGACGTTCCGGCCGATGCGCCGCGCTGAAGGCATCGAAGAACGGTCACCACGCGTGGCCGAATATGTTGATCGTCAACTGAAACGCGTTGCTACTGTGCTGAACACCTGATCCAGGCAACGCCGCCGCAACCGAACCGGGACCGCATGACGTATCAGCACACTGCCGGAGTCCGTCTCCGGTTCCTCGCCAGCACCGCAATCGTCCTCATCTGCACCCTGTTCGCGCTCGCTTCGGTTCCGGCCGCGCAGGCGGCGCCGGCTTATACGGCCTACCTCGACCTACCCGCCGTCAACGACGACGGCTCCGCTGCCGGCGGCCTGAATCCCGCTCTGCCACTGGACGCGACGGCCCTGCGCACCGCGCTCGATCAGGCGCGGTCCGACGGCATCCCGCCACGTCGCTACGCGACCCTGCTGCACCAGTACTGGCTCGTCGTCGCGACCGACAACGCCGACATCGAGCTCGCGGCCTGGGACCCGAGCCGCGGACCGGCCGCGGGTGAGCGGATCTTCAACCAGGTCTACGTCAATTACCTGCGCCTGGCCTCCCGGCATCCGGAATTCTGGTGGGCCGCGCTGGCCGGAATCGCGGGTGGCTCTTTCGCTTCCGGCTATTTCGACATGAGCGATGTCGGACGCGTGGTCGAGCTGCCCGCCATCCATCGACTCGGCAACGCCGTCGCCGACCTGCTGCGCCACACGCCGGAAGAACTGGTGCGTGGATTACCGGCCGATATCCATCTGCTCGCCACCGAGGGGCCGCGGCTGACCGCCGACGATCTGGTCTGGTACCAGATCCGGCTGATGACGATGCAGAAGCACATTTTCGTGGACCTGGTGCCGATGCATGAGGCCTACCTCGCCGAAGGGCTGGCCGGCATCGAGGAGATGCACCGGGCCGGAATTCTCGACGACGGCCTTCGCGCCGCCTGGCATTCGGTGGCCGCCGGGACCCGCGCCGGGTTCGTCGACGCGCTGATCCGGATGACCGACCGCGAACAGAACCACATCGTCGCCGACCAATGGGACGTCACCGCGACCGGACGCGGCTCGATGGGCCGGGTGCTGACCTACGTCAGCACCGTCGCCGGAAAGGCGGGCGTGCCGGGAGTGCGCGCACCCGGCGTCTTCGGGCCGGCCACCGTCACCGTGGCGGCCGCGGACCGCACCCTGTCGCTGCGTACTCCGCTGCCGAATTGGAACTGGGCCGACCGTGACGCCCGCTGGGCCTACATCACCGGCGACCTGGTGCCCCGCCATATCGACATGAAGTCCGATGCGGACCTGGCTGCCACCGTGCTGGCGGAGCCGTTCCCGGACAAACTGGCACGCGGCCGCCTGCTCCAGCGGCTACCCGATGTGCTCGCCGATATGGCCACTCAGTGGCAGTTGAGCGGCTGACGCCGATAACCATCCGGTGCGCTCATGGGGTGAGCAGCACCGAGGCGAACCCCACGCGGGTATTCTCGAAGTGCTATGCGGGTATACCGGAGTTCACCACGGGTGTACCCGCCGCCGGGCACCGTCCCGGCCCATGCGCTCGCCGGATGGCAGGCCCCGATCGGCCGGCGATCCGGACGCGAGCGTACGCATCGACGAAGGATCTCGGATGCACTGCCCGTACTGCCGGCACCCTGACTCCCGGGTGGTCGACTCGCGCGAGGCCGATGAAGGCGCGGCGATCCGCCGCAGACGTTCCTGCCCGGAATGCGGGCGGCGCTTCACCACGGTCGAAACCGCGATCCTGTCCGTGGTCAAACGCAGCGGTGTCACCGAACCGTTCAGCCGGGAAAAGGTCATTCGCGGGGTGCGCCGCGCCTGCCAGGGCCGCGAGGTCGACGACGACGCGCTGAACCTGCTGGCTCAACAGGTCGAGGACACCGTCCGGGCCAAGGGCTCACCGGAGGTTCCGAGCCATGAGGTCGGGCTGGCGATCCTCGGTCCGCTCCGCGATCTCGACGAAGTGGCGTATCTGCGGTTCGCGTCGGTCTACCGCTCCTTCACCTCGGCCGAGGATTTCGAGCGCGAAATCCAGGGTATGCGCCAGGCGCGCGCCGCATCCGTCGGCTCCGGTGACTGAGCGCACCCACTCATAGACAGATGCCCGGCGGGCAGGAGCAGCCGAAGCTGCCCATCGCCTGGCCCGGGCAGATCGTCACCGAACCCGAGCCGACCAGGCTCGCGAGCGGGCGCAGCCACATGGTCAGGTTCGACGGCGAGGCCACCGGCGCGGGCGTGGGCGCGTCGGCGGCCGCGGGGCCGGCGCCGAGGGTGGTCGAGAACATCAGCGCTGCTCCGATTCCGATGCCGCCGAGAACTTTTCGCATGATCAACACTTCCTCATGACACACCACCCGGTTGCTCGGGTGACAGCGGCGCGGCGGCGGGATCATCACCCGCCGGCCGCGGTATACCGATGACGGTAGACCGGCGCCGGCGTGGTCGGCGCGCCCCGTAATCCGCCGCCACCGATTCATGGGGCACGACGGCGTGGGCCTGCCCAGCATCCGCGGAAACGACCGCGCCGGGGCTCGTGCGACCGCCCCTACCGGCGGATAGCGCCGATCGCCTTCTGAATCCGCTTGGCCGACACCGGATAGGGCGTACCCAGCTTCTGCGCGAACAAGCTGACCCGCAGCTCCTCGATCATCCACCAGATCTCGACCACCTCCGGCGCGTGCCTGCGTGGTTCGGGCAGCCCGGCCAGCAGCCGGTCGTAGGCGGCGAGCACCGTGTCCACCTCGGCCATCGCCTGCCGGTCGCGCACCGCCGAACCGGGCAGCGCCTCCAGCCGCACCACCGCCGCCTGGAGATAGCGCGGCAGTTCACGCAGCCGCGTGCTGCCCCATTCGGAAATGAAACCGTCGAACACCAGATCCGCGAGCTGTGCGCGAACATCGTCGGCGATGTCGTTTTCGGTGGTGTTCGCCAAGGCCGTCGACACCTGGTGCGCCCGGGTGAGCACCGGCACGACCAGCCGCACCATTCGCGCGGCCGCGCCGGCCAGCTCCGGCCGGACCTTCGCCACCAGCGCCTCGAACTGTTCGGGGCTGCGCACCGGTCCGCCGGCGGCCGCGATGAGTTCGTCGGCGGCGGCTGCCCGGCAATCGGCGACCAGCGCGTCCAGCGAACCGTAGGGGTTCTGGCTCACCACCAGCCGGTCGGCGGGCGACAGGCCTGCGGTGACGGCGCGCAGCGAGGTCGGGATGGCGCGCAACACCAGCTCCCTGGTGCCGGCCCGCATGGCGGTGGCTTGTTCGACGGGTGAGCTCAGCACCCGCACGGCGACGCCTTCGCTCTCGGGGACCAGTGCCGGATAGCCGGTGATGGTCTGGCCCGCGACCTCCCGCTTCACCGTCGCCGGCACCGTGCCGAGCGTGTCCGAGGTCCATACGAGCGCCGGGGCGCGCTCGGCGCCCGCGGTCGCGCGGGCGACCGATTCCGCCACCTGGTCCGACAGCCGGGTCTTCAACCGGGCCAGGTTCTTGTCCCGGGCCAGGACCGTGCCGTCGGTATCGACCGCGGCGAAGGTCATCCGTAGATGATCGGGCAACGCCGACGGATCCAGATCGTTCGGTGTGATCGGCACCGAACCCAGACGCGACAGCTCCCGCGCCAGTCCGGTGCGCAATGGCTCGGCCCGCGGGGTCAGCGCAGCCAGCGCCGCCGCGGCGTAATCGGGGGCGGGTACGACTGCGCGGCGCAGGTGCTTGGGCAGCGTCTTGATCAGCGCGGTCGCCAGCTCCTCGCGCATACCGGGCACCAGCCAGTCGAACCCCATGGCACGCACATGAGCCAGTTGCGCGACCGGGATCCGTGCGGTGACGCCGTCGTCGTCATTGCCGGGTTCGAACTGGTAGGTGAGCGGGAAACTCAGTTCGCCCTGCCGCCAGGCATCGGGGAAATCGGTCGGATCCAGTGGCGCCGCGCCCTCGTTGACGACGGTGTCGGCGGTGAAGTCCAGCAGCGTGGGGTCGGTGCGTTTCGCGTTGCGCCACCAACTGTCGAAATGGCGCACGGACACGATGTCGGCGGGCACCCGCCGGTCGTAGAACTCGAACAGCACCTCGTCGTCGACCAGGATGTCGCGGCGGCGCGCACGGTGTTCGAGATCGGCGACGTCGTCGAGCAGTTCCCGGTTGCGGTGGAAGAACTCGTGATGGGTCTGCCATTCTCCCTGGACCAGGGCATGGCGGAGGAACAGCTCGCGCGAGACGACCGGGTCGATGCGGCTGTAATCGACCGGTCGCCGCGTCACCAGCGGCACGCCGTAGAGGGTGACCCGTTCGTAGGCGCGGGCGACGCCACGCTTGGACGACCAATGCGGTTCGGAATAAGTGCGTTTGACCAGATCACCGGCCAGGCGTTCGGCCCATTCCGGTTCCACCCGCGCGGCCATGCGGCCCCACAGCCGTGAGGTCTCCACCAATTCGGCGGCCATCACCCAGCGCGGCGGCTTCTTCGCCAGCGAGGAACCAGGAAAGATCATGAACTTCGCGCCGCGCGCACCGAGGAACTCCCGGGATTCGGCCTCCCGGACACCGATATGCGACAGCATGCCTGCCAACAACGCCTGGTGAATCGCGGTCACATCCCAGGGCAGTGTGTCGTCGCCGTCGGCAACGGCAGCCTTCGCCGACTTGCCGGAGGTCTTGCCGCGCGCGTCCGCTTTCGCCGCGCGCGGCTGCTCGGCCGCACGGATGTTGCCGTCGCTGTGCGTCGACCAGCCCAGCCCCTTCGTGATGGTGCGCAGCTGCCCGTGCAGATCCTGCCATTCGCGAATGCGCAGGTAGTGCAGGAACTCCTCGCGGCACATGCGCCGGAACTGGTTGGACGACAACGACTTGCGTTGCACCGACAGGTAGTCCCACAGGCGCAGGTAGGCCAGGAAATCGGAGTTCTCGACGACGAACCGCGCGTGCTTGGTGTCGGCGGCCTGCTGCTGATCGGCCGGCCGCTCGCGCACATCCTGGATCGACAGCGCCGCCACGATGATCAGCACCTCGGCCAGACAGCCGTCGCGATGGGCCTGCACCAGCATCCGCGCCATCCGCGGATCGACCGGCAGGCGCGCCATCTCGCGGCCGACCGGCGTCAGCGCCAGACCGCCGTCGTCCTCGGAGCGACGACGCGACCCACGTCCGCGTCCCCGCGGTGATCGGTCCGAACTGGCGGGCAACCCGCCGGAGTCGGCGGCCTCGGAGCCGCTGTCGGTCGATGCGCCGGGCCGGTGCTCGGTGCCATCGGTTGCGGCGGCGCCGACGTTGCCCGCCGGTGCACCCGCGGGCCGGCGCGCAAGTGCACCCAACTCCTCGAGCAGCGCGATGCCGTCGCGGATCGCCCGCGAATCCGGCGGCTCCACGAAGGGGAACTTCTCGATGTCACCGAGGCCGAGCGCGGTCATCTGCAGGATGACCGCCGCCAGATTGGTGCGCAGAATCTCCGGATCGGTGAACAGCGGACGTGATTGGAAATCGTCCTCGGAATACAGCCGGATGCAGATACCGTCGGCCACGCGCCCGCAGCGGCCGGATCGCTGGCGCGCCGAGGCCTGCGAGATCGGCTCGATCGGCAGCCGCTGCACCTTCGTGCGCATCGAATACCGCGAAATCCGGGCGGTGCCGGGATCGACGACGTAGCGGATGCCCGGAACCGTCAGCGATGTCTCGGCGACATTGGTGGCCAGCACGACGCGGCGGCCGGTGTGCGATGCGAACACGCGATGTTGTTCGGCCGCCGACAGTCGCGCATACAGCGGCAGGATTTCGGTGCGCGGCAATTTCAGCTCACGCAGGGCGTCGGCGGCATCGCGGATTTCGCGTTCACCGGATAGGAACACCAGCACATCGCCATCGCCCTCGGCGAACAGCTCGGTCACCGCGTCACCGATGGCATCGACAGGATCGCGGTCCAGAACCCGCTCCTCGTCGTCGTCTTCGTCGGCGGCGGGCACCGGCAGCGCCAGCGGCCGATACCGGATCTCCACCGGGTACGACCGGCCCGATACCTCGACGATGGGTGCGGGCGTCCCGGACGCGTCGGCGAAATGGCGGGCGAACAACTCGGGGTCGATGGTGGCGGAGGTGATGATCACCTTGAGGTCGGGCCGGCGCGGCAGCAACTGTTTGAGGTAGCCGAGCAGAAAATCGATATTGAGGCTGCGCTCGTGCGCCTCGTCGATGATGATCGTGTCGTAGTTGCGCAGCAGCCGGTCGCGCTGGATCTCGGCGAGCAGGATGCCGTCGGTCATCAACTTGACCAGCGTGTGTTCGGCGGCTTGGTCGGTGAAGCGGACGGTGTAGCCGACGGCGTCGCCGAGTTCGGTGCCCAATTCCTCGGCAATGCGTTCGGCGACCGCGCGCGCGGCGAGCCTGCGTGGTTGGGTGTGGCCGATCATGCCGCGGATACCGCGTCCGAGCTCGAGACAGATCTTCGGGATCTGGGTGGTTTTGCCCGAACCGGTCTCGCCCGCCACGATCACGACCTGATGGGCGGCGATGGCCGCGGCGATATCGTCACGGCGTGCGGTGACCGGAAGCTGTTCCGGATAGCGGATCTCGGGTACGGCGGACCGCCGGTTCTCGATCCGCTGTTCGGCCACCGCGATCTCGGTCTCGAGCCGCCCGAGGTCGCCTCCGCGCGCGCGGTCGAGCTGCCTGCGCAGCCGGTGCTCGTCGCGGAGGGTGAGAGTGGCCAGGCGGGTGCGAAGCTCACGCGGGGTGGTTGCGGTCCTGGTCATTGCGGCATCCAGCCTAATGGACGCGGTATCCGGCGGTCTGCTGGTTTTCCCGCCGGCGCCGTGCGAGCGCGGTGGACGGCCAGCTCATCGAGTCGCCGGACGCGGCCGAGGTGATCGGAGACACACGCGCCATGACGAGCACGCCCGCACCTGCGCCGTAGCCACCGCGATGTCCCAGGTGCACCGGTGCCGTGGTCTTCGGTGAGCCGAGCCGGCGCTGCGCCGGGGTTCGGGCATGGAACCGCTAGGAGCCGGTGCGCCTCGGTACTCGGAGTCGTGCGGAGCTCGGTGGATAGGCACCGGTGCCGCCGACGAAGCAGGACGAGCGGGCCGCGCGTCGCCGTCCCGCCGGTTGCCGTCGGTGTGCGGGCCCGCGATTCGCGGGCTCGGGCGGCCGTTGTTATGCGACCATCAGGCGATGATCACCAGCTTGGGTGCTCCGGTGTGGGTTCGGGTGCTGCGACTTGCTTGCGGTGTGCTGGGAGCGGTGGCGCTGGTCTGGATTCCGCTGCGCAATCTCGGTGAGTCCGGTTTTTCCATCGCCAACTACTTCAGTTACTTCACCATCCAATCCAATGTGCTCGGCGTCGTGGTGTTGCTGGTCGGTGCGCTGCTCGATCCGGCCGATCGCCGGTGGCAGGCGATCCGCGGTGCGAGCACGCTGTACCTGCTGATCACCGGGGTGGTGTACGCGGTGCTGCTGGCGAACATCGATGTCATGCTCACCGACCGCTGGATCAACGATGTGCTGCACCGGCTGCTGCCGCTGGTGATGGTGCTCGACTGGGTACTGGTACCGGCTGCTCTCGGTCTCACCGGTCGGCTGCTGGGCGGGCTGCTGATCTATCCCGCCGTGTACGGGGCGTACACGCTGATCCGCGGCCCGGTCGTCGACTGGTATCCGTACCCATTTCTCGATCCGCGCGAGCAGGGCTATGTCTCGCTGGTCATCGGGCTGGTGGTGCTGACCGGTGTGTTCGCGCTGCTCGCGGTGGCGGTCGTCGCGCTCGGCGGGCTCGCGCGACGCTGGCAGGATGGACGGCGCACGGCCATCGAACCGAGGAGCGCCTGATGGGATCACTGTGGCATGGTTTCGCCGATATGGGCGCCGTCGAACGCGACGGCGCCTTCGTCGTCGCGCGGGGTGAGGGAGCCTACATCTGGGACGAGGCAGGCACCCGCTACCTCGACGCCACTGCCGGGTTGTGGTTCGCCAACGTCGGGCACGGCCGTCGCGAGATCGCCGACGCCGTGGCCGGCCAGCTGAGCCGGCTGGCCCACTACTCCAATTTCGGTGATCTCGCCGCCCCCGTCACCCGCGAGCTGGCCGAGCGGCTGGGCGCCATGGCGCCGGTGCCCGGCAGCAAGATCTTCTTCACCTCCGGCGGATCCGACTCGATCGACACCGCCGCGAAACTGGCCCGCCGCTACTGGC
Organism: Nocardia cyriacigeorgica NBRC 100375; assembly: GCF_000308555.1. Taxonomy (GTDB): domain Bacteria; phylum Actinomycetota; class Actinomycetes; order Mycobacteriales; family Mycobacteriaceae; genus Nocardia; species Nocardia cyriacigeorgica. Next base: position 6,933 of record NZ_BAFY01000167.1, on the reverse strand, counting down.
ACGAACTGGGCAAGCCGGGCAAGTCGATCATCGTCGGGCGTCGGCTGGCCTATCACGGAATGCATGTCGCCGGCACCGCCCTGTCGGGCCTCGACCCGAACCGCGAGGGCTACGGCGAGCTGATGGCCGATGCCCGGACCGTCGAATGGGATGACGCCAAGGCGTTGCTGGCGCTGATCGAGGAAATCGGCGCCGACCGTATCGCGGCGTTCTTCTGCGAGCCGATCATCGGCGCCGGCGGGGTATATCTGCCGCCCGAGGGCTATCTCAACGAAGTACGCCGCATCTGTCGCGATCACGACATCCTGTTCGTCGCCGACGAAGTGGTCACCGGCTTCGGCCGGATCGGCGGGTCCTGGTTCGCCTCCACCCGCTTCGGCCTCGAGCCGGATCTGATGACCACCGCCAAAGGATTGACCTCCGGTTACCTGCCGATGGGCGCGGTGTTCATCGCCCCGCGGGTCGCCGAACCGTTCTTCCGCGGCGGCGTGTGGTGGCGCCATGGCTACACCTATGGCGGGCATGCCGGTTCGGCCGCCGCGGCGATGGCCAACCTCGACATCATCGAACGCGAATCCCTGCTCACCGCCTCAGCGCGGCTGGAATCGGCGCTGCACGCGCATCTCGCGCCGCTGGCCGAGCATCCACGGGTCGCCGAGGTCCGTAGCGGACTCGGCGCCGTCGCCGCCGTGCAGCTCGCCGATCCCGCTGAAGCCCCGGCCATGGTGAAAGCCTTGCGCGCCCAGGGCGTTTCCTCCCGCGCTGCGGGCGCCGGTGCCCTGCAGATCTCGCCGCCATTCGTCATCACCGACGACCAGCTCGCCGAGCTGGCCGGGGCTTTCACCCGCGCGTTGGGCTGACGGGCCCGAAAGGCCGGGCGCGGCCGCGTGGGCTCGGCATCGTAGTGGCGTTCGCATCGGACCGATCGAACTGATTCTCTGCGGCCGCAGAGCATGATCGGTGACGAAAGGCCACCGCACAGCCGGTGCCGATGCGATCATGAAAGGCGCGAGGTCCACGAACGCTGCGGCGAAAGGCGGTGCGGGGTGGCGGAATTCGTGCTCGAATACGCGGCGCTGCGGTGGATGGTGGTGGGCGCGTTCGTGATCGCGGCAGCGGTCGTGCTAGCCCGCGTGACGGCACCGTTGCCGGTGTCAACAGGTACCGCGCCGGGACCGCCGAACCCGGAAACGCCTTCGGGCGCAGCGCATCATCGGGAATCCGATGCTGCACATCTGATCATGTGCGCGGTCATGCTCGCGATGCTGATCTTCCCGGTGCACGCCCACGGCCCCGCGATGCGCGGGCTACTGATCGCGATGACGGTCGCGTTCGCGATGCTGCTGCTGGTCCGGGTGGTGGAGTGGCAGGCCGAGGCCCGGGCACTGCCGGTGGCCCGCGTAGCTGCGCTCGGCTACCACGCGGCCGCCGCGGCGGTGATGCTCTACGCCATGTCCGGTCACCCGAGCGGGCCTGGCGGCGGGCCTGCGCCGGTGCCGCTGATCGTGCTGGCGGTGCTCTTCCTGGTGGATGCGGTCGTGCTGCTCGGCAGTGCGGTGAGCGGGTGGACGCCGCGCTGGCTCGACCACGACGGTGCGCGCCCGGTCGCACTGGTACCGCATCTCGTGATGGACCTCGGCACCGCCTACATGCTGATCGCGGCCGTGGCGAACTGATCAGGGCGGCCCGGTCCGGCCTACAGATCCACGAACGAATCCGCGACGACGCGCCCGCCCAGGCGTACCCAGCCGTCGGAATCCCATTCGGTGAAGATCTGCGACCCCTGGCCCTGGGTGATCTTCAGTCCGCGCCGTAGCAACGCCGTCAGCGCGACCGCGGCAGCACCGGTGGCCTCGTCCTCGGCGATCCCCATGGCGGGCGCGAACATCCGCGAACGCAGCGAGCCGCGATGCTCATCGGTCCATGCCCACAGATAGTGCGAACCGTCGGAGAAGTCCGCGGGGTCGACGGCGGCGAGCTCCTCCGGCTGGTCGAGCTGATGGAAGCTGAACGTGGGCGCCCAGGTGCCCCGCGCCCTGATCCACACCAGGCCGTCGGCCAGTTCCACCGGCACCGGCCCGGCCGGAACGTCGAGGGTGTGCACCGAAAGGCCGCGCTCGGCCAGCCACCAGCCGGTGCCGACGGAGGGATGTCCGGCGAAAGGCAGTTCCACCGCCGGGGTGTAGATCCGGACCCTGGCGATCTCGGCGACCGGGTCGTCGACGAATACCGTCTCGCTGTAGCCGAGCCGGGCCGCGACCGCCTGCCGCTGGGGCTCGGCGACCTCGGCGGCTCGCACGACACCCAACTGGTTGCCGAAACGCCCGGCCGTGTCGGTGAATACCCGCAACACTTCAGCCTGTGTGCCCATGTCAGCCGAGCGTACTCGGCGCAGTGGCGGCCGTAACGGGGTGAATGTCGCACATCACAGCAAATACTTAGCAAACATGACCGGACGACGATGGCCCCGGCCACGCGGGGCCGGGGCCATCGAAACGGCGGATGCGGGTCAGACCGATGCCGTGGCCAGCGCCTCGGTGGTCTGCACGGCCTGGCCGACACCGGCCACGATCGCGGCCGCGCGCAGCGCCTCGAAGATCACCTCACGCGAGACGCCCTCTTCGCGCAGGGTGTGCTCGTGGGCCTCCAGGCAGTGCTGGCAGCCGTTGATCGAGGACACCGCGAACGACCAGAGCTCGAAGTCGGCCTTGTCGACGCCGGGGGAGCCGATGATCTGCATGCGCAGCCCGGCCCGCAGGTCGTCGTACTTGCCGCCGAGGAACGCCTTGCCGCGGTAGAACACATTGTTCATGCCCATGATGGAGGCAGCGCCGAGCGCGGCGTTGTAGGCCTCCGCCGACAGGGTGTCCGCGGCCTCTTCGGCGATCTCGCGCAGCGTCGTGGCCGAACGGGTCGCGGCGGCGGTGGCCAGTAGGGTGCCCCACAGCTGCTGCTCGTTCAGCACGGTGGTGCGCGCGATCGAGGACAGGTTGAGCTTGAGGTCCTTGGCGTACTCGGGTAGCGAGTTCTTCAGATTGTCGATACTCATCGTGCTACCTCAGACGCTCGCGGCCAGCAGTTCGCCGGCGTTGATGGTCGGGTCGCCCTTCTTCCAGTTGCACGCGCACAGCTCGTCGGACTGCAGCGCGTCGAGCACCCGCAGCACCTCGTCGACATTGCGGCCGACCGATCCGGCGGTGACCGAGACGAACTGGATCTCGTTGTTCGGGTCGACGATGAAGGTAGCGCGGTCGGCGACGCCGTCGGCGTTGAGAACGCCGGTGGCGGTGGCCAGCTCACGCTTGAGGTCCGACAGCATCGGGAACGGCAGGGTCTTCAGGTCCTCGTGCTGGGCCCGCCACTGGAAGTGGACGAACTCGTTGTCGACGGACACGCCCAGCACCTGGGCGTCACGATCGGCGAATTCGTCGTTGAGCTTGCCGAAGGCGGCGATCTCGGTGGGGCAGACGAAGGTGAAGTCCTTCGGCCAGAAGAACACGATCCGCCACTTGCCCGCGTGGTCGTCGCTGGTGATCTGAGTGAAGTAGTCGTCTGGCTGCTGAGCGTCGACCTTCGACAGGTCACCGCCGATCACCGCGGTGAGGTTGTACGCCGGGAACTGGTCGCCGATGGTCAGCAGGGCCATGCTCATCTCCTCTGTCATGTCGGTAGCCGGCGTGGTCGATCGACCAGCCGGCGGTGCGAAAAAGCTCATCTGTGATCTTGCCCAACAACCGGTGAAAGGTAAAGGTGATAAGTCGCACTACACTGATAGGCGTGACTGATCAGACTTATCAGCCAACCCTGTCGCAGCTGCGTGCGTTCGTCGCGATCGCCGAGTATCGGCACTTCGGCACGGCTGCGGCCCGGCTCAATGTGAGCCAGCCCACGTTATCGCAGGCGCTGGCCGCGCTCGAACACGGCCTCGGGTTGCAGCTGATCGAGCGCAGCACCCGGCGCGTGCTGGTGACCGCCGCCGGAATGCGGCTGCTGCCACAGGCGATGGCGACGTTGGAGGCGGCCGATCGGTTCCTGGCCTCGGCCACCGGCGACGGACTCGGCGGCACCCTGCGCATGGGCATCATCCCGACCGCGGCCCCCTACATTCTGCCGTCGTTGCTGCCCGCGCTGCGGCGCAAGCTGCCCGCGCTGGTGCCGCAGGTGGTCGAGGATCAGACCGCTCGGCTGCTCGAGGGCCTGCGCACCGGTGTGCTGGACGTCGCGGTGCTCGCGCTGCCCGCCGAGGCCTCCGGCCTGGTCGAGATCCCGCTGTATACCGAGGAGTTCGTGCTGGTCCTGCCCCGCGAACACGAACTGGCCGGGCGCACCGACATCCAGCCCGCCGCCTTGGACGCGCTGCCGATGCTGCTGCTGGACGAAGGTCACTGCCTGCGTGATCAAACCCTGGAGCTGTGCCGTTCGGCCGACGCGCACCCCGCCACGGTGGGCGACACCCGCGCCGCCTCGCTGACGACCGTAGTGCAGTGTGTCGCGGGCGGGCTGGGCATCACGCTGATTCCGGAGATGGCGGTGGCGGCCGAAACCGCGCGCGGCACGCTGGCGACGGCGCGCTTCGCCGAACCGGCGCCCGGCCGAACCCTCGGCATGGTCTACCGCGCGTCCACCGCGCGTGCCGACGACTACGCCTACATCGCCGAGATCATCCGCACCCAGCGCCCGGCGTGAACGGCACCGCCCTCCCCGTCGGCGTCGGATTCGCCTGGGGGACGGCCGGTCTCGGTCTCAGTCCGCCGCGCGCAGTGCGTACGGTTCGATCGCGCCGCGGGTCAGGGCGCGCGCGTCGATGGTGGAGGGCCGGTAGGGGAGCGTGGTGAGCCGGTCGAGCATGCCGGGTACCGGGTCGTCGATCTGCTCGACCAGGCCGAACAGGAACGACCATTCGTGTTCGTCGCTGCCGTAGTGCACGACCGTGCCGAAGTTGTCGTGGAAACGCTGCCAGGAGCGTTTGAGGGTGTCGTTGCGCCACATGGTCGCGCAGCCGGCCTGGGCGCTCAGCACACCGCCGGGAGCCAGCAGTGCGCGACATCGCTGTAGGAATTCGGCCTCGTAGAGCCGGTTGTGCTGGGCGTCTTCGACGCGCTCGTCGGGCAGGTCGATGACGATGACGTCGTAGCGCACGCCCTCTGCGGCGGCGCCGGCCAGGAAGTCCCAGCCGTCGGCGTAATGCACCCGCACCGGGCCCGAACCCTCGACCGCGGCGGCCAATTCGTCGGCGGTGTAGCCGTAGGGCAGGTGCTCGGCGCACAACTGCACGGCCTCCCGATCGATGTCGACGTGGTCGACCCGGGTGGCGCCGGCCGCCACCGACATCTGGCTCGCCACGCCCTCGCCGGAACCGACGATGAGCACGTTGTCGAGCTTCTCGGCCAGCACGAAGGCAGGCACCATCATCGCCTCGTGATAGGTGAGCTGGGAGAACTCGGTGGACTGGCGGTCGTTGTCGGAGAACAGGCTGATGCCCTGTTCGGTGCGTGCGATGAGCAGATGCTGGAATTCGGTCCTGGTATCCACCAGCACGTCCGACAGATCCCAGATCCGGGTCAGGCCGGGGCCCATGGGTTCTTCGACCCGCTGCCCGGCCCGCCCCCTGCGTACGGTCGACATGCGAACTTCCTTGGGCGACAAGGCATCACGCAGCAACTCGACGGCCTTTTCGGCCCCGTCGCCGATACTGCCGCAGGTGAACACGTCGACGAAGATGTCACCGGATTCGGGGTAGGTGTGGATCGAGGCATGCGATTCCGACAGCAACGCGAGCACCGTCACGCCCTGCGGGGTGAACTGTTTGCGCACCACATCGCAGATGGTGACGCCGGCACCGACCAGCGAACGGCGCAAGGCCTGGTCGAGTCGCTCCAGGTCGTTGCACAGATCCGCGTCGACCCCGCCGAACTCGGCCAGCACATGCCAACCGGTGAACTCCGCCGTCATGGACACACACTCACTCTCCCTCAGCGCCCACGACATGCACGGTCAAGGGCGGGAAACCATTGAAGGACACCGACGAATAACTCGCGGTATAGGCGCCGGTATCGAGAATCTGTACCCGATCCCCGGCTCGCAACGTGGTCGGCAGAAGGACCGGCGTGCGTTGATACAGTACATCGTCGCCGTCGCAGGTCGGGCCCGCGACGACGGCTTCGTCCACCGGATCGCCGTCGCGTTCGGTGACGAAACGATAAGCGATGTACTCGTTTTCGGTCTCGGCCAGACCGTTGTAGCGGCCGATGTCGAGATAGACCCAGCGCCGCCCGTCCGGTGCGGTGCGCACCGCGACCACCTCGGCATGCACTACGCCCGCCGTGGCCACCAGCGCGCGGCCCGGCTCCACCACCAGTTCGGCCGTCCCTGGCAGCAGGTCCACCGCCGCGGCGGCTGTCACGGCGGCGATCTGTTCGATACCGGGCGCGGTTTCGGCGTAGGAGACCGGAAGGCCACCACCGATATTCACCGTCGCCACCGTGATGTCCTTGTCGGACAACGCGTCCACGATCCGGCCCGCCTGCTCGAGACCGATCCGCCAGGCGTGCGGGTCGAGTTGCTGGGAACCGACATGGAAGTAGGGGCCCGCGACGGACAGGCCGAGATCGCGGGCCCGCACCAGCAGCCGCAGCGCCTCGGCCGGAGAGCAGCCGAACTTGGTGCCGAACGGGGTCTGCGATTGCGGCGCGGCGGCCAGGAACCGGCATTCGACCGCGCAGCCGGGCGCGTGCTCGGCGATCCGCAGCAGATCGTCCTCGGTGTCGAAGGCGAATCCGCGCACCCCGAGCGCGTACGCGCGGGCGATATCGGCGGACTTCTTGATCGTATTGCCGTAATACAGCCGCCCCGGGTCGACGCCGAGATCCAGGCACAGCCGGATCTCGCCGACACTGGCGACGTCGAACTGTGCGCCCTCGGCGTCGAGGACCC
>NZ_BAFY01000168.1 GCF_000308555.1 Nocardia cyriacigeorgica NBRC 100375 | reverse complement strand
GCGATGTCGGCGACCGAGCCGGTGCGCACGGTCCGTAGCCGGTCGCCGACGAAATGCTTGGCGACCTTGGTCTGCGCGCGCACGAACGGGACGGCCTCGGTGACCGGGTGCACCCGGGTGGGGTCGTAGAGATCGGTCCACGGCAACCGGTCACCGGTGATGCGCCCGGTCAGGACCCGCGCGGCCACCACGCCGTTGCTCATGCCCCAGGAGTTGAAACCGGTGGCCACGTAGGCATGCGTGCTCAGCGGATGCAGCCGGCCGATGAACGGGAGATCGTCGGTGGTCGAATTGTCCTGCGCCGCCCACCGATAGCGGATCTCGGCGGCCGGGAAATGCCGGGTCGTCCAGGCGGACAGGGCGTCGAATCGGCTGCGTACCTCACCCTCGCCCGGGGTGAATTTCTCGCCGGTGACGATGAGCAGGCGCTGCCCGTCGTCCAGGGGGGCCGTGCGCACCGAGCGGGTATTGCCCTCGGGTGTGATGTAGCACCCGTGTGGAGCCTGGTCCGCGGGGATGCTCGCCGCGACGACCAATTCCCGATGCGGCGTCAGGCGGGCGAACAGCAGCGACCGGTCGAACACCGGATAGTGGGTCGCGACGACGACGTCCGCGGCGGTCAACCGCGCACCCGACTCGACTGTGAGCACCGGTGCCCGGCCCTCGTTCAGGTTCGTCACGCGGCTGTTCTCGTAAATCGTCCCGCCTCGTTCGGTGATCGCACGGGCCAGCGCCAGCAGATAACGGCGGGGATGGAACTGCGCCTGCTGTTCGAGCCGGACCGCGCCCGTCACCGGAAACGGCAGGCCGGTCTCGGTGACGAACTGCGCCGGCAGGCCGGCCGCCACGGCGGCATCGACTTCGCGGCGCATGGCGTCAGCACCGTCGGAGGTTTCGGAGTAGGTGTAGGCCGGGCACTGTTCGAGCTGACAGTCGATGCCGAGTTCGTCGACGATCTGTCCGATATGGCCGAGCGCGTCCTGTTGCGAGGCGGCGTAGAGGCGGGCGGCGGTCTCACCGAGCGAACCGGCCAGGCGCTGGTAGACGAGCGTGTGCAGGGAGGTCACCTTCGCGGTGGTGTAGCCGGTGACGCCGGCGGCGATCCGCCCGGCCTCGACCACCGCGACCGAGCGGCCGGTGCCCATCAGCTCCCAGGCGGTGCTCAACCCCGCGATTCCCCCGCCGATCACGGCGACGTCGACCCGGGTGTCGCGGTCCAGTGCGGGGTAGGCGGTGGGTTCGCTGGTATCCATCCAGAACGATTCGTTCACGACTCGCAGGCTCACACTCGGCGGCTTCCCCGTCCGGACGTGCTCAAACGCGCGCTTGTCGCGGTCATGGGTCGAGCCAGGGGCGCGAGGCAAATGTCACAGCGAGGTAACGGAGCGGGTCTCGGGGCCGACAGATGGGCGACTCATGTGGCCGGACGGTCCGGCGGTGTCGGGGCCGCGGACCGCGGCCGCGTGGATCTCCCTGTGTCGTCGAGAAAGGTTCATCGATGCGGTTGCGCCGCCAAGTTCCCCGACCCGAATCCTCCCGCTCCGGTCTCGGCCGGGCTCTGCTCGCGCCGCTGGTCGCCCTGCTCATGGCGGCCGGCGCGGCCGTCGTCGGCGCCCCGAGCGCCTCGGCCGCGTTCAACCCCGCCGGGTTCGACTTCTGGGTCGACTCGAGCATGGGGCCGATCAAGTCGCGGGTGTTCCGGGCCGCCGACGGCAATACCGATCGGGTGGTCTACGCGTTGGACGGCATGCGCGCCCGGGAGGATCTCAACGGCTGGGAGATCGAAACCGAGGTGGCCAGAGAGCTGACGAAGTGGAATATCAACGTCGTCATGCCGGTGGGTGGACAGTCCAGCTTCTATATCGACTGGAACGCGCCGTCGAGCTTCCTCGGCGTGCCGCCCGGCGCGGCCGGGTCCTCCAGCGGGTCCGGCGGCCTGAACGTCTTCTCCGGCGGGCCCGGCAAGGACTACACCTACCGCTGGGAGACCTTCCTGACCCAGGAACTGCGCTATGCCCTGCGTGATCGGCTCGGCTTCAATCCGCACCGCAACGGTGTATTCGGGCTGTCCATGGGCGGTAGTGCCGCGCTCACCCTTGCCGCCTACCACCCCGACCAGTTCAGCTTCGCCGGTTCGTTCTCCGGCTATCTCAATATCTCCGCCCCCGGTATGCGCGAGGCGATTCGCGTCGCGATGATCGACGCAGGCGGCTACAACGTCGACTCCATGGCCGCGCCGTGGGACCCGAAATGGCTGCGGATGGACCCGTTCGTGTTCGCGCCGCGACTGATCGGCAACAACACCCGTCTGTGGGTTTCGGCCGCCAGCGGCCTGCCCACCGCCACCGACGGGCCGAGCGTCGGCACCCTCAACGGCATGGCACTGGAGGCGCTCGCACTGGTCAACACCCGCGCCTTCCAGGTCCGCATGGCCACCCTCGGCGCGAACAACGTCACCTTCGATTTCCCGGCCTACGGCATCCACGCCTGGAACAACTGGCAGGACCAGGTCCTCCGGATGTTGCCCACGCTGTCGTCGTCCATCGGCTGACCGGCGGCGAACCCGGCCGACACCGGCGAAGCGATCTTCGGATCGCTTCGCCGGTGTCGTGTATCACCGCGGCGACCGCGAGGACGATGAGTGCGGAAGAAAAGCGCTGCCGATGTGGTTAAAAATTGAACCAGTTCGATCCGACACCGAGCAGCATCGCCCCTCCTGGTGTCCGCCGGGGCCGGGGCAGAGAATGGAGACGCTATGCCTGCTGTCACGGCCGATACGCTGACCCTGCCCCGGATCGCGTCCGCCGGACCCGAGGCCACCGAACGTCCGGTCCGCTCGGTGACCACCGGCCCGCGCGGTTACGAGGGCGAGGGCTTTCCGGTGGTCCGGGCCTTCGCCGGGGTGCCGGCCGCCGAACTCGATCCCTTCATCCATATGGACCAAATGGGTGAGGTCGACTACGAGCCCGGTGAACCGAAAGGCACCGATTGGCATCCGCATCGCGGGTTCGAAACCGTCACCTACATGATCGACGGCCGCTTCCAGCACCAGGATTCCCATGGTGGCGGCGGCATGATCGAGAACGGTGCCACGCAATGGATGACGGCGGGCTCCGGCGTGCTGCACATCGAGACCCCGCCGGCGGAACTGGTCGATTCCGGTGGCCTGTTCCACGGCCTGCAGCTCTGGGTGAATCTTCCCGCGAAAGACAAGTTCCTCGCGCCCAAGTATCAGAGCCTGGAAGGCGGTCAGGTGCGGTTGCTGTCCTCCGCCGACGGCGGTGCGCTGGTCCGGGTCATCGCGGGCGCCGTCGACGGCTACGACGGGCCCGGCGCGACCCATACGCCCATCACCTTCGCGCACGCGACCATCGCTCCCGGCGCGCAGCTGTCGGTGCCGTGGCAGCCGGACTACAACGCCCTGGTCTACGTGCTGTCGGGGCGCGGCACCGTCGGATCCGAAGCACGGCCGGTCGAGCAGGGCCAGTTGGTCGTGTTCGGCAAGGGCGACCGGATCACCGTCGCCGCCGACGCCGCCCAGGACTCGAATCGTCCCGCGCTCGAGGTGCTGCTACTGGGCGGCAGGCCGATCCGGGAACCGGTCGCGCACTACGGTCCGTTCGTGATGAACACCCGCGCGGAACTGGTCCAGGCCATCGAGGACTATCAGTCCGGCCGGCTCGGTGTGATTCCCGAGAACGCGCTGATGCCGCACCGCCCGCACTGACGCGGGCGGCTCAGGCCCCGCGCGCGGGTTCGCTGCGATACCGCGACGCGGGGCCGTCGATGCGGCACAGCTTCCACAGCAGCCGCGCCGGCGGATTCATCAGCCCCAGGTCCGTGGCGAGCATGCGGACATCGGCGAAGGAATCGCGCAGCATCTTGCGTGATTGCGGGCTGCGCCAGAAGACCTCCCTGATCACCTGTGCCGGCACATCGCATCGGCGCCGGAAGGCCGGCGTCGGAACCGTGATCAGGTCGCAGGTGATGCGCATGGTCGGCGCGAACAGCAGCGACAGCACGAACTTGCGGGCCGGGTCCAGTTCCGGCACCGCCTTGCGCAGGTACTCGTGAGCGAAGCTGATATGTCGAGCTTCCTCGGCGATGTGGATCGTCATCACCCGCTGCAGCATCGGATGGGTGCGCGAGCCGGCCCGCAGCACGGCCTTCTGCGTGTGATCGATGGGTTCCTCACCGGCGAGCACCATGGTGAAGAACCAGGCCGGGAAGATCGTCGCGACGAGGGGAATCGCGGGACCGATCAGCTTCACCCAGGTCCGCATCCCGCTGACGTCCAGACCGATCCGGTCGACGACCTCCTGGAACATCATCGTGTGGTTGCACTCTTCGATGGCTTCGTGGGTGCAGTAGCGGAATTCGGCGGAGCGGTTGGGCAGCGCGAAAACGTACTGCATCAGACCGCGGATCAGGATGTTCTCGAATTGCAGGCCCACCTTGGCGACATTGGCCTGGCGCCACATGCCCACCTGGATCTGGCGTTCCCGGGGCAGCGCTCGGTACCAGGGGTGGGCGCCGAACGGGTCGGCCTCCGGCAGGATCCAGCGGTCGTCATCGGCGTTCACCGCGAAATCGGGGTCGTCCCAGTCGATGTCGAGGTACGGGTCGAAACGGCGGTGCACCGAACCGTGCGACAGCGTCGCCAGTGTGTCGGCGTAGTGCTCGAGGTCGGGTCCGGTGCGCGGATGCGTCGACGTCATGCTGTCCTCCTCGCGATATGAGTGTGACGCCGTGTCACGCTCACAGTGTCGACGGTACCGCGCGTGACCCCAGTCGACAAGGGTTGATCGTGACAGCGCGTCACGCACAGGGTGGTGAGTGCCGGATAGCCTCAGGGTGACTTGTGCCGGTCGGGCGCTGTCCGGTCAGGCGTCGGCGGCGAGCGTCAGCAGCTCGCGCAGCGGCCGATGCGGATCGACCGACACACCCCGTGCGCGGGCGTGACCGTCGATCAGGAACCACAGCGATTCGGTCAGCAGCCGCGTCACCTCGGCCGCGTCGACCCCCGGCGGCTCGGTCTGCAACCAGCGCGTCACCGCGCCGTCGACCATCGACACCACCGAAAAGGCGGCCACCTCGAGACCTGGCTCCTCGATGCCGAGCAAGGTCGTCGCCATCGTGAACAGATCGGTGATGCGCTGGGACACAGCGAGTTTGGTGCCGCCGACCACGGCGAGCCCGGCCGGATCGTGGCTGCCGGGTCCCTGCTCGACCCACAGATGCAGCCGGGGCCGCGCCGCCACCAGCCGCACGTAGGTGTCGATGATGCGAAACAGGGTCTGGTGCAGGCTGTCGTCCAGGTCCAAAGTCGGCATGACCTGGTCGATGCTGGATTCGACGACGTACTCGCGGGTCTTGTCGTCGAGGTCCTGGCGATCGGCGAAATGCCGGTAGATGACCGATCGGCGGATTCCGGCCCGCTCGGCGATGAGCTGCAACGGGATCTCGGCGCCCGGCTCGGACTCCTCGATCAACGCGATGAGCGCCTCCATGATGGCGCGCCTGCGTTCGGAATTGTGGTCACCCCACCGTCCGCCACCCACCTCCGCGCGCTGCGACACCATGAGCACAGCATCCCATCTCTGGGGGTGCGGCATGAAATACGCCGACTGCTGATGCGGAGCGTCGCGGCCTCACCGCACAGGGAGCGCATCGAGTGCGCGGAGCGCGGCCTTCGTCGCCGCATCCGACGCGGGCAGCAGCGGCAACCGGACCGCGGGGCCGGGAATGCGGCCCTGCGCCGCCAGAACCGCTTTGATGACGACCGGATTCGGTTCGGCGAAAACACTTTCCGCGAGTGCGGCCAGCCGGTGCCCCAAGTGGCGAGCGTTCTCGACCGGGCCGTTCCGCCCTCGGCGGACCAGCTCGGCGTAGGCCGGCGTGGCGAGGTTCGCGCAGGCGAGAATCGCGCCGCCGGCGCCGAGTGCCAGCATGGGCGCGGCGTACAGGTCGTCACCGGCCAGGACGGCGACCTCGGCAGGCAGCCTGCTCATCATGGCGACGGTGGTGTCATCGATCGCGCCGACCGCGTGCTTGAAACCGGCGACGCCAGGGATGCCTGCCAATGCCAGTACGGTGTCGAGGCCGAGGGTGCGGCCGGTGCGGTACGGGATGTTGTAGACGATCAACGGCACCGGACCGGCCGCGAGCGCGCGGAAATGCGCCAGCACACCGGCTTCCGACGGCCGGGTGTAGTAGGGGACCACCGTCAAGGCCGCCGTGATCCGGCCATCCAGGGCCGCCAGCGTGGCGAGGGAATCGGTGGTGGAGTTCGTGCCCGCCCCGGCGATCAGGGGCGCGCCGCGCTCGGCGCACACCCGGGCGCAGATCTCCAGCACCACGGCGCGTTCGCCGGCGGTGAGCGTGGCCGGTTCGGCGGTGGTGCCGAGCGCTACCAGGCCGGTGGCGCCGTCATCGAGTACCCGGTGAGCGTGACGTTCCAGAGCGTCCGCGGCGAGTGCGCCGTCGTCGGTGAACGGCGTGATGAGCGGGACGAAGAGGCCGGTCGGAATCATGGGACCAGCGTGCGGCCGATTCAGCCTCAGGTCCAGTTCACGTTTCTGTCGTCGAGCGTAACCTGAGCTGATGCTCGATGTGCGGAAGCTGCGCCTGCTGCGCGAATTGGCGCACCGGCAGACCATCGCCGCGGTCGCCGAAGCGATGAGCTACACCCCGTCGGCGGTATCGCAACAGTTGAGCGCGCTGGAACGGGAAGCCGGGGTGCCGCTGCTGGAACGGACCGGCCGCCGCGTCATGCTGACGCCGGCCGCGCTGATCCTCGTCGAGCACACCGAATCCATCCTGGCCACGCTGGAACGTGCGGCCGCCGACCTCACCAGCGCGACCGAGCGACTCACCGGAACTCTCCGGATCGGCGCCTTCCCCTCGGCGGTGCCGATAATCCTGGTCCCCGCCCTGATCGCAGTCACCGGCGAGCACCCCGGACTGGACGTCGTTGTAACCGAACTCGATCCGGCGACCGCCCCGGCCGCTCTGCGCGCCGGGACCGTCGATGTGGCCCTGGTCCAGGAATACGACCATGTGCCCATGCCGCCCGAGCCCGCCTTGGACACCGATCCACTGCTCGCCGAAACGATCTACCTCGCCGCCCTCGGCGACGACCCACTGCCGGATCACCGCGACTCACCGTGGATCGCGGGCACGCCCGGCACCCTGTGTCATTCGATGACCATCCGGGTGTGTGAGGCCGCGGGTTTCACGCCGCGGATCCGTCACCACGTCGACGATTTCAGCGCCGTGCTCGCACTCGTCGCCGCCGGCCGCGGCGTCAGCTTGGTGCCCGAACTCGGTGCCCGCACCCCACCCGCGGGCGTGGTGCTGACCCCGTTGCCGACTCGACGCCACACCCGACTGGCCTACCGTCGTGGTACCCGCGACCATCCCATTGTGAGCGCGGCCCGCACCGCCCTTCACGACTGTGCGGCAAGGCAATTCCCGCAAGCCCTGCCCTAGGCGGACGCAGGCGAACGACTGCCGACGTCATCGGCGGCCGTGCTCGACGCGAACACCGGCGGGCTCACGGTTATGCGTGAAACGCAGCGCTGGCCACGATTCTTCAGCCGAGATCGGCGAGCTTCTGGTGTAGGACCGCCCGTTCCTGCTCGTTCCCGCACAGCTTCGCCGCCAGTTCCAATTCGGCGCGGGCCTCGTCGCGGCGCCCGAGTCGGATGAACAGCTCGCCCCGCACGCTGGGCAGCAGATGCGAATTGGCGAACGCACCGCCGGCTGCCAGTTCGTCGACGATCGGCAAGGCGGCGGCAGGTCCATCCGCCATCGACACCGCGACGGCCCGGTTCAACTCCACCACCGGTGACGGCGCCAGCCTGCCGAGCGCTTCGTACAGCAGCACGATGCGCTCCCAGTTCGTCTGCTCGACCGACGGTGCGACCGCATGGCATTCGGCGATCGCGGCCTGCAAACCGTAGGCGCCGAGGCCACGGCCGAGCTGTTCGGTGCGGGCCAGCGCGGCCCGTCCCCGTCGGATCGCCGAACGATCCCAGCGACGCCGGTCCTGCTGCTCCAGCAGCACCGGACGACCCGCGGCGTCGGTGCGGGCGGGAAAACGCGCCGCGGTCAGCTCGAGCAACGCCAGCAGGCTGTGCACCTCGGGCTCCTCGGGCATCAGCCGCGCCAGCACCCGTGCCAGCCGCAACGCCTCCCCGGCCAGGTCCAGGCGCATCAAGGCGCTGCCGGAGCTGGCCGAAGAGCCCTCGGTGAAGATCAGGTAGATCACGCTCAGCACCGAGCCGATCCGTTCGGCGCGCTCGGCGGCGGCAGGCACTTCGAAGGGCACGCGAGCCGCGGCCAGCGTCTTCTTGGCGCGGGTGATGCGCGCCTGCACGGTCGCGGTCGGCGCCAGGAAAGCGCGGGCGATCTCGTCGCTGGTCAACCCGCCCACCACCCGCAGGGTGAGCGCGATGCGTGCCTCGCGCGAGAGCACCGGGTGGCAGGAGACGAATATCAACGCGAGCAGGTCGTCGTCGATCTGGTCCGGATCCCACAGCACGTCCTCGGCCGCCCGGACCGGTTCGGTGGGCGGGCTGCCCGCGACGACGCCGCCCTCACCCAGGCCGTGGGCGAGGACGGCGTACTTGTCGTCGCGCAGCGCGCGGCGGCGGAAGGCGTCGATCGCGCGCCGCTTGCCGACGGTGAGCAGCCAGCCCGCGGGATGGTGCGGTACGCCCTCGCGCGGCCAGGTCACCAGCGCCTCGGCGAACGCCTCCTGGGCGAGAT
Organism: Nocardia cyriacigeorgica NBRC 100375; assembly: GCF_000308555.1. GTDB lineage: Bacteria > Actinomycetota > Actinomycetes > Mycobacteriales > Mycobacteriaceae > Nocardia > Nocardia cyriacigeorgica. The sequence continues at coordinate 1,244 of NZ_BAFY01000168.1, read as the reverse complement.
CCTCGGCGAGGGCGAAATCGCCGGTGTATCGGGCGAGCGCACCGACGATCCGCGCCGATTCGATCCGCCAGACGGCGGCGACGGCCTCACGTCCGGTGTGTTCGGCCATCGCCTACCCGCTCAGAGCTGGCCGGTGGTCTCGCGCCACGCCCGCTCCTTCTGGATCCACACATTGTCCTGCGGAAATTCGTCGATCGTTGTGACCCGGCGGATCTCGCATTTGGCGCCCGGTCCCGCCAGCGGCGCCCGCTTGGCCCACTCGACGGCCTCTTCCAGCGACGCCACATTGAGGATCCAGAAGCCGCCGAACAGTTCCTTGGTCTCACCGTAGGGGCCGTCGGTGACCACCGGAGTCTCGGTGGAGTAGTCCACCACGACGCCCGTCGCCGGGTCGGGATCCAGCCCCTCGGCCGCGACCAGCACGCCGGCCCGGATCATCTCGTCGTTGAACTTGCCCATCGACTCCATGATTTCGTCGAAGTCGGCGTTCTCGAAGGCCGCGAAGGTCTCGTCGGTGGCGCGCATGATCAGCATGTACTTCATGGTGTGTCTCCTCGGGATCGTCCGGGTCCTCCTGACCCTCTCATCCCTTGGTCGAACGGGGGAGGCGACCGATCGACACCACCGTGAAGTTTTTTTCCGAGAATCTTTCCCGGCCCTGTTCGTGCAGGTCAGTAGGCGATGAACAGGATCTCGTCGCGCGTGTAGTCGTGACCGGGGTGCTCGGCGGCGAGGTGGGCCTGGGTCTTGGCGACGAGGTCGTCCTCATCGGTGCCGGTGATGTGTTCGCCGCAGGGGCAGTTCAGTCTGGTCTTCACGCGAGTGCCCTTCGTCCTCATGGAACACGGTCGTGTCGAGTGAACCACGGCGCAAGCCATTTGTGAACGCGTTTTAGTAATTCGGTTTCACCTCTGGCCGCACCGTCTCCGGGATGATGCCGATGACGGTGGCGGGGGAGCCGGAACCGCCGCGGTAGATCGGCCCGCCGGCCAGCACCCACGCCCCGGTGGCCGGGAGCGCGGCCAGACCGGCCAGGCATTCCAGGCTGATCCGATGCTCCCGGTACAGCAGTTTCGACACCGTGTACTCGTGGTCGATGCCGAGGTCGGGCCCGAAGGTATCGATACCGAGCGCACCGCGCCGCCCGAGCCGTCCGGTCTCGAGCAGCCATTCGACGGCGTCGACCGAGAAACCCGGCATATGGCCGGCGTCGGCGCCGCTGCCGATGAAATCCGGGGTGCCCC
>NZ_BAFY01000169.1 GCF_000308555.1 Nocardia cyriacigeorgica NBRC 100375 | reverse complement strand
CCTGGAAATACATGATGGCCCTCTTCGACTCCAAGATCGAAGAGCACGCGGATCCGAAGGTCCAGATTCAGCAGGCTATCGAGGAAGCACAACGCCAGCATCAGGCCCTCTCGCAGCAGGCCGCGTCGGTCATCGGCAACCAGCGCCAGCTGGAGATGAAGCTGAACCGTCAGCTCGACGAGGTCGAGAAGCTCAACGCCAACGCCCGTCAGGCCGTCACGCTGGCCGATCAGGCGACCGCCGCGGGCGATACCGAGAAGGCGATCCAGTACACCAACGCGGCCGAGGCCTTCGCCGCGCAGCTGGTCACCGCCGAGCAGTCGGTGGAAGACCTGAAGGTGCTCCACGATCAGTCGTTGCAGGCCGCCGCACAGGCCAAGAAGGCCGTCGAGCAGAACGCCATGCTGCTGCAGCAGAAGGTCGCCGAGCGCACCAAGCTGCTCAGCCAGCTCGAGCAGGCCAAGATGCAGGAGCAGGTCAGCGCCTCGCTGCAGCAGATGGACTCCACCCTGTCGGCCCCCGGCTCCACCCCGAGCCTGGACGCGGTGCGCGAGAAGATCGAACGCCGCTACGCCACCGCGCTCGGCTCGGCCGAACTGGCGCAGAACTCGGTGCAGGGCCGCATGCTCGAGGTGCAGCAGGCCAGCATCCAGATGGCGGGCCACAGCAAGCTCGAGCAGATCCGCGCCTCGATGCGCGGGGATGCGCTGCCCTCCGGCGGCGCCGCACCGGCGATCAACCCGGCGCAGGCGCAGGCCGATCCGGCGCAGCCGCAACCGCAGATGAACAAGGGTCAGACCGCGCAGCAGTAGCGGCGAGGAACAACGATGGTGGCGAGTGTGCGGGCGTCCGGTAGACCGATCGGCGCCCGCACCCGCCCCGGATACCGGCCGCCCGGCGGGGCGGTCGTGGTGGTGTCGGCGGAAGGATTGACATGAGCCGCAACGGTTCCCGCGGCCGCGTCGACGGCATGAACATCTTCGGATCACCGGCCTTCGGAACGGGGCAGGCCAACCTGCCCGACACCTTGCGCGATGTGGGTGAGCACGCACTCGTGGCAGTGCGGCGCTGGGCCGATCCGCGCGAACGCGAACTACGCAAACGTCGCCGCGCCCGCAGACGCAGCATGCAACTGGGTACCGTCTCCGGTCTCACCACGGTGGGAACCGTTGGTCTGGTGATCATTTCGGCTCCCGCCTGGGCCGTGGTCATCGTCGGTGGCGGTGCGGTGGCCCTGGTGACGGGTACCGCGCTCAGCGCGCGGCGCTACCTGCGGCTGCGCGGAAAGCCGTTGCCGCAGGCGGCTTTCATCGCACGTAAGGCGCCGGGAGTGCGCTCGGCGGCGCGGGCTCCGATCGTCGCGTTGGTCCGAGCCGAGCGAGCCATGCACGATCTCGGTGCGCAGATCGCGCGGTCGCGGCGGCTTCCGGCCGACGAACTCGACGACCTGCTCGATACCGCACGCTCCGGCGCGGCCGCACTGCACGCGCTGGCCGCCGACATCGTGGCCATGGAACGCGCCGCGGCCACCGTCGGGCGCGCCAATCCGCAGGCGGGCTCCTCGCTCACCGCGAATGTGGCTGCGGCGGTTCGGCGGCTGGAATCCGGTGTCGCCGAATACGAACAGCTCGTCGCCGCCGCGGGCCGCGTACTCGCCGTGCCCGAGAGCACCGTCGTCGCCTACCAGTTCAACGGCATCGTCGCAGAACTCCAGCACGCCGCCGACCGCCTCGACGGCTGGGCGCAAGCCCTCACCGAGATCGCCGACAAGCAGGCACCCGCCCCACTGCCTCCGCACGGGCGCTGACAGTCCTCGCCCAGCGAAAAGCGGTAGGGCGCCGGGAGTCGCTGCCCGGCGCCCCACCGTCGCTGATCTGCTCATAGCGAGCGGGCGATGATTTCCTTCATGATCTCGTTGGTGCCCGCGTAGATCATCTGCACGCGGTTGTCGACCCACATGCGCGAGATCGGATATTCGGTCATGTAGCCGTAGCCGCCGTGCAACTGCAAGCATTCGCTGGCCACCGACATGGCACGCTCGGTGGTCCACCACTTGGCCATCGCGACCGTCGGGATGTCGAGCTCGCCCGCGATGTGCTTGGCGATGCAGTCGTCGGTGAACACGCGGGCGATCTTGGCTTCGGTGGCGACCTCGGCCAGCTTGAACTTGGTGTTCTGGAAACCGAACACCGAGCGGCCGAACGCCTCGCGCTCCTTGGTGTAGCGCAGGGTGTGCTCGAGCGCGACCTCCATGCCGGCCACCGAACCGACGGCGATGATCAGCCGTTCCTGCGGCAGCTGCTGCATCAACTGGATGAAACCCTGGCCCTCGGCGGTGCCGAGCAGGTTGCTCACCGGGATGCGCACGTCCTCGAAGAACAGCTCCGAGGTGTCCTGGCCCTTCTGACCGATCTTGTCCAGCACCCGCCCGCGCCGGAAACCGGGCCGATCGGCCTCGACCAGCACCAGGCTGATGCCGGAGGCACCCTGGCTGGTGTCGGTCTTGACCACCACGATGATCAGGTCGGCCTGCGCGCCGTTGGTGATGAAGGTCTTCGACCCGTTGACGATGTACTCGTCGCCGTCGCGGATCGCCTTGGTCTTGACGTTCTGCAGATCCGATCCGGTGCCGGGCTCGGTCATCGCGATCGCGCCGACGACCTCACCGCTGGCCATCTTCGGCAGCCACTGCTGCTTCTGCTCCTCGGTGCCGTAGGCCAGCAGGTAGTGCGCGACGATGCCGTTGTGCAGGCTCTGCCCCCACGCGGTGTCCACCACGCGGGCCTGCTCCTCGATCAGCACGGCTTCGTGGGCGAAGGTGCCGCCGCCACCGCCGTATTCCTCCGGGATGGACAGGCACAACAGTCCGAGCTCACCGGCCTTGTTCCACAGGTCACGGTCGACGTGGTGCTGCTCGATGTACTTGTCGACGTTGGGCGCGACTTCCTTCTCGAAGAAGGCCCGCGCGAGCTCGCGCAGCGCGTCGAGGTCCTCGTTCATCCAACACGACCGGTAGGTGGTCATCGGGTGTGTCCTCCCGTTGAGCGGCCCCGGGACGGTATTCGTTACCGGGAATAACGGGTACAGTGTGTCCCACACCGGCCGGTGTGACAAGCCCCACCGTCATCAAGACGGCCCCGACCTGCGATAGCGTGGCGCGACGTGGAACGACAGCGATGGACCGACACCGCCGAAACCCGCCGTTCGGGCACGGATTCCTCGGCGCGCGACGAACGGCGTGCCGCGATCGTCGACGCCGCCATCGCTGCGATCGCCGAACACGGCCCCGACGCGCTGACCGGGCAGATCGCCGACCGCGCCGGCCTCAACCGCACCCACTTCTATCGCCACTTCGCCAGCAAGGCGGAGCTGGACTGGGCAGTGGCCAAGCGCGCGCACCTGGAGATCACCGAGCGGATCCGCGCGGCGCTCGTGGTCGACGGCACCCCGCTCGACGCCATCCGCGCCCCGATCGTGGCGCATGTCGGCTGGGCCGGCGAACATCCGAACCTGTACCGGTTCCTGCTCGGGCGCAACTACTACCGGGGCAAGGACATGCCGCGCATCGGCGGCAGCGCGTTCGCCGCCGAGATCTCCGCGGCCGCGGTCCGCTACATCCCGCGATTCGACGCCGACCCCGTGGCCGCCGACCGGCTCGTCGTCGCGCTGCTCGGCCTCATCGACGCCACGGTGCAGTGGTGGCTGTCCTACCGCGACACCTCACGCGAGGAGCTGGTGGAGCTGCTCACCACTCAGGCCTGGCTGCTGATCGACCACCATCTGCGCACGGTGGGCGTGGTCCTGGACCCGAACTCGCCGCTGGAGCGGAGCTGAACGCTCAGCGCGTGATCTCCAAGGTCGAGTGCACGGGGGTAGCGGCGGTGGTCAGATCCAGCACCGGGCAGTGCGCCTCCACCGCCTGCTGGAGTTCGGCGTAACGCTCATCGGTTTCCGGACCGCGCACCCGCACTCGCACCCGGACCTGCTGGAAACCCGGGCGCACCGATTCGTCCAGTCCGAAGAAGCCGCGGACATCCAGATCACCCTCGGCGGTCAAGGACAGCTCGTCGACGGTGATGCCGAGCCGCTGGGCCCAGAATCGATAGGTCACCACCTGGCACGACAGCAGCGCGGCCAGATACACCTCCACCGGATTGGCCGCCGCATCGTCTCCGCCGAGAGTCGGCGGCTCATCGACCACCAGAGTGTGCGAACGCGCCGTGATCGAGCTCGCGACCCGGCCCCGCGGAACGGCCGACGCGCGGAACACCACCTGCGCGTTGCCCGAATCCGCTGTCACCGCGGCGGCGGTGGCAGCGGCGATGTCGTTGAGGGCGGTGCCCGTGGGCGCCGGGGAAGTAGTCATGCCCGCGACGGTAAGGGTGTGCCGGACGTCGGGCCAGGGTTGGGCTCGCGATGATTCCGACGGGTGATCCGCGGCTAGGGGTGAACCCTGAACTTCACCCCGATATCGGCTCTCACCTGGTGATTTATCGTCCGGCCGGTGTCATGCTCGACAGGACGACGAATTGCTGGGAGGCACGAAATGCTGTGGAAGATCATCGGCGTGGTCGCCGTTGTCTGGATCGCACTGGCCGTCATCGGTGCGTTGATCAAGGGCCTGTTTCCGATCCTGGTGATCAGCGCCGTGGTGTTCGGCCTCTACCTGCTGTACAAGGCGGTGTCGGGTTCGGACAACAACACCGTGAGCAAACTCTGACCCATCGCACGCCGAACGGGCCGTGTGTCTTCCCGATGCGGATGACACACGGCCCGTTGTCGTTCGGCAACCGTGTTTGAATGGCGGGTATGGAGCAGCTACCGGAGGACTGGCAGCGCGGCTTGGTGATCGTCGCGCATCCCGACGACATCGAATACGGCGCCGCCGCCGCTGTCGCGCGATGGACCGGTCAGGGCAAGGACATTCGCTACGTCCTGGCCACCTCGGGCGAGGCCGGGATCGCCGGGATGCCGCCGGCGGATGCCGGGCCGCTGCGCGAAGGCGAGGAGATCGCCTCGGCCGCCGTGGTGGGTGTCAGCGAGGTCGAGTTCCTCGGCTACCCCGATGGACGGGTCGAGGAGAGCCTGGCTCTGCGGCGCGATCTGGCCGCCGCGATCCGGCGGCACCGCCCGGAGATGGTGGTGCTGTTCAACTTCGGCGATGTGTGGGCGCCCGGTTACGTCAACAGCGCCGATCACCGCGCCGTCGGACGGGCGGCGCTGGACGCGGTCTCGGATGCGGGCAACGAATGGATTTTCCGTGAACTGGCCGAGCTCGAACCGTGGACGCCGCGGTGGGCGGCAGTGGTCGGGCCGAAGGTCACCCACGCGGTCGACGTCACCGACACCATCGGCAAGGCCGAAGCCTCACTGGCCGAGCACCGCCGCTACCTGGAGGCGTTGAGCGATGAACCCGTCGCCGATCAGGTGCGGGCCGTTCTCGACATGACCACCGGACGTATCGACGGATTCCCCGCCGAGCGTGCCGTGGGGTTCGAGCTGTTCCACTTCCGCGGCTGAGCACCGTGCGCCGTCGGCGCCGATGAGCGGTGTGGCAGGCTGGGCGGATGCGAGTAGCCGTCGTCGCAGGCCCGGACCCGGGCCACGCGTTCCCCGCTATCGCGCTGTGCCTGCGCTTCGCCGCCGCCGGTGACGAGCCGGTGCTGTTCACCGGGCCGCGCTGGTTCGATGCCGCCCGCGCGGCCGGCATCGGGGTGCGCAGACTCAAGGGGCTGGCGCCGCGCGAGATCGATGACGACCGCGACGCCGGGCAGCGCATCCACGAACGCGCCGCGCACATTTCGACCGAGATCCTGCCCGAGCTGGGCGCGATGCTGCCGGAACTGGTGGTCTCCGATGTGCTGACCGCGGGCGGCGGCATGGCGGCCGAACGGCTCGGCGTGCCATGGGTGGAACTGTCACCGCATCCGCTGTACCTGCCCTCGAAGGCGTTGCCGCCCATCGGTAGTGGGCTCGCTCCCGGCATGGGGTTGCGCGGCCGGCTGCGTGACGGGTTGCTGCGCGCCATGACTGCCCGCGCCATCGAACAAGGGCGGCGCCAGCGTGCGCGCGCACGGGAAAGTGTCGGGCTGCCGGGGCAGGATCCGGGACCGATCGCCCGGTTGATCGCGACCCTGCCCGCGCTGGAGGTGCCTCGACCCGATTGGCCGGAGACCGCGCACCTGATCGGGCCGCTGCTGTGGGAGCCGACCGACGCCGTCCTGGAACCTCCGCCGGGTGACGGTCCGCTGGTCATGGTGGCGCCGTCCACCGCGCACACCGGTGTGGCCGGGATGGTCGAGACCGTGCTGGCCGGGCTGGACGGCACGGGGGTGCGGGTGGCGGTGTCGATGCTGGACGAGCCACCCGCCGACCTGCCGCCCTGGGCTACCGCCGGGCTCGGCCGCCAGGACGTCCTGCTGCGACAGGCCTCGGTCGTCATCGGTGGTGGCGGGCACGGACTGCTCGCGAAATCGCTGACGGCCGGTGTGCCGGTGGTGACCGTGCCCGGCGGCGGCGACCAATGGGAGCTCGCCAATCGTGCGGCACGCCAGGGAAGTTCGCTGCTGGTTCGCCCCCTCACCGCCGACGCCGTGCGCGAGGCGGTGCTGCGAATACTCGCCGAACCCGGTTTCGCCGCAGCCGCGGCCGAGGCCGCCACGGGCTCGTCGGTGGTGGCCGATCCGGTCGAGCTCTGCCACACGGTGTTCGCCACCGCCCGCTGACGCGGCGGCTCGACGCGGGTATCTTCGACACAGTGCGATTGACCGAATTCCAGGAGCTGTTGCACACCGAGTTCGGTGTGGCCCGCGGTGACACCCTCCTCACCGACCACGTCATCCCCTCCCTCGGCGGCCGCACCGGCGCCGCCGCCATCGAAGCCGGCGTAGACCCCCGCGACGTCTGGCGCGCCCTCTGCGCCGAATTCGACGTCCCCCGCTCCCGCTGGTGAGCACCGCACCCCCCGGCTGGGATGCGCCGCTGCCGCCGGCCGTCGCGGCTCTCCTCGGCGAATCACCGAGCTGGTCGGATGAGCACGAGGGAATGAGCGGCGGTGTCGTCTTCGCCGGCGGGTATTGGGTCAAACGGGGCCCGGAGGCCATTGCGGAGTACGAACGGTTGCGTTGGCTGGCCGGGCGCGGCGTTGCTGTACCCGAGGTGGCGGCGTTCGACCAGGACGTGCTGGTGCTGGCGGATTTGGGGGTGCCGAGTCTGGCGCGGGGGAGCGGGCAAGTCGGCGCTGTGCTGGGGGAGGTGCTGCGGGGGTTGCACGGGGAGCCGGTCGCCGGATGCCCGTTCGATGGGCGGCTCGAGGTGATGCTGCCGAAGGCTCGCAGGCGGGTGCTCGAGGGGTTGGTGGATGCGGACGATTTCGACGACGACAACCCGTTGACGCCCGAGCAGGTGCTTCGGCGGTTGGTCGACGAGCAGCCGGCGGACGAGGATCTGGTTGTCGCGCATGGTGATTTCACTCCGGCGAACGTGCTCGAGGGCGGCATCCTGATCGACGTCGGTGCGCTCGGGGTGGCCGACCGCTACCGTGATCTCGCGCTGGCCGCGCGGGATCTGCGCGAGGACTTCGGCGCCGGCGAGGTCAGGGAGTTCTTCGCCGCCTACGGGCTCGGTGAACCGGATCAGCGCAAGCTCGACTACTACCGCCTGCTCGACGAACTGTTCTGAGCCGGGCCGCTTTCGGGGTGTTCAGCTCTTCTTGGCGTAGTGGCGTGCGGCCTTGGTGCGGTTGCCGCAGGTGGCCATGGAGTGCCAGCGGCGGGTGCCGTTCTTGGAGGTGTCGTAGAAGAACAGCACGCAGTCGGGGTGGGCGCACTGGCGGACGCGGTCGGGGGCCGTGGCCAGCAGGCTCAGCAGGTTGTCGGCGGCCAGCCACGCCGGCAACCATGCCGGATCGGTGACGTCGGGGGTGTCCACGGGTCCGTCGCCGGTGAGTGAGCGGCGGATGCGGCCGTGGTCGAGGACGTCGTTGAGCGCGTCTCGGCGGCCGTGGCGGACGGCGTCGTAGATGGCGGTGCGGGCGGTCAGGAGAGCTTCCAGCGTCGCGGTGCCGGCGTCGCAGCGGTCGGCCAAGCCGTTGGTCTCCAGCCAGATCCGCAGGCCGGCGACATCGACGAGCAGGTCCTGCGGTCCGTCGCCGCTTATCCACCGGGTGTTCAACAGATCCAGGGCCAGCGGTTCACCGAGGTGAGGGCGTGGATCGAGCATGCCTGAGGGTAACGGCTCACGGTGATCGGACGTGACAACCACCTCCTTATAACCACTTAACTTCTCCTAGGCGGTTGACAGGAGTGCGCACCTGTCTCTAGGTTCTAACCAGTCAAACGCATTATGACAGTTTGACCATTCCCGAGGAGGAACAATGACCACACCGCAGCTCGCCACCGGCCACATCGGGCTCAACGTCTCCGATCTGACCCGATCGATCGACTTCTACCGTCGCGCGCTCGGCTTCCAGCAACTCGCTGCCAGCGCCGACGACAGCCGGAAGTGGGCCTTCCTCGGCACCGGCGGCACCATGGTGCTGACGCTGTGGCAGCAGAGCGAGGGCACCTTCGCCACCTCCAGCCCCGGGCTGCACCATCTCTCGTTCCAGGTCGACACCATCGAGCAGGTCCGCACCATCGAGGCGACACTGCGGGAGCTGGCGGTGGACTTCGCCTACGACGGGGTGGTGGCCCATGGCGAAGGCGTCGGGTCGGGCGGCATCTTCTTCACCGACCCGGACGGTATCCGCCTCGAGGTCTACGCGCCCAGCGGCGCGGAGGCCGAGCCCGCACCGAGCGGGGCCGCACCCACCTGCGGCTTCTTCTGACCCGCGGCCATCGACTGTTCGGACCGAGGCAGATACTCGTGAATACGCCATTCCACGCCGGAGAGCGCATGGTGCAACAGCGGATGGGTCAGGCCGACATCGCCGGCCGGGTCGGCCGGATGATCCGCCGCGACATCCCGGCGGTCGCCGCGAACTTCCTGGCCGAGCAGTCGATGGTGGTGCTCGGCGCCGCCGACGCCGAAGGCCGGATGTGGGCTAGCCAGCTGTCCGGGCCGCCCGGGTTCCTGCGCGCGGCCGGGCCGGACGCGGTGCTGGTCGACGCGCGGCCCGCGCCCGGCGACCCGCTGCACGAGGCGAGCGCGCGGGAGACCGGGGTCGGCTTGATCGCGCTGCAACCCCAGCGACGCAGGCGTATGCGCGTCAACGGCACCGCGACACCCGAGCGCGCGGGCCTGCGCATCGTCACCGACCAGGTGTATTCGAACTGCCCGAAATACATCTCGCGCAGAGAAATTCGCTCCTTCGACCCACACGCGCGGACCGAGCCGCGCCGCAGTGTCGCATTGGATGAGCGACAACGCGCCGCCCTCACCGGCGCCGATACGTTCTTCCTCGCCACCGCCGACACCGACGGCCATGCCGACGCCTCCCATCGCGGCGGCAATCCCGGATTCCTGGAGGTGCTCGCACCCGACCGGCTGCGCTGGCCCGACTATCGCGGCAACTCGATGTTCATGACCCTGGGCAATATCGCGGTGAACCCCCGCTGCGGCATCCTCGTCCCGGACTGGACCACCGGCGGCAGTCTCCAGCTCACCGGCACCGCGGAATTGATATGGGAGGAAACGGCATTCGCCGCCGGTGCCCAGTGCTCGATCGAATTCACCGTCACCGCGGTCGTCGACACCTCGGCGGCGGGTCCGCTGCGCTGGGGTCCTGCCGAACTCTCACCCGTCAATCCCTGATCCGGCTCCATGAAAGGAATAGTCCATGCGACCCCCACTGCCCCCGTTCGATCGCAGCACCGCCGAGGCGAAGGTTCGCGCCGCCGAGGACGCCTGGAATACCCGCGACCCCGAGCGCGTCGCGGCCGCCTACACGCCGGACTCTGTCTGGCGCAACCGGGACGAACACTTCGCCGGCCGTGCGGCCATCGTCGACTTCCTGACCCGCAAGTGGGCGACCGAGAACGGGTACGCGCTGCGCAAAGAACTGTGGGCCTTCGACGGGAATCGGATCGCCGTGCGGTTCCAGTACGAATGGCATGACGAACAGCGCCGGTGGTGGCGCAGCTACGGCAACGAGCAGTGGGAATTCGCCCCGGACGGGCTGATGGCGCGCCGTGAGGCGAGCATCAACGATGTCCGCATCGACGCGTCGGAGCGGCGCATCTTCGGGCCGCGCCGGGCCGGGGACCGGACACCGCTGCCACAGTGGTAGCCGCCGTCGGGCGCGTCGCTTGACTCGAACACCTGTTCGGCTAATCTTGTCGCCAGAACTTGTCGGTGCCGCCCTCTAATGTGGGCGCCAACCACAGAACGAGACTCACCCGTCGAAAAGGGGATCAGGACATGGCACCACAGGCGTACGACCGCGACAAGGCGCTCGAGCTCGCCCTGGCTCAGGTGGAGAAGAGCTTCGGCAAGGGCGCGGTGATGCGGCTCGGCGAGGAGGCCCGCCAGCCCGTGTCGGTGATCCCGACCGGCTCGATCGCGCTGGATGTGGCCTTGGGCATCGGCGGTCTGCCGCGCGGGCGCGTGGTGGAGATCTACGGCCCGGAATCCTCGGGTAAGACCACCGTCGCCCTGCATGCGGTGGCCAACGCCCAGGCCGCGGGTGGCGTCGCGGCGTTCATCGACGCCGAGCACGCGCTCGACCCGGACTACGCCCGCAAGCTCGGGGTCGATACCGATGCGCTGCTGGTCTCCCAGCCCGACACCGGTGAGCAGGCCCTGGAGATCGCCGACATGCTGGTGCGCTCCGGCGCCATCGACATCATCGTCATCGACTCCGTGGCCGCCCTGGTGCCGCGCGCCGAGATCGAGGGCGAAATGGGCGACAGCCATGTCGGCCTGCAGGCCCGGCTGATGAGCCAGGCGCTGCGCAAGATGACCAGCGCACTCAACAACTCCGGCACCACCGCCATCTTCATCAACCAGCTGCGCGAGAAGATCGGCGTCATGTTCGGCTCGCCGGAGACCACCACCGGTGGTAAGGCGCTGAAGTTCTACGCGTCGGTGCGCCTGGACGTGCGCCGTATCGAGACCCTCAAGGACGGCAGCGACGCGGTCGGCAACCGCACCCGGGTCAAGGTCGTCAAGAACAAGGTCTCGCCGCCGTTCAAGCAGGCCGAGTTCGACATCCTCTACGGCCACGGCATCTCCAAGGAGGGCTCGCTCATCGACATGGGCGTCGAACAGGGCTTCATCCGCAAGTCCGGCTCCTGGTACACCTACGAAGGTGATCAGCTGGGCCAGGGCAAGGAGAACGCCCGCAAGTTCCTGCTGGACAACACCGACGTCCGCGACGAGATCGAGAAGAAGATCAAGGAGAAGCTGGGCATCGGCGCCGACGTGACGGCGAGCGAAGAGGTCCCCGCCGATTTCTGACCCGAGGCCGGCCCGGCGCCCCGCATCCGATGCGGGTGGCGTGCCCACTGATCCCGTCGCAGCGATGCGGCAGCAGTTGGCGCGCCTCGGCGTCGAGGTCCCCGAATCCACCGGCTCGCGGCCCGAAGGCCGGCAGCCGGCACCGGTTCGCCCGTCCGATGGTGGTTCGGCCGAGGCGAACGCACGAGGAACTCGGTCGGACGCGTCCGATCCGCAGCGGACACGTTCGACCGAGTTCCCCGGGACCCGTGGTGGTCGCAATCGGCGATCGAGCGATGAACGCTACCTTTCCGACACCGGGGAAGATGGCTTTCGTGCGGCCGGCCGCCGACGCAGGCGTGGCACAGAACACTTGCGGTTCGCACCAGATGACGACGACGTGCCGATGGCTCAGGACGGACCGTCGGATCAGCCTGGCGCGGGTGCCGACCATGGTGGACCGGGCGATCGCGGCCATCGACACCCGGCGAACGGTGAAAGGCCCTGGGCACCACCCGCCGGCAACTCGCAGGAACTCTCCGCGCCGAAGCGGAAACGATCCGCCAGGGGCACCCGTGCCGGGTCGAGCGTCGACAGCGGATCCGGGCCGACGGGTGCAGAACCGGGCGGCACCGTCGAGCAGGCGAAGGACGCATGCCTGCGGTTGCTCGCCGTCTGTGCTCGCAGCCGCGCCGAACTCGCGCAACGCCTGGCCGCCAAGGGATACCCGGCCGCGGTGAGCGAGCAGGCCCTCGACCGGCTCGCCGAGGTCGGGCTCATCGACGACGCCGCGTTCGCCCAGCAGTGGGTGCAGTCCCGGCACACCTATTCCGGGAAGGGGCGCCAAGCCCTCGCCCAGGAACTGCGCCGCAAGGGCGTCTCCCAGGACGACGCAGCACCCGCACTCGCCGCCGTCACCACCGACGACGAACACGAGCGCGCCACCGAACTCGTCCGTCGCAAACTGCGCACCATGCCCGCGAACCTCGACCGCGACAAAGCGATCCGCCGTCTCGTCGGCATGCTCGCCCGCCGCGGCTACAACTCCGCCACCGCCTACGCCGTCGTCAAAGCCGAACTCGCCGCGGGCGGTTCGGATGTCGACCCGGAAGCGCCGCACGAGTAGCACCTGGTTCATGCCCACGGCCCGCACGTCGAGCCGGACGCACCTGGATTTCCTGCTGGTGGCCTACCCGAAAACGCGAACGGCGCGCAGATCGTGAACCAGTGATCTGCGCGCCGAAACACGCCGCGACTACGGTGCCTTGGTGATATCCACGCCGGGCGCCCCATCGGTGACGACGGAATCGGCGGCTACCACCGCGCCGCCACCCTTGCGGCGGCCGGCGCGCAGACGCCGCTCCAGCCAGGTCGCGACCTGCGACAGTGTCATGTTCAGCACGATCATGATGATCGCGACCACGATCAGCGCCGGGATGGTGTTGGAATCGGCGGCGCCCAGTTGCAAACCGTTGCGGACCACCTCTTCGTAGGTGATGACGTAACCCAGTGCGGAGTCCTTCAACGCCACGACCATCTGCGAGATCAGCGCGGGCAGCATGGCGGTGATGGCCTGCGGCAGCAGGATCAACCGCATCAACTGGCCCTTACGCATACCCAGCGCCGCGGCGGCTTCGGTCTGCCCCTTGGGCAGCGAGCGGATGCCCGCTCGCACGATCTCGGCGATGACCGAACCGTTGTAGATGGTCAGCGCCGTGACCACCGCGCCGAGCGCCAGATACTCCGACTCGAAGACGTTGTACTCGGAGTAGAGCGCGAACAGGAAGATCATCAGGATCAGCACCGGAATCGCGCGGGCGATCTCGACGATCGCACCGGCCACCCACCGCACCGGGCGGTGATCGGAGAGCCGGGCGATGCCGAAGATCATGCCGAGCACCATCGCGAACACGATCGACAGCACCGCGGCCACGATCGTGCCGCGCAGACCGGGCAGCAGATACGTCGTCCAGACGTCGGCTTCCAGGAACGGCTTCCACTTCTCGGCGTCGAACTGGCCCTGACTGTCGAAGCCGCGGTAGACGAACCAGCCCGCCGCGATCACCACGGCGAGCACGATCAACGAATAGATGACGTTGCGCACCCGCGCCACGGGACCGGGCGCATCGAACAGAACCGACGGTTCCCGGCTCATCGGGCCACCTCGAATCGTTTGGCGATGTAACCGAACAGCAGACCCGTCGGCAGCGTCAGGACCACGAAGCCGAGGGCGAAGATCGCGCCGATCGACAGCAGTGCCGCCTCGGTGTCGAGCATCTTCGCCATCAGGAACGAGGCCTCGGCCACGCCGATGGCGGAGGCAACGGTCGAGTTCTTGGTCAACGCGATCAGCACGCTGCCCAGCGGGGCGATCACCGAGCGGAACGCCTGCGGCAACACGATCAGCCGCAGGTTCTGCAAGAAGCCCAGGCCCAGCGAACGCCCGGCCTCGGACTGGCCGAGCGGCACAGTGTTGATGCCCGCGCGCAGCGACTCGCAGACGAACGCCGCGGTGTAGACGCTCAGGCCGACGACCGCCCACCGGAAGTTGTTCTCGGCCAGCGAGTTCGGTCCGTCGGCGGCCAGTTTGACGCGCAGCGTCGAATACAGGCCAAGCGAGCAGAACACCAGGATCAGCGTCAGCGGTGTGTTGCGGAAGACGGTGACGTAGACGGTGCCGACCCAGCGCGCCACCGGGACCGGCGAGACCCGCATGGCGGCCACGATGGTGCCGAGCACCAGCGCGCCGATCGCGGACAGCACGGTCAGCTTGATGGTGACCCAGAACGCGTCGAGCAGTTGGGAATCGTACTCAGAGATCAAATCGAACACGGTGGGTGCGCGCCTCCGATCATGAGGTGAGGGCAGGGTCGGCGATCGGATGACCGCGCGGTGGGCGCATCATCGGCGCCCACCGCGGTCGATCATCGGATCAGTACCGGTCCACCTGCGGAGCCGGCGGAGTCGGGTAGTTCGCGGCGCGCCCGACCGAATCCTGGAAGGCCTTGTCCCAGGCGCCCTCGGTGATCATCGCCTCGATGGCGTCGTTGATCTTGTCGCGGCTCTCCTGATCGCCCTTCTTGAGCCCGATGCCGTAATTCTCGGTGGTGAACGGCTTGCCGACCAGCTTGTAGCGGCCCGGCGTCTGCGCGGCGTAACCGGCGAGGATGATGTCGTCGGTGGTCATCGCGTCGACCGCGCCGCTGTTGAGACCCTCGAGGCACAACGAGTAGGTGTCATAGGTCTGCAGCTGGGTGTCGGGGAAGTTCTTCTCGATGTTCTGCGCCGGGGTGGAGCCCTTGACCGAGCAGACCGTCTTACCCGCGATGGTCTCCGGGCCGGTGATGTCGGTGTTGTCGGCGTTCACCAGCAGACTCTGGCCCGCGACGTAGTACGGCCCGGCGAAATCGACCTTCTCCTTGCGCTGGTCGGTGATGGAGTAGGTGGCGACGATGAAGTCCACCTGGCCGTTCTCGATCAGCGTTTCGCGCTGCGCCGACGGAGCTTCCTTGAAGGTGATGCCGTCGGGCTGCACGCCGAGCTTGGCCGCGACGAAGCGGGCCACCTCGACATCGAAGCCGCTGTAGGTGCCGTCGGTGTTGCGCTGGCCCAGACCCGGCTGGTCGAACTTGATGCCGATGGTCAGCTTGCCTTCCTTGGCGTGGTCGAGAGCGGTCTTGTCGTCTCCGCTACCGCAGCCCGCGGTGGTGGCGGCGGCCAGGGCCAGGGCGATGGCCCCGACTCCGAGACGGAGCGCACGGTTGATCCTCATCGATTTCCTTCTTCCCTCATTCTGGTTTTCGATGGCCGTGGTCGGTGGGCGGTGCAGCGTTCAGTGGCTGAGGATCTTGCCGAGGAAGTCCTTGGCCCGGTCGGACTTCGGTGTGGTGAAGAACGTTTCCGGCGTCGCGTCTTCGACCACTTGACCGTCGGCCATGAACAGCACTCGGTGGCCCGCCTTGCGGGCGAAGCCCATCTCGTGGGTGACCACCAGCATGGTCATGCCCTCTTTGGCGAGCGAGACCATGACGTCGAGGACCTCGTTGACCATCTCGGGGTCGAGCGCGGAGGTCGGCTCGTCGAACAGCATCACCTTGGGGCTCATCGCCAGTGCGCGCGCGATGGCCACGCGCTGCTGCTGGCCGCCGGAGAGCTGGGCCGGGTACTTGTCGGCCTGGTTGGCGATGCCGACGCGTTCGAGCAGTGCCATCGCCTTGGTGCGAGCCTCGTCCTTCTTCAGCTTGCGCACCTTGATCGGCGCCAGCATGACGTTTTCCAGGATCGTCTTGTGCGCGAACAGGTTGAACGACTGGAAGACCATGCCCACGTCGGCGCGCAGCGCGGCCAGCCCGCGCCCCTCGGCGGGCAGCGGGATTCCGTCGACGCTGATGTCGCCGGTATCGATCGGCTCGAGCCGATTGATGGTGCGGCACAGCGTCGATTTGCCGGACCCCGAAGGCCCGAGCACGATCACGACCTGCCCTTTGGGCACCTCGAGGTTGATATCACGCAACACGTGCAGAGCACCGAAGTGCTTGTTGACGTTGCGCATCGAGATCATCGGTGGCGCGGTGGCGTCCCCGCTGTCGGCGGCCCCGGTCGTTCCGGGCGCGTCGGTGGCGTCGGTCATGGTCCATGACCTTAAGCGGAAATCCGGGATTTGCCCGGCTTTCCGTGACACACCGAGTCGCCACGCCGAATCGACATGTCGCCGTAACCTGGCGGTCAGCCGGTGCGGTCACCGCGCGAACCCCGGCCCGCAGGTCTCGGCGCGGTCCGGCGCGCACCCGGTGACCTGCGGCACGATGGCCGGGCGGGGATGGATGCGGCGGCAACCGGCCGCGACCGAGCCCGTACCCTGGACGGGTGGATTCGATCGGACAGGCAGTAGCGCATCCCGCCCCGGTCCCGGCGCGGACGGACGCACGCAGTTACGAGGTCCGCACCTTCGGCTGCCAGATGAACGTGCACGATTCCGAGCGCTTGTCCGGTCTGCTCGAAGATGCGGGTTATGTGCGGGCGGCCGCCGGCGAGACGGCCGACCTGGTGGTGTTCAACACCTGCGCGGTGCGCGAGAACGCCGACAACAAGCTCTACGGCACCCTTGGCCATCTCGCGCCGATCAAGGCCGGGCGCCCTGGCATGCAGATCGCGGTCGGCGGCTGCCTCGCGCAGAAGGACCGCGACACCGTTGTACGCAAGGCGCCCTGGGTGGATGTGGTGTTCGGCACACACAACATCGGGTCGCTGCCGGTGCTGCTGGAACGCGCCAGGCACAACGACGAGGCGCAGGTGGAGATCCTGGAGTCGCTCGAGGCGTTCCCGTCGACGCTGCCGGCCAAGCGGGAATCGGCCTATGCGGGCTGGGTGTCGATCTCGGTCGGCTGCAACAACACCTGCACCTTCTGCATCGTGCCGTCGCTGCGCGGCAAAGAGGTCGACCGCCGTCCCGGTGACGTGCTCGCCGAAGTGCAGGCGCTGGTCGATCAGGGTGTGCTCGAGGTGACGCTGCTCGGCCAGAACGTCAACTCCTACGGCGCCTCGTTCGCCGACCCGGAGCAGCCGCGCGATCGCGGCGCGTTCGCCAAACTGCTGCGCGCCTGCGGCGGCATCGAGGGCCTGGAGCGGGTGCGGTTCACCTCCCCGCATCCGGCCGAGTTCACCGACGACGTCATCGAGGCGATGGCGCAGACCCCGAACGTCTGCCCGCAACTGCACATGCCGCTGCAATCGGGTTCGGACCGGATACTCAAGGCGATGCGCCGGTCCTACCGGCAGGCTCGCTTCCTCGGCATCATCGAGAAGGTGCGCGCCGCGATGCCGCATGCCGCCATCACCACCGACATCATCGTCGGCTTCCCCGGCGAGACCGAGGAAGATTTCGAGCAGACCCTCGAGGTGGTCCGGCAGGCACGGTTCACCAGCGCGTTCACCTTCCAGTACTCCAAGCGGCCCGGTACCCCGGCCGCCGACATGCCCGATCAGCTGCCCAAGCAGGTCGTGCAGGAGCGCTACGACCGGCTGATCGCACTGCAGGAAGAGATCTCCCTCGATGCCAACCGCGCGCTGATCGGTACCGAAGTGGAGTTGCTGGTCGCCGAGGGCGCGGGCAAGAAGAACGCGGCCACCGCGCGGATGAGCGGACGGGCACGTGACGGACGGCTGGTGCATTTCCGGCCCGAATCCGCCGAGCCCATCCGGCCCGGCGACATCGTCACCGTCGACATCACCGGCGCCGCCCCGCACCATCTGATCGCCGACGCGCCGCTGCGCACCCACCGCCGCACTCGCGCCGGCGACGCGCACGAACGCGGCACCACCCCCAAGACCGAACCCATCGGCGTCGGCCTCGGCCTGCCGCGCATCGGCGCCCCCGCGCCCGAACCGGTCGCGGCCGCAGGCTGCGCCACCGGATGCGGGACATGAGCGAGGCCCCTCGCGATCCCGACGACGCGGACCGCTCCCACAAGGCCGGGAACGGCCCGGACAACCCCGGGGATGGTGCCGCCGATCAGACCCCCGAACCCGATGACGCAGCCGAAGGAAACGAGGATCCCGTGAGCTCGGTCGAGCAGACTGACGAATTCGAACAGTTCCGCGACGATCTCGACGCCGTCGAGCGCCGCATCGCCGGCGAGATCGATCCGGGGGTGCGCGCCATGGTGGTCGCCGTCGCGGTGTTCGCCCTGCTGGTGTCGCTGGTGCTCTCGCATGCGGGCGCGGCGCGCGGGTTCGATGTGTTGCTCGGCTCCGATGTCGCCTCGACCGAGCACATCGGGCTGCCCTCGCGGATCTTCGTCTGGTTCGTCGTGGTGTTCGGTATCGGCTTCTCGCTGCTTGCACTGATGACCCGTCGCTGGGTGCTGGCCTGGATCGCGGTCGCCGGTTCGGCGATCGCCAGCGCGTTCGGCGTGTTCTCGATCTGGCACCGGCAGACTCCCGGCCTCAACAACTACATCGGCGCAGGCCCCGGTATCGGCCTGGTGATCGGCACCATCGCCGCGGTCGTGCTGACCTTCCACTGGGTGCGCGTGGTGTGGAGCCGGACGGCGGTGCAACTGGCTGCGGAGGAGCAGCGCCGGATCGCCGCCGCCGCCGAGGAGGAGCGGGAGCGCCGCCGGTTGCAGGGCGAGGACTCCTGAGCGCTGCGTGCCCGACTGCTGAGAAGCGCAGCGTGCCGAGGCCACCCGTTACTCCGGCCTGATACTCGGCACCGAGCGACTGATCAGCGTCGCCAAGCCGGCCGACGCTGCGTACTGGATACGGTCGGCAAGCCTTCAACGAGAAGGCGCACCCGGCTCTGGGGCGGGTGCGCCCTGTCGGATTTCTCGACGGTCAGCGGTTGCTGACCGCACCCTCGGCCGCTTCGGCCCATTCGCGCCACTGTTTGGCCTGCTCGAGCGCCTTTTCCGCGTCACGGGTCTTCCCGGCGGCCGTGGCCTTGGCGGCCTGCTCTTCGAACTGCGCCACGCGTTCGCGGAACTGCGCGGCCCGCGCCATGGCCTCGGGGTCGGTGCGCCGCCACTGCGCGTCGGCGGCCTCGCGCACCCGCTTCTCGATGGCGCGCAGCTTGCCTTCCAGCTCCTGCATCCGCTCACGCGGCACCTTGCCGATGGCGTCCCACTTGTCCTGCAGTTCGCGCAGCGCGGCGCGCGCGTTGTCGAGCCCGTGTGCGGGATCGATGTGGGCGTAGGCGGCCAGCAGCTCCTCCTTGGCGGCGGCGTTCTGCTCGAATTCCGCATCGCGTTCGGAGGCGGCGGCGTTGCGCGCGGCGAAGAACACGTCCTGGGCGCTCTTGAACCGACGCCACAACGCTTCGTCGGCCTCGCGTGGCGCGCGGCCCGCGGCCTTCCATTCGGCCAGCAGATCCCGGAACACGGCGGCGGTGCCTGCCCAATCGGTGGACCCGGACAGTTCCTCGGCCCGGGCGCAGAGCTCTTCCTTGCGGGTCTTGGCGGCGGCGCGTTCGCGGTCGAGTTCGGCGAAGTGGGCGCCGCGACGGCGGTTGAACGCCTCCCGAGCCTTCGAGTACCGCTTCCAGAGCGCGTCGTCGACCTTGCGATCGACCCCGCGGATGGATTTCCACTCCTCGAGGATCTCGCGCAGCCGATCACCCGCCGCCTTCCACTGGGTGGATTCGGCGGCGATGCGCTCGGCCTCGGCGGCGAGCGCCTCCTTGCGCTCGGTGTGCTCGTGCTTGGCGCGCTCCTTTTCCTCCTTGGCATGCGCGGCCGCTTCCTCGGAGTGCTCGGCGATGGCCTGCAACCGGCGCGCCAGCCCGTCGATATCGCCGATGACGGCAGCCGTCGGCAACGATTCGGCGATCGCCAGCGCCGCGGCCTTCGTCTTGCGGGCATCGGCGCCCGCGGCCAGCCGGGCTTCCAGCAGCGCGACCTCGGTGGCCAGATCATCGAAGCGGCGGCCGAAGTGGGCGAGGCCCTCGGCGGCATCGCCCGCCTGCCAGGACCCGACGACGCGTTCGCCGTCGGCGGTCTTGACCCAGGCGGTGCCGTCGTCGTCGACGCGGCCCCATTCGCTGGGATCGGTCACCGTGGGGACGATGACGGGATGCGGGTGCTCGTGCGAGGCGCCGGGCGCCGGTTTGACCGCGTGTGGTTTGGTGTGGGGAGAGCCGCCGGGTTTCGGCATTCCGGATGGTCGCGGGGTGGTGCCGGGGCCGGGTTTCGCGGTTCCGTTGCTGTCGGTCATTGCTCCTCGTCCCTGCCGCGCGTCACGGCTGCCTGGTTACGCCCTAGCTCATCCCATTGAACCCGGTCCGAGCCCTGGAAACCACATCGATCGAGCATGCACCGCGGTGTGGCGCCACGGACCCCGACCCGCGATGACCTGGGTTGGAGTACTTCGAACACTAGCAATTGTGGCCCGGTTTCCGGCAGAGACACTCGAACCCATGGTGGCGCACCGGGACTGGCAGGGCGCTGGGCCGTCGTCGCGGGCGGCTACCGTTGACGGCGTGTTCTGTCTTGCGGCCCTGGTTCCCTCGCCGCCGATCCTGGTTCCCGAGCTCTGTGGTGGTCTCGGTGCGGGCGCGGCGGTCGACGAGGTGCGTGCGGCGGCGCTGAATGTCGCGGCCGAGCTGGCGGCGGTGGCCCCGTACTGGACAGTGGTGGGTGTGGGTGCCGGTGACCGGGTGGCCGGGCCGGAAACGGTCGGCACATTCCGCGGTTTCGGCGTCGATCTGGCGGTCGGCCTCGGCGGCACCGAAGCGGCGGGCGATGGCGACGCCGACCCGGATCTGCCGTTGCCGGTGCTCATCGCCGCCTGGTTGCGGGAACAGGCCGCACCACACGCACTCGCGCAGGCCTGGATCGTCGACGCAGGCACTCCCGCGGGGGAGTGCGCGGAATTGGGTGCGAAATTGCGCGCGGAACTGGACGCCGACCCGCGGCCGCAGGGTGTGCTGGTGGTCGCCGACGGAGCCAGCACGCTGTCGACCTCGGCGCCCGGGTACTTCGATCCGCGCGCCGCGGACCGGCAGGCCGCGCTGGACAACGCGCTGAGCGCCGGCGATCGTGACCGGCTGCTCGCCCTGGATCCGCTCGAATGCGCCGAGGTCGGCATGCGCGGCAGGGCCGCCTTTCAGGTGCTGGCCGGACTGTTCGGTGCCGACCCGGCTGCGCCCATCGTGGATACCCGCTACCAGGACGCCCCCTTCGGCGTCGGCTACCAGGTGAGCATGTGGCGCCAGGGCAACGGAGCAGAACAGCGGTGACGGCATCGCCAACCCCGATCGCCGTGGTCGGCCCGACCGCCACCGGCAAATCCGATCTCGCGCTCGACCTGGCCGAACGCCTCCACGGCGAAATCGTCAAT
>NZ_BAFY01000170.1 GCF_000308555.1 Nocardia cyriacigeorgica NBRC 100375 | reverse complement strand
GAAGCGGGCAAAGCGCGCCGAATACGAGAACATGCAAGCGCCCGCCGTCGGCGGCGTGCGGCTGCCGCGCGGCAACGGCGAGATCATCCGGCTCGCCCGCGGCGCCTCGCTGTCGGACTTCGCCGAGAAGATCGACGCGAACCCGGCCTCGCTGGTGCAGGCCCTGTTCAACCTCGGTGAGATGGTCACCGCGACCCAGTCGGTGAACGACGAGACCCTCGAGCTGCTCGGCAGCGAGATGAACTACGTCGTGCACGTGGTCAGCCCCGAGGACGAGGACCGCGAGCTGCTGGAATCGTTCGACCTCAGCTACGGCGAGGACGAAGGCGGCGAGGAAGACCTCGAGCAGCGGCCGCCGGTGGTGACCGTCATGGGTCACGTCGACCACGGTAAGACCCGACTGCTGGACACCATCCGTAAGGCCAACGTCCGTGAGGGCGAGGCCGGCGGTATCACCCAGCACATCGGCGCCTACCAGGTGATGACCCACCTCGGTGAGGACGATCGCCTGATCACCTTCATCGACACCCCGGGTCACGAGGCGTTCACCGCCATGCGTGCCCGTGGCGCCAAGGCCACCGACATCGCGATCCTGGTGGTCGCCGCCGACGACGGCGTCATGCCGCAGACGGTGGAGGCGATCAACCACGCCCAGGCGGCCGACGTGCCGATCGTGGTCGCGGTCAACAAGATCGACAAGGAAGGCGCGAACCCGGAGAAGATCCGGCAGCAGCTGACCGAGTACAACCTGGTGGCCGAGGAGTACGGCGGCGACACCATGTTCGTCGACATCTCCGCCAAGCAGGGCACCAATATCGACGCCCTGCTGGAAGCGGTGCTGCTCACCGCGGACGCGGCGCTGGACCTGCGGGCCAACCCGGATATGGACGCCCAGGGTGTCGCCATCGAAGCGCATCTGGACCGCGGTCGCGGCCCGGTCGCCACGGTGCTGATCCAGCGCGGCACGCTGCGCGTCGGCGATTCGATCGTGGCCGGCGACGCCTACGGTCGCGTGCGCCGGATGGTCGACGAGCACGGCGAGGACGTCGAGGCGGCGCTGCCGTCACGGCCGGTCCAGGTCGTCGGTTTCACCTCGGTGCCCGGCGCCGGTGACAACCTGCTCGTCGTCGACGAGGACCGCATCGCCCGGCAGATCGCCGACCGGCGCAACGCGCGCAAGCGCAACGCGCTGGCCGCACGCAGCCGCAAGCGGATCAGCCTGGAAGATCTGGATGCCGCGCTGAAGGAGACTTCGGAGCTGAACCTGATCCTCAAGGGCGACAACTCCGGTACCGTCGAGGCCCTCGAAGAGGCGCTGCTCGGTATCGAGGTCGACGACGAGGTGCGTCTGCGGGTCATCGACCGCGGTGTCGGTGGCGTCACCGAGACCAACGTCAACCTGGCCTCGGCGTCGAACGCGATCATCATCGGGTTCAACGTCCGGGCCGAGGGCAAGGCCACCGAGCTGGCCAACCGCGAGGGTGTCGACATCCGGTACTACTCGGTGATCTACCAGGCCATCGACGAGATCGAGAAGGCCCTCAAGGGCATGCTCAAGCCGATCTACGAAGAGGTCGAGCTGGGCCGCGCGGAGATCCGGGCCATCTTCCGGTCCTCGAAGGTCGGCAACATCGCCGGCTGCATGGTCACCTCGGGTTCGGTCAAGCGCAACGCCAAGGCGCGTCTGCTGCGCGACAACGTGGTCATCGCCGAGACCGTCACCATCTCCTCGCTCAAGCGGGAGAAGGACGACGCGACCGAGGTCCGCGAGGGCTTCGAATGCGGTATGACGCTCACCTACTCCGATATCAAGGAAGGCGACGTCATCGAGGCCTACGAGTTGCGCGAGAAGCCGCGCGACTGATCGTGACGAACACCGGGTGACCGGCGGATTCGACAATCCGCCGGTCACCCGGTCGCGTCGCTCGAAACTGGAGGTTGTGTGTACCTCGGTGCACTCGAGTTCGACATCCTGCTCGGAGACGTGCATTCGCTGAAAGAGAAGCGTTCGGTGATCCGGCCCATCCTGGCCGAGTTGCAGCGCTTCGGGGTGAGTGCCGCCGAGGGCGGGGAACATGATCGCTACCGCCGCTCGTTGCTCGGAGTAGCCATGGTCAGTGCCGGAATGGACCATCTGACCGAGGTGCTCGACAAGTGTGAACGGCATGTCGCGGCACGTCCGGAGTTACAGTTGCTGGCGGTACGCCGCCGGGTCTTCGGACCTGAAGATTGACCTAATTGTCAGTGAGGAAGGAGCGGCCATGGCGGATCAAGCCAGGGCACGCCGACTCGCCAAGCGGATCTCGGCGATCGTGGCCACCGCGATCGAATACGAGGTGAAGGATCCGCGGCTGCGGTTCGTGACCGTGACCGATGCGAAGGTGACCGGCGATCTACGGGACGCCACCGTGTACTACACGGTGATGGGCGAAACCGTCGACGCCGAACCGGATTACACCGCCGCGGCGGCGGGTCTGGAGAAGGCCAAGGGCGTGCTGCGCTCGAAGGTGGGTGCGGGCACCGGGGTGAAGTTCACTCCGACGCTGTCCTTCGTCCTCGATACCGTGCCGGATGCGGCGCGGCAGATGGAGGACCTGCTGGCCAAGGCCAGGGCGGCCGATGACGAGGTGGCGAAGGTGGCGGCCAACGCGACCCACGCCGGTGAGCCGGACCCGTATAAGGACTCCGATGAGGACTAGGCCGCGGCGGTCGTCGCGGGCCGATCGTCGTCAGCGCACCCCGCGCTCGCGGGGATGATCCGGACTCGCGGTAGGCGATGACGACAACTGGACAGCGGGCCGGAGCGGGCGGCCCGGCCCCTGAACCGGCGGACGGCTCGGATGACGCGCGCCCCGGTGCCGCCGATTTCACGGCGGCGGCGCGGGCCTTGGCGGCTGCCGCATCGGTCACCATCCTGTGCCATGTGCAGCCCGACGCCGACACCATCGGCAGCGGGCTAGCGCTGGCTCAGGTGCTGCATCGGCGTGGGGTCGACGTGCGGGTGTCGTTCGCTGAACCCGCGCAGCTGCCGGTATCGATGAGTTCACTGCCCGGCGCACAACACCTGGTGGCGCCGGCCGAGGTCCCCGATGCGGTGGACCTGCTCGTCGCCGTCGACTGCGGCAGTGCCGCGCGGCTGGGTGGGCTGGCCGACCGGCTCGCCGGCGCCCGCACCACGCTCGTCATCGACCATCACCGCTCCAACACCCGCTTCGGCACCATCAATCTGATCGACCCGTCGGCCGAATCCACCACGAGCGTGCTCACCAGGCTGTTCGACGCCTGGGGTGAACCCATCGACCGGCCCGTCGCGCACTGCCTGTACGCGGGTCTGGTGACCGATACCGGGTCGTTCCGCTGGGTCCGCCCCGGCACCCATGAACTGGCCGAACGGCTACTCGCCACCGGCATCGACGGCGCCGAGATCGCGCAAACCCTGCTCGACACCCATCCCTTCGGCTGGCTGCCGATGCTCTCGCGGGTGCTCGGCTCGGCCCGGCTGGCGCCGGAGGTGCACGGCGGCGTCGGCCTGGTGTACGCGTTCGTCCGGCGCGCCGATCTGGACGGGGTGACGCAAGAGGAAGCCGAGAGCGTCGTCGATATCGTGCGCACCACGGCCGAGGCCGGGGTGGCCGCGGTGTTCAAGGAATCTGCCGAGCCCGGCCGCTGGACGGTGTCGCTGCGCTCCAAGGACAGCGGCCCGGACCGCCACGACGGCCTCGACGTCTCCGCCGTCGCCTCCGCGCTCGGCGGCGGCGGGCACCGGTACGCCGCGGGTTATACCGCGCACGGAACACCGGAGGAGATCGTCGCCGAATTGCTGGCGGGGCTGGGGTGAGTGCGTCCGGCGATCCGGCGAATCCCGCGGCTGACGACGTGCCGGGCTCGCATACCGAAACCGCTGCGCGCCGGCCGGAGCGGGTGACCGATGACGGCGACGCCCCGCCGGATCAGGTGACCGATCCCGCCGACGCCGGTCCGCGACGCATCCTCGCCCTCGCCCTGCCCACGCTTGGTGTGCTGGTGGCCGAACCGCTTTATCTGCTGTTCGATCTCGCCGTAGTGGGGCGCTTGGGTGCGCTTGCGCTTGCGGGCCTGGCCGTCGGCGGATTGATTCTGGCGCAGGTGAGTTCGCAGCTGACCTTCCTCGCCTACGGCACCACGGCACGGGCGGCGCGCAGGCACGGGGCCGGTGACGAGCGCGGGGCGGTAGCCGAAGGCGTACAGGCCAGTTGGCTCGCGGTCGGCATCGGACTGGTGATCGTCGCGGTGGTGCAGCTGTTCGCCGTGCCGATCATCGGGGCGATCTCAGGGGGCGGCGATATCGCGGACGAGGCCCTGGCCTGGGTGCGTATCGCGCTGTTCGGGGTGCCGTTGATCCTGCTGTCGATGGCGGGCAACGGGTGGATGCGAGGGGTGCAGCAGACGCGGCGCCCGTTGACGTACGTCGTTGCCGGACTGGCGTTGTCGGCGGTGCTCTGCCCAGTGCTGGTGCACGGGCTCGTCGGTGCGCCGCGGATGGAATTGCCCGGTTCGGCGGTGGCGAATGTCGTCGGGCAGGCGGTGACCGCCGCCCTGTTCGTATCGGCGCTGGTGCGCGAACGGGTCGAGCTGCGGCCGCACCCGTCGGTGATGCGGGCGCAGCTGGTGCTCGGCCGCGATCTCATCGCCCGCAGCCTCGCCTTCCAGGCCTGCTTCGTTTCGGCGGCCGCGGTGGCCGCGCGGTTCGGTGCGGCGTCGGTCGCCGCGCATCAGCTGGTGTTGCAGCTGTGGAACTTCCTGGCCTTGACCTTGGATTCGCTGGCCATCGCGGCCCAAACGCTGGTCGGTGCGGCGCTCGGTGCGGGCAACGCCTCGGGCGCGCGGGGCCTGGCCCGCCGGATCACCGGGTGGTCGGAGATCTTCGCGCTCGGACTGGCCGCGCTCTTCGCCGCCGGCGCCGCGGTGATTCCGCCGCTGTTCACCGACGATCCCGCCGTGCTCGACCGCACCGGGGTGGTGTGGTGGTTCTTCGTTGCGTTGATTCCGGTGGCGGGCATCGTCTTCGCGCTCGACGGTGTGTTGCTGGGTGCCGGCGATGCCGCCTACCTGCGCACGACCACTCTCGGTGCGGCGCTGCTCGGCTTCCTGCCCGCCATCTGGTTGTCACTGGTCTTCGACTGGGGGATCGCCGGTATCTGGTCCGGTTTGGTGGCGTTCATGGTGTTGCGGCTGATTGCCGTCGTCTGGCGCGCGCTGTCCGGGCGCTGGGCGAGGGTCGGCGCCGAGGTGCCGCGTGCCGCACGCTGAGATCGACCCGCTGGAATCCGGCGTGATCCGGCGGCTTCCTGCCGTGCCGACCGGCCGCCGTGTTGCTGCCACGGTGGTCCCCGCACGCCCGCATCGCACCGGTATGCCAAGGTGGGTGTGGTGATACCCAAGTTGATGGCGGTGAGCGACATCCATGTCGGGCACCAGGGCAATCGTCCCGTCGTCGAACAGATCCGGCCCGACTCGCCGGAGGACTGGCTGATCGTCGCCGGTGATGTCGCGGAGAAGTCCGACGACATCCGGTGGGCGCTGGAACTGCTGCGCAGCCGCTTCAAGACCGTGATCTGGGTGCCGGGCAACCATGAACTGTGGACCACGGCCAAGGATCCGGTGCAGATGCACGGTCTCGCGCGCTACGAGTACCTGGTGTCGATCTGCCGGGACCTGGACGTGCTGACCCCGGAAGACCCGTTCCCGGTGTGGCGCGGTGCGGGCTCGGAGCCCTACGGCGGTGCGGTCACCTTGGCGCCGATGTTCCTGCTCTATGACTACTCGTTCCTGCCGGAAGGCACCAAAACCAAGGCCGAGGGGCTGGCGCTGGCCAGGGAACGCAATGTGGTGGCCACCGACGAGTTCCTGCTCTCACCCGACCCGTACCTGACCCGCGACGCCTGGTGCCACGCCCGCGTGCAGGTGACCCAGCGCAAACTCGATGCGCTGCCCGAGGGCACACCGCTGGTGCTGATCAATCATTTCCCGCTGGTCCGCGAACCCACCGATGTGCTGTTCTACCCCGAATTCGCGCTCTGGTGCGGCACCGACCTGACCGCCGACTGGCATATCCGCTACAACGTGGTCTGCTCGGTCTACGGGCATCTGCACATCCCGCGCACCACCTACTACGAGGGCGTGCGTTTCGAAGAGGTCTCGCTGGGTTATCCGCGGGAATGGCAGCGCCGCGGCATGCCCGAGCGTCTGCTGCGCCAGATCCTGCCCGAGCCGGAGTATCCGCCCGGCACGCTCAACTCCTGGGGCGGGCATTTCAAGGTCACCCCGGAGATGGAGGCAGCCGCCGCCGAGATGCGCAGCAAGGCGCAACGCCGCCGGGGGATCTAGCGCCGGGCTGCGACCGGAGCACCGTCCGCACCTACTAGGCTCGGTCGCGATGATCGAGAACATTCTGCCCGCCGGGGTCGCGTCGGCCGAGCTGCTGACGTACCCGGAGGGCCTGCGGGCGCATCCGGCCGAAGAGCATCTGATCGCGAAGTCGGTGGACAAGCGCCGTCGCGATTTCATCGGGGCGCGCCACTGTGCCCGGCTCGCGCTGGCGCAGCTGGGAGAGCCGGAGGTCGCGATCGGTAAGGGGGAGCGGGGGGCCCCGGTGTGGCCGCGTGGGATCGTCGGCAGTCTCACCCACTGCGACGGGTACCGCGCCGCCGCGCTGGCGCACAAGCTGCGTTTCCGCTCGATCGGCATCGACGCCGAACCGCACGACACCCTGCCCGAGGGCGTGCTCGATTCGGTGAGCCTGCCCGCGGAGCGGGAATGGTTGCGGGCCACCGGCTCCGACTTGCACCTGGATCGGCTGCTGTTCTGCGCCAAGGAGGCCACCTACAAGGCGTGGTTCCCGCTGACGGGGCGCTGGCTGGGTTTCGAGGACGCCCACATCACCTTCACCGTCGACGATTCCTCCGACAAGGCTTCGGGCACCTTCCGCAGCGACCTGCTGGTCCCCGGTCAGGTCACCGACGGCGGTATGCCGCTCACCTCGTTCGACGGCCGCTGGCAGATCGCCGACGGCCTCATCCTCACCGCGATCGTGCACGCCTGATGGCCGCCGACAAGCCGGTGCTCGGCCCGGACGGGCTCGGCGGTCTACTGATCGTCGACAAGGACGGCGGGCTGACCAGCCACGATGTCGTCGCCCGCTGCCGGAAGCTGTTGCGCACCAAGAAGGTCGGCCACGCGGGCACGCTCGACCCGATGGCGACCGGTGTGCTGGTGCTCGGGGTCGAACGCGCCACCAAACTGCTCGGCCTGCTCACCTTGACCACCAAGGCCTATACCGCGACCATCCGGCTCGGACAGGACACCACCACCGACGACGCCGAGGGCGAGATCGTCGCCACCGCACCGGCGGGCGCGGTCACCGATGCCGATATCGCCGCCGGGATCGCCGCGCTCACCGGCGAGATCCAGCAGATCCCCGCCACCGTCAGCGCCATCAAGGTCGACGGTGAACGCGCCTATGCCCGCCACCGTGCCGGCGAGGAGGTACGGCTGGCGGCCCGGCCGGTCACCGTGCACCGCTTCGACCTGCTGGCTCGGCGGGCCGCCGGAGATTTCGTCGACCTCGATGTGGTCGTGGAATG
This sequence comes from Nocardia cyriacigeorgica NBRC 100375, assembly GCF_000308555.1. Classification (GTDB taxonomy): domain Bacteria; phylum Actinomycetota; class Actinomycetes; order Mycobacteriales; family Mycobacteriaceae; genus Nocardia; species Nocardia cyriacigeorgica. The sequence continues at coordinate 44,966 of NZ_BAFY01000170.1, read as the reverse complement.
CTCCTCGGGTACCTACATCCGGGCGCTGGCCCGCGATCTGGGCGCCGCGCTCGGGGTCGGCGGTCACTTGACCGCGCTACGCCGTACCCGCGTCGGGCCGTTCACCCTGGACCATGCCCGCACCCTCGACCAGCTCGCTGACGATCCTGGCCTGAGCCTCGATATCGACGCCGCCGTCCGCACCGCGTTCCCGCACCGCAGCATCGATGAGGCCCAGGCCGAATCGCTGCGCGACGGCCGCTGGCTCGATCCGATCGGCCTGTCCGGGGTCTATGTGGCGCTGACCGAGGACGGCACCGCCATCGCGTTGCTGGAGGAGAAGGGCAAACGCGCCGCTCCCGTCATGGTGGTCCGTCCACGCGGACTGGTCTGACTCGCGCGGCGGTCGCCTCACGGTCAGCGCGGCGGCTGCGGTGCCCGGCCCAGCAGCGGTTCGAGGGCGCCCAGTAACGCGCCGACGCTCACCTGACGCATCTGCTCGCGGGTCAGGGAGCGGTTGTCCAGCCAGTCGATCGTCAGCACCCGCACGTACGTCAGCCAGGACATCAGCACCGCCGAGGTGGCCTCGCGGAGTCGGCCCTCGACACCGAGCACATCGAGCAACCGCCTGCGCAGTTCGCCCAGTTCACCGGAGATGATCGCCTGGATGGCCGGGTCGGTGGCGAGCACCCGGTTGGCGGCGATCACCGAATGGGCATTGGCCTCGAAGTAGTCGAAATGGGCGTCCAATCCGGCGGCCAGCTGTTCGGCGAAGGGTTTGCTCGCGTCGAGTTCGGTGGCCACCAGCAGGTCGGCGGCCGCCTGCTCGTAGACGGCGGCGAACAGTTCACGCTTGGTGGGGAAGTGCCGGTAGAGCAGGGCGCGTGACACTCCCGCCGCCGCGGCGACGTCGTCCATGAGCACCGCGTCGTAGGGCCGTTCGGCGAACAGGCGCGCACCGGCCTCCACCAGCAAGCGGCGGCGTTGCTCCGGGGCGAGGCGGCGGCGAGTGCTCATCCACACAGCTTAGTTGACGCGTGTCTACCAACGATCGTATGGTCGTAGTAGACGTACGTCTACTACGGCGCCGGGTGGAAAAGCACGTGGCGCGGCAACCGAATTCGCGCCGGCGACGGCATGCTGATCGGAGGGTCCCCATGACTCGCGCACTCACCTGGCTGACCTGGACGATGGGCGTCGCCTGTGTCGCCATCGGCTGCTATCACCTGGGCCTCGGCAAGGATTCGGTGCCCGATATGGAATGGAACGGCGTGACCGCCGACAGTCAGACCCGGTTCTTCGGCGCGATCTTCGTCGGCTACGGGCTGGCCTGGATCTGGGCGGTGCGTCAATCGCCGATCAACCTGTGGGCGGTGCGCTGGCTGGCCGGGATCTTCGCCCTCGGCGCGGTGGGGCGGTTGATCTCGCTGGCGGTGCACGGGTGGCCGCACTGGTTCCAGATCGTGCTCACCGTCATCGAGCTCGTGCTGCCGCCGGTGTTCTTCGCGTTGGCGGCAGCGGTCGAGCGCCGAGCCCAACCGGTGCCCGCGCCCGCGTGATCGGCGGTACCGTCTCCGTGCTCCTGGCGAGTCAGCGGTGCCGAGTTCGGGATCCACTGTTGTGCAGCGACTCTGCCCGGCGGGATGATGGAGCGATCGTGGACGCCGCTCGGTGACCTACCCGCGAGGCGGTAACTCCCGGCGACGGGCCCGCGATAGGCGGGATAACAACCGGTCGACCACAGGCGGTGACCATGCGCAGGATCACGCACACGGTATTCGGCCTCGCCGCCGCGGCGGCGTTGCTGACCGCCTGCGGCGATGACGGCGGCACGACCAGGCCTGCCACCGCTGTCGCTCCCGTAACCGCGCACCCCGGCGCCTCGGTGACCGTGCGCGACGGCACCGAGCGCAGCCCCGCCGTCGCCTCACCCGCGCCCCTGCGTATTCCGCCGATCAACAGCGCACCGGAACCCGCACGGCCACAACAGCCGCCGGGCACGCCGGCGCAACCGGCTCCGCCGCCGGCCCAGGCCGCCGGCACCGCTGTCATCCGCACCCAGACCCTTTCCGGTGTCGGGGTGCCCGGTGTGCCGGTCAACGTGCGCCTGGTCCAGCCCTGCGATCCGGCCACCCGCGATATCCCCGTCGGCACCACCACCGAAGTGCTGCGGCGCGACGGTATCACCGACGCCAGCGGCGTGATCAGCTTCGAGGTTCCGGTCGGCTGCTACTACTTCGGCATGGACCCACCGCCCGGCACCACGCCGGTGCCGGAGGGCATGCACAGCCTGTTCATCACTCGCGCCGGTGAAACCGTGGTCGGGACACTGCGTTTCGAAGATCCCGGCCTATCACCGCCGTGCGCCGCCGACACCATCGAGCGCGATCTCGGCGTCGGACCCGATTTGGCGAACGCGTCCGCGACAGTGAGCGACTGCGACGGCCAGTGGGCGATCATCGTGTGGGATACCCCTGGCGACAGCCAACGCCTGGTGCGCCACGACGGGACTACCTGGACCACCTACGTCGCCTTCCCCCATGAGATCTGCTGGTCGCAGGCGGTCGCCGACGGTGTGCCGTCCCGCTTCGAGCGCTACTTCCCGGACTGCTAGCGATGGCGGTGTCTCACTCCGCGTAGCGATCCCGCAATCTGCGGACCGCGTCGTCCATATGCTCGGCGAGCAGGGCATGGGCTGTGGTGGCGGGCGCCGACTTGATGGCTTCGCGGAGCTCGATGTGCTCGCGCGCCTGTTCGCGCAGGTCGGGGTAGGTGGTTTGGAGCGCACCCAGACACATCCGGGTCTCGATGAGCAGGGTGCGGGCGGCGCGCACCAGGCGCGGGCTGCCCGAACTCTCGACGAGGGCTTCGTGGAAAGCCTGGTCGGCATCGGAGACGGCGGTCGCCTCGCCCTGTTCGGCGTGCGCGAGCATGGCGGTGACGCTGGGTTCCAAGGCCTGATAGGCGATCTCGCGGCGGCCGTCGAGGATCAGCGTGAGCGCGCCGCCTTCGAGGGCGGACCGCGCGCGGTAGATGTCGACCAGATCGTCGAGGGTGAGGTCGACGACGAAGATGCCGCGATTGCGGATGCTGGTGGCCAGGCCCTCCGACACCAGCCGCTGCATGGCCTCGCGCACCGGCCCGCGCGATACCCCGAAGCGGGCGGCCAGCTCGGACTCACCGAGCTGATCGCCCGGCGCCAGCCCGCCACGCATGATCGCCTCACGCAACCGGTCGGCGATCATCTCGGCGGTCGACTGCCGGTTCACCGGCTCGAAATCAATGACGGGCATAACGAGACCTTTCGGTATCCGTCCGGGGCGTGCCGGTGAACAGTGCGCCGAATTCGGTGCTGCTGCGCAGTCCGCCGCTCAATCGCAGCCCCTCCCAGACCGTGACCTGATTCGCGGTGAGCACCGGTTTGCCCAGCGCCGCTTCCAGCTCGGGGAGCACGCCGAGGGTGTGCAGAGCGGTATCGGGGATCAGCAGTGCTTGCGCCTCGGGGTGATCGTTGCTCACCGCCAGGTCCAGGACCTGGCCGGCGGTCAGGGTGCCGACTTCGGCGGCGGTGCCGATCCCCGCGCTCGCCATCGCCGCCACGGTGATGCCCGCGTCGGCGAGGAACTCCATGAACAGCCGCGCTATCTCGTCCGGATAGCTGGCGGCCACCGCGACCGTGCGCACTCCGAGCGCTCGCGCCGCCTCGACGAACGCGATGCTGGTGCTGGAGGCCGGCACCCCCGCATACGCCGCCAACTGCCGTACCTGTTCGCGGGCGCCCTGTGGCCCGAACACGAAACTGCCCGAGGTGCACGCCCATACCAGCGCGGCCGGCCGGTGCCAGGCCAGCAGCCGGGCACCGTGGCGCAGCTTGTCCGCACTGCCCAGATCCAGTAGTTCCGGCACCGCATGCAGGTCGGTGCCGTAGATGTGGGCGACCTCGAGCCGCACGCCCAGCGCGCGGGCGGCCAGGACGTAATCGTCCTCGGCGGCGTGGTCGGGGTAGATGAAACCTACGGTCGACGTTCGCATCCGCCACCTCTTTCCGGCCGGAGATCGATCTCAGAACACATCGAGCAACCACTTTCCCGGGCCCATCATCGGCAGCTTCATCCGGCCGAGGCAGGCCCACATGGTGAGTTGATTCGCGGTCAACACCGGTTTGCCGAGCGCCATTTCGAGTGGCTCGATGATGTCGTAGGTCGGCAGGTTGGTACAGCTGACGAAGATCGCCTCGGCCTCGGGATGATCGGCGCCGAAGATGCGCTCGGCGATGGTGCGGTAGTTGACCTTCCAGATGCCGCCGCCGAGTCCGAGGTGATCCGAACGCGCCACCGTGCATCCGGCTTCGCCGAGGAATTCGTGCAGTTTGCCGGTCAGTACCTCGTCGTAGGGGGTGATGACCGAGATGCGCGAGACACCGAGATGCCGGATCGCCTCCATCAGCGCACCCGAGGTGGTGACCGCATCCTGCGCGCCGGCGCGGCAGATGATCTCGCGCAGCATCCGCTCGTGCGCCAGGCCCTTGATGAAGCTGCCCGAAGTGCACAGGTAGGCAACGACTTCGGGCTCCACGTGCAGCACATCGCGGGTGGCGGCGGTCAAATGTGCCGGGTTGGAGACCAATTCGGCCATGGCCAGCGATACCGGGACCGGCTCGTAGGGTGTGCGGGCCAGGTGCAGGCTCACCTCGAGCGGGGCCCAGCGCCACAGTTCGCGTTCGAGCGCGAGGTCGAACGGTGCGATAATGCCGATTCCCCGTTGTGCGACCGGGCCTTCGATATCGGGGAAACCGATGTCCACTGCGGCCCCTCTCGCGCTCAGCTGGGTAGACCTCCGAACCCGATCGGATTGTTGACAATCATACGATGTGATCGTACGGTGTCAATGTGAAAGAGGGCCCTATTGTCGCCGTCTTGCACAGTGACAGTGTGCCCGACTCGGAATTGATGGCCGGGGTCAGCGCCCGGGCCACAGTGCGCTACACGGAGGCATCCGGGCTGGCCGAGGCACTGCGCGGGGCAGAGGCGCTGTTCGTCTACGACTTCCTGACCCGGGCGGTGCCCGGCGCCTGGCACGCGGCCGACCGGCTGCGCTGGCTGCATATGGGCGCCACCGGCGTGGACCCGGTGATGTTCCCCGAGTTGAGAGCGAGCGAGGTCGTGGTCACCAATACCCGCGGCGTTTTCGATGCGGCCATCGCCGAATACGTGCTCGGCCAAATCCTCGCCTTCGCCAAAGACCTGCCCGAATCGGTCCGGCTGCAACAACGCCACGACTGGCGGCACCGCGAGTCCGAGCGAGTCGCGGGCGCCACCGTGCTGATCGTCGGCACCGGCGCCATCGGGCGCACCATCGCGCGGATGCTGCGTGCGGTGGGGATGCGCGTGCGCGGGGTCGGCAGGCGAGCTCGCGGTGACGACCCGGATTTCGGCAGCGTCGGAGTGGACCTGCACGCGGAACTGCCGTGGGCCGACTACGTCGTCGCGATCGCGCCGCTGACCGAGCAGACCAGGAAGATGTTCGACGCCAGGGCCTTCGCCGCGATGAAACCGCATGCCAGGTTTGTCAATGTCGGGCGCGGGGAACTAGTGGTTACCGACGATCTGGTCGCCGCCCTCGGTGACGGGACGATCGCCGGGGCGGCGCTGGATGTGGTGGATCCGGAGCCGCTGCCGCCGGGACATCCGCTGTGGGATATGCCGAATGTGCAGATCACCCCGCACAATTCGGGCGACGTCATCGGGTGGCGTACCGAGGTCGTCCGGGCGTTCACCGCGAATTTCGATCGGTGGATGGATGGCCGTCCGCTGCACAACGTGGTCGACAAGACGCTGGGGTACGTGCCCGGCTGAAGGAGGGCCAAGCCATGAGCTACCCCGATATCAACCGTCCCACCGATCCCGCCGCGATGACGGCGGTGGAACTGGTGTCCGCCTACACCGCGGGCGCGCTGTCACCGGTCGAGGCCACCGAGGCGATCCTGGCCGCGATCGCCGAACGCGACGGCGCACTCAACGCCTACTGCCTGGTCGATCCGGATCGCGCGCTGGTGCAGGCCAAGGAATCAGAAGGTCGCTGGCAGGCCGGGCATGCGCGCGGGCTGCTCGACGGCGTGCCGATCTCCATCAAAGATGTGTTCCTCACCGAGGGCTGGCCCACCCGGCGCGGTTCCACCTGCATCGATGCGGCCGGTCCGTGGCCGGTGGACAGCCCGGTGGCCGCGCGGCTGCGCGAGGACGGGATGGTGCTGCTGGGCAAGACCACCACGCCGGAGATCGCGTGGAAGGCGGTGACCGACAGCCCGCTCACCGGCGTCACCCGCAATCCGGTCGACCCCGCGCTCACCGCGGGCGGCTCCTCCGGCGGCAGCGCGGCCGCGGTCGCCGCCGGACTCGGCCCGGTCTCGGTGGGCACCGACGGCGGTGGCAGCGTGCGGATTCCCGCCTCGTTCTGCGGGATCGTCGGATTCAAGCCGACCCACGGGCGCATTCCGCTCTACCCGGCCAGCCCGTTCGGGCCGCTGGCCCATGCCGGGCCGATGGCGCGCACCGTGGAAGACGCCGCGCTGCTGATGGACATCCTGTCGCTGCCCGACCCTCGCGACCCCACCGCACTGGCCCCGACCCTGACCACCTTCCGTAGCCAGGTGCAGCGCGACGTGCGTGGTATCACCGTGGCGTGGTCGCCGACGCTCGGGTTCGCCGATGTCGACCCGGAGGTCGCGGCGATTGTGGAACGCGCGGTATCGCGCCTCGGCGAGGCCGAATTGCGGGTCGTGCCTGCCGATCCCGGCTTCGACGATCCGCGCGTGGCGTTCGAGGTGCTGTGGGCGGTGGGCGCGGCGGCCATGCTCGCATCGTTCCCGCCGGATGCGCGGGAGCAGGTCGACCCCGGTTTGCGGCAGGTGTGGGAGCGCGGCGAAACGGTGAGTGGGGTGGAGTATCTCGCCGCGCGTGAGGTCGCCGCGTCCGTCGGCATCGCGATGGGGTTGTTCCACACCGCCTACGACGTGCTGATCACGCCGACCATGCCGATCACCGCCTTCCCCGCGGGCCACGACGTCCCACCCGGGAGCGGGTTGACCGGCTGGCCACAGTGGACGCCGTTCACCTACCCGTTCAACCTCAGCCAGCAGCCCGCCATCAGTATCCCGGTGGGAACCACCGCCGACGGGTTGCCCGTCGGGTTGCAGATCGTCGGCCCACGTCATTCCGATGACCTCGTGCTCGCCGTCGCCCGCTACGCGGAGTACGTGCTCGGGTCTTGAGCGTCCGCCGCAGGGGCCCGAGTCCGCGCCGCGAACCGTTGCCGCGCTACGCCCTCGCGAACGCGAGCGTTTCCCCCTCGACGCCATAGCGCCATAGATCGTTGCAGGCGGCGGCGATCTCGGCGAGCCCGTCCTCGATGGTGGCGAAGACATTGCCGGGGACCCAGCCGAGGTCGCCGTTGATCAGCAGATTGTTGCGGCCGTAGAAGATCGCCAGATCGGTGGCGCCCTGGTTGTGGTGGGCGGTGGAGTCGGATTCGTAGCCGTAGGCGGGGTTGCCGATCTCCCAGGGCTCGAAGTCGAACAGGCAGACGTCGCCGGGAATGGGGGTGACGGTGGGGTTCTCGCGATGCGGTGCCGCGGTGATCCGCGGGACCAGGGTGTAGACCTCGTTGCGGGCGTATTTCGCGTGATACGCGTCGCCGGCCTGTGGCAACGCATCCCAGACCGCCGCGCAGGTCAGCGGAGCCTCGGCGTCGAGCAGCCGGGCTCGGCAGCCGACACCGGCCTTGGTGAGGGTGATGGTGATGTAGCGGTCCATGACGTCTGCTCTCTGATCGCGCGGCACGGGCTAGGGCTGGGCGGCGGCGGGAAGTTCGGCCAGCACCCGCGCCCAGATCTCGAGGGCGTCGTCGATCTGTTCCCGGCTCACCACCAGCGGTGGAATCATCCGCACCACATTCATGTGCGCACCGCAGGTGAGCAACAGCAGACCCTGTCGCACCGCGAGCTGCTGTGCCCTGGTGGCCGTCTCGCGGTCGGGTTCGCCTGCTGCCGTGACGAATTCCGCGCCGACGAGCAGGCCGAGCCCGCGCACATCGCCGATCACCTTGCTCTCCAGCTCGCGCATCCCGGCCAGCAGTTGGGCGCCGCGTTCGGCGGCGTTGTGCACCAGGCCCTCCGATTCGATGACCTCCAGCGTGGCGATGGCGGCGGCGCAGGCCACCGCGTTGCCGCCGTAGGTCCCGCCCTGCGACCCGGGCCAGGCCTTGGCCATCAGTTCGTGCGAGGCGGCGATCCCCGACAGCGGGAACCCGCTGGCCAAGCCCTTGGCGATGGTGATCACATCGGGGGCGACGTCGAAATGCTGGTGGCCGAAGAACTTTCCGGTCCGGCCGAACCCGGTCTGGATCTCGTCGAGCACCAGAATGATGCCGTGACGGTCGGCGCGCTCGCGCAGGCCACGGAAGAACGTGCGGTTGCCGGGAACGTAGCCGCCCTCGCCGAGCACCGGTTCGACGATGAAGGCCGCGGTCTCCTCCGGCGCGCTGAGCGTCGCGAACAGGTAGTCGAGTTCCCGCAGCGCGAAAGCCGTGGCCTCCTCCTCGGTCCAGCCGTAGCGGTAGGCCGTGGGGAACGGCGCCACGTGCACGCCCGCCATCAACGGGCTGAAGCCCGCGGAGAACCGGGTGCCCGAGGTGGTCATGGAGGCGGCGGCGACGGTGCGGCCGTGGAAACCGCCGTGGAAGACGATGACATTGGGCCGCCCGGTCGCCTGCCGCGCCAGCCGCAGCGCCGCCTCGATCGCCTCGCTGCCCGAGTTGGCGAAGAACAGCGAATCCAGCCCTTCGGGCAACACCGCACCCAGCCGCTCGGTGAGTTCGAGCAAGGGACGGTGCATGACGGTCGTGTACTGGCCGTGGATGAGCCGCGCGACCTGGTCCTGCGCAGCCGCGACCACATGAGGGTGGCAGTGACCGGTGCTGGTGACGCCGATGCCCGCGGTGAAATCCAGATAGCGGCGGCCGTCGGTGTCGTAGAGGTAGCAGCCCGTGCCGTGGTCGACGGTCACCGGAGTGGCTTGTTTGAGGATGGGCGATAACGCGGTCATGGTGCTCGGCCTCCCGGGCGTTGCGGGCCGGCGCCCGCGTCCGATGATCGTCGGGTTGTAGGATTGTTGACAATATGCATAACATGGTCGCCGGGGTCGCAGCAATGGATCGGGCGGCCTCGTTCGCGATGAGATCTCTTCCGCCCGAACAAGGGAGTTCGCGTCGATGCTCACCGAAGCAAGTACCGACCAGGCCCAACGCACTGCCGTCGGTTCGGTACCCACCGGCCTGTTCATCGGCGGCCAGTGGCGCGCGACCGTTGCCGAGCTGCCTGTGCTCGACCCCGCCACCGGCCAGGTCCTGTGCGTCGTCGCCGATGCCGGCCCCTCGGACGGCCTGGACGCTCTCACCGCCGCCGCGGACGCGCAGCCGGACTGGGCCCGCACTCCCGCCCGCGACCGCGCCGACCTGCTCATGCGCGCCCACCATGCCCTGCTCGACGACACCGAGCGCCTCGCCTTGATCATGACCCTGGAAATGGGCAAACCGCTGGCCGATGCTCGGGGCGAAATCGCCTACGCCGCAGAGTTCTTCCGCTGGTTCGCCGAAGAAGCCGTCCGCATCGAAGGCGGCTACCGGCCGGCGCCGCGCGGCGGCTCCCGATTCCTGGTGACGCGCCAGCCGGTCGGCCCGAGCCTGCTCATCACGCCGTGGAACTTCCCGATGGCCATGGGCACCCGCAAGATCGGCCCGGCGTTGGCTGCCGGCTGCACCTGTGTGATCAAACCGGCCGCGCAGACGCCCTTGTCGACCCTGGCGCTCGCCGAGATCCTGCGCGTGGCCGGCCTGCCCGACGGCGTGGTCAACGTGGTCACCACCTCCGATCCCGGCGCGGTGATGGCACCGATGATCCGGGACAGCCGCTCGCGCAAACTCTCGTTCACCGGATCCACCGCCGTGGGCAAGACACTGCTCGGGCAGTGCGCCGATACCGTCATGCGCACCTCGATGGAACTCGGTGGCAATGCCGCGTTCCTGGTCTTCGACGACGCCGATCTGGACGCCGCGGTCGAGGGCGCGATGGCGGCCAAGATGCGCAATATCGGGCAGGCCTGCACCGCAGCCAATCGCTTTCTGGTGCAGCGCAGTATCGCCGTCGAGTTCGCCGATCGGCTCACCGCGCGCATGGCCGCGCTGCCGATGGGCCCCGGAACCGAGCCGGGAGTCGTGGTCGGCCCACTGATCGACGAAGCCGCGGTCGCGAAGGTGCAGTCCCTGGTCGACGATGCCGTCGGACGCGGCGCGACGCTCCGCACCGGCGGTGCGCCGATCCAGGGCCCCGGCACCTTCTACCCAGCGACCGTCTTGACCGACGTGGGCGAGGACGCGCTGCTCACCCGCACCGAAATCTTCGGCCCGGTCGCGGCCATCTCGGTCTTCGACACCGAGGACGAAGCGATCACCCGCGCCAACGACACCCCCTACGGCCTCGTCGGCTACGTCTTCACCGAGAACCTGCGGCGCGGGCTGCGGGTGTGCGAGGCTGTGGAGACCGGCATGGTCGGCCTCAATCGCGGTGTGGTCTCCGATCCGGCCGCCCCGTTCGGCGGGGTCAAGGAATCCGGGCTCGGCCGCGAGGGCGGCACCTGCGGTATCGACGAATTCCTGGAAACCAAATACATCGGAGTCGACCTGTGACCTATCGGATCGCGACCATCCCCGGCGACGGCATCGGCGTAGACGTCACCGCGGAGGCGGTCGCGGTCGTCGACGCGGTGCTGCCGGGGGTCGAGTGGACCGAATTCGACTGGTCCTGCGAGCAGTACCTGCGCACCGGCGCGATGATGCCCGCCGACGGCGTGGACCGGTTGGCCGGATTCGACGCGATCCTGCTCGGTGCCGTCGGCTTTCCCGGTGTGCCGGACCATATTTCGCTGTGGGGCTTGCTGATTCCGCTGCGCCGCGCTTTCGGTCAGTACGTGAACCTGCGGCCGGTGCGGCTGCTGCCGGGCACCACCTCCGCGCTGCGCGATCGCAGCGCCGCCGATCTGGATCTGTTGATCGTGCGGGAGAACTCCGAGGGCGAGTACTCCGAGATCGGTGGTGTGCATCAGCGCGGGCGTCCCGGCGAATTCGTGCTCCAGGAATCGGTGTTCACCAGGGCCGGCTGCGAACGCATCATCCGCTACGCCTTCGACCGGGCCCGCGAGCGCGGCAAAGGGCTGTGCTCGGCGACCAAATCCAACGGCCTCATCCATTCGATGCCCTACTGGGACAGCATCGTCGAGCAGGTCGCGGCCGACTATCCGGAGGTGCCGGTGCGGCATATGCACGTCGATGCCCTCGCGGCGGAGATCGTGCTGCATCCGGACCGCCTCGACGTCATCGTCGGGTCGAATCTGTTCGGCGACATCCTCTCCGATCTGGCGGCCGCGGTCACCGGCGGACTCGGCCTGGCCCCCTCGGGCAATATCAACCCCGACGGCACGGCGCCGTCGATGTTCGAAGCCGTGCACGGCAGCGCTCCCGATATCGCCGGTCAGGGCATCGCGAACCCGGTCGCGCAGATCCTGGCGGCAGCGATGATGCTCGAGCATCTGGGCGAGCGGTCGGCCGCCGCCGCGATCGACCGGGCGGTCTGCGAGGTACTCGGCAGCGCCGCCGTACTGACGCCGGACCTGTGCGGCACCGCGACCACGAGCGAGCTCGGCGCGGCCATCGCCACGGCGGCCGCGGCCGCACTGGCGCGCGGGTAGGTCAGAGCGCGGTCAACCAGATGGCGTCGGCGGCCGGGGTGCCCAGATCCACCGCCTGATCGCCCGCACCCACCCGGATGGCGATGGTGCCGGCGAAATCGCGCCGCTCCACCACCGTGATCGGGGTGTCGAGGGCGATGCCGACCTCGTCGAAATAGCGCAGCATGGCCGGATCGGAATCGGAGATGCGCGCCACCCGGCCGCCTTCGCCGTCACCGAAATCGCTGAGCTGGCGGGCCGGGGGAGTGGGGACCGCGCCGTCGACCGACGGAATCGGATCACCGTGCGGATCGCGATCCGGGTACCCGAGTTTCGCGTCGATGCGAGCCATCAGCAGATCCGAGACCGCGTGCTCGAGCACCTCGGCCTCGTCGTGCACCTCGTCCCAGCCGTACCCGAGTTCGTTCACCAGGAACGTCTCGATCAACCGGTGCCTGCGCACCATCGCCACCGCGGCCAGCCTGCCGTGCTCGGTCAGGGTGATCGCGCCGTAACGGGCGTGCTCGACCAGACCCTGATCGGCCAGCTTGCGTACCGCCTCCGACACCGTCGAGGCCGACACTCCGATGCGCTCGGCGAGCAGCTTGGTCGACACCTTCTCCTGCGACCACTCCTGTGCGGTCCAGATGACCTTCAGGTAGTCCTGCGCCACCGACGACAGCACCGGTGCGATCGTGGTCGCACCGGCGTGGCTCGCGTCGGGGTTGCCGGTGAGGGCATCGGCCAGTTCCCGCCGGGTGGCGACATCTCGTTTACCGGGCACATCATCGAGCTTAGGCATAGGAGCAGCGATACACACATCACGCCATGCGCGAGAAACCCGCTATTCGCCGGCACCTCACCGCGGCTACACCGGGCCGGTGCGATGAGCATGCCGGAATACTGTTCGACACCGGATTTGCGTAGGCTGCGCACTGTGCAGAGATGGCGAAGTCTCGACGAAGTTCCCGCGGACTGGGGCCGGTGTGTGCTCACGATCGGCGTATTCGACGGGGTCCACCGTGGGCACGCCCAGCTGATCAGTCGCGCCGTCAAGTCGGCTGCCGCACGCGGGGTTCCGGCGGTGCTGATGACCTTCGACCCGCACCCGATGGAAGTGGTGCGGCCCGGTTCGCATCCCGCCCAGCTGACCACGCTGACCCGCCGCGCCGAGCTGGCCGAGGAACTCGGCGTCGACGTCTTCTGCGTCATGCCCTTCACCCAGGAATTCATGAAGCTGACCCCCGCCCGCTATGTGCACGACCTGCTGGTCGAGCGGCTGCATGTGGCCGAGGTCGTGGTCGGCGACAACTTCACCTTCGGCAAGAAGGCCGCGGGCACCGTGGAGACCATGCGCGAACTCGGCAAGCGCTTCGGCTTCGAGGTCGACGCGGTGACGCTGCTCGGCGAGCATGCCGTCACCTTCTCCTCCACCTACATCCGGGCCTGCGTCGACGCCGGTGACATGGCCGCGGCCGCCGAGGCGCTCGGGCGCCCGCACCGGGTCGAGGGCGTGGTGGTGCACGGTGACGGGCGCGGCCGCGAGCTCGGCTTCCCCACCGCCAATGTCGCACCGCCGATGCACGCGGCCATCCCGGCCGACGGCGTGTACGCGGGCTGGTTCACCGTGCTCGGACCCGGGCCGACCATCGGCACCGTCACCCCGGGTGAACGCGCCATGGCCGCCATCTCCGTCGGCACCAACCCCACCTTCTCCGGCCGCGCCCGCACCGTCGAGGCCTACGTGCTCGACGGCGAAGCCGACCTCTACGGCCAGCATGTGGCCGTCGACTTCGTCGAGCACCTGCGCGGCATGCAGAAGTTCGACTCGCTCGACGATCTGATCGAGGCCATGCGCCGCGACGTCGCGAACGCGCGCAAGGTGCTCGGCGGCACCGAGGCCTGAGCCGGCGAGCACCCGATTCGGTCCGGCGCGCCCGGTCGGGTAGGGTGGATCCTCGGGTTTGCTGCGGTCCGCGGTGGCACCCCACCGGTTCGCCGGATCCTCGAGCGCGGAACTGAGAAACAGGAGTGGATGCCCCATGGCGTTGACCACCGAGCAGAAGAAGGCGATTCTCGCCGAGTACGGCCTGCACGAGACCGACACCGGTTCGCCGGAGGCGCAGATCGCGCTGCTGTCCAAGCGCATCTCCGACATCACCGAGCACCTCAAGACGCACAAGCACGACCACCACACCCGCCACGGTCTGATGGCGCTGATCGGTCGCCGCAAGCGCCTGTCGAAGTACCTGGCCGACAAGGACATCACCCGTTACCGCTCGCTGATCGAGCGTCTCGGCCTGCGGCGGTAATTTCTTGCGGCGCCTGCGGCGCCGCGTGTTCGCGGCCCTTGTGTGTCTCGCGCTTCCGCTACCGCTGCTTGCCTCCGGCGTGCGCAGCGGCAGCGGAACCGCGAGACGGCCCGCGAACCGAGATGCTCGGTCTCGCTTCGCTCGAAAATGTGGGCGAACCCACCGTTGTCTATGGTCGCCGCCGCTGCTGTCAGCCCTGTTCCAAGGACCGACACGCTGTTCTGCTGGCCAGTCGACACCCCTGCCAACGTGGAGGCTTACAATCTCCCCGTTGGCTTTTTCGTGCCCGGGGGAGGAATAACCCCTGCACGACAACACAGCCGTATGCACCCGTCCTCGTGGCGTCGGTCTTCGGTAGTGGCTTTTCGGCCGGTGGTATACCGCCGGAGGGCTTCGATCGATGACCGCCTCCGCGTCGCCGTATCCAAGGGGATACCGGCCGGGTGTGCGCGTCGCAGCCAGGAGGGCTGCCGCGTGCCCCGTCAGGTACGGCTGACACAGCCGGATCGCGCCAATGGGCGCCGGGTCCGGCGAGACGAGAGGTTGAGAGAAGAAAAATGTCCGAAACCACCGAACGCGCGCACAGCACGGCCGTCGAGGTCGAGCCCGGGGTCTTCGAATCCGTCGCGCTGATCGACAACGGGAGCTACGGCACCCGCACCATTCGCTTCGAGACCGGCCGTCTGGCCCGTCAGGCCGCCGGCTCGGTCGTGGCCTACCTCGACGACGAGACCATGCTGCTGTCGGCCACCACCGCCGGTAAGCACCCCAAAGACCAGTTCGACTTCTTCCCGCTGACGGTCGACGTCGAAGAGCGGATGTATGCCGCCGGCCGCATCCCCGGTTCGTTCTTCCGCCGTGAGGGCCGTCCCTCCACCGACGCGATCCTCACCTGCCGCCTGATCGACCGGCCGCTGCGCCCGTCGTTCGTCGACGGCCTGCGCAACGAGATCCAGGTCGTGGTCACGGTGATGAGCCTTGACCCCAACGACCTCTACGACGTGGTCGCCATCAACGCGGCCTCGGCGTCCACCCAGATCGCCGGGCTGCCGTTCTCCGGCCCGGTCGGCGGCGTGCGCGTCGCCCTGATCGAGGGCCAGTGGGTCGCGTTCCCGACCGTCGAGCAGCTCGAGGGCGCGGTGTTCGACATGGTCGTGGCCGGTCGCGTGGTCGACTCCGGTGACGTCGCCATCATGATGGTCGAGGCCGAGGCCACCGACAAGGTCATCGAGCTGGTCGAGGGCGGCGCGCAGGCGCCCACCGAGGCCGTCGTGGCCGAGGGCCTCGAAGCCGCCAAGCCGTTCATCGCCCGGCTGTGCCGCGCCCAGGCCGATCTGGCCGCGCTGGCCGCCAAGCCGACCGGTGAGTTCCCGCTGTTCCCGCCGTACGAGGCCGATGTCTTCGAGGCCGTGGAGGGTACCGCCAAGCGGGAGCTGAACGAGGCGCTCAGCATCGCCGACAAGCAGGAGCGCGAGGCGAAGATCGACGAGATCAAGCTCGAGGTGCTCTCGCGTCTGGGCGAGGACTTCGTGGGCCGGGAGAAGGAGCTGGGCGCCGCGTTCCGTTCGGTGACCAAGAAGCTGGTGCGGCAGCGCATCCTCACCGAGGGCTTCCGCATCGACGGCCGTGGCCTCGCCGATATCCGCGCGCTGTCCGCCGAGGTCGCGGTTGTGCCGCGGGCGCACGGCTCGGCGCTGTTCGAGCGCGGTGAGACCCAGATCCTCGGCATCACCACCCTCGACATGGTCAAGATGGCCCAGCAGGTCGACTCGCTGGGCCCCGAGACCAGCAAGCGCTACATGCACCACTACAACTTCCCGCCGTTCTCCACCGGTGAGACCGGCCGCGTCGGCTCGCCCAAGCGCCGCGAGATCGGCCACGGCGCCCTCGCCGAGCGTGCGCTGATCCCGGTGCTGCCGAGCCAGGAGGAGTTCCCCTACGCCATCCGCCAGGTGTCGGAGGCGCTGGGTTCCAACGGCTCCACCTCGATGGGTTCGGTGTGTGCCTCCACCCTCGCGCTGCTCAACGCCGGTGTGCCGCTCAAGGCGCCGGTCGCCGGCATCGCCATGGGCCTGGTGTCGGACACCGTCACCAACGACAAGGGTGAGGACGAGGTCCGCTACGTCGCGCTGACCGACATCCTCGGCGCCGAAGACGCCTTCGGCGACATGGACTTCAAGGTCGCGGGCACCCGCGACTTCGTCACCGCGCTGCAGCTGGACACCAAGCTCGACGGCATCCCCTCCAAGGTGCTCGCCGGTGCGTTGAGCCAGGCGCACGACGCCCGCAACACCATCCTCGACGTGATGGCCGAGGCCATCGCCACCCCGGACGAGATGAGCCCCTACGCCCCGCGCGTCACCGCGATCAAGATCCCGGTCGACAAGATCGGCGAGGTGATCGGGCCCAAGGGCAAGGTGATCAACCAGATCACCGAGGAGACCGGCGCCAACATCTCCATCGAGGACGACGGCACCGTGTTCGTCGGCGCCACCGACGGCCCCTCGGCACAGGCCGCGATCGACCAGATCAACGCCATCGCCAACCCGCAGCTGCCCAAGGTGGGCGAGCGTTTCCTCGGCACGGTCGTCAAGACCACCGCCTTCGGCGCGTTCGTCTCGCTGCTGCCGGGCCGCGACGGTCTGGTGCACATCTCCAAGCTGGGTAACGGCAAGCGCGTGGCCAAGGTCGAAGACGTGGTCAACGTCGGCGACAAGCTGCGCGTGGAGATCGCCGATATCGACAACCGTGGCAAGATCTCGCTGATCCCGGTCGAGGAGAGCACCGAAGAGACCACCGGCGATGCGGATGCGCCCGCGGGCGAGTAGTACTTGACGGTGTGACGAAGCAGAACTCGGCAACCCCCTTGCTCCTGAACGGGCAAGGGGGTTCGTCATCGAATTGGCGGGTGAACAAAACGGAGACGGCGACTGGGACCGGAGTCCGGCGCACGGTGCTGCCCGGCGGTTTGCGGGTGGTGACCGAGCATCTGCCCGGGGTGCGTTCGGCCTCGATCGGCGTATGGGTCGGTGTCGGTTCGCGTGACGAGGGCCCGACCGTGGCCGGCGCGGCGCACTTCCTCGAGCACCTGCTGTTCAAGGCGACGCCCACCCGCACCGCGCTCGATATCGCCGAGGCGATGGACGCGGTGGGCGGTGAGTTGAACGCGTTCACCGCCAAGGAGCAGACCTGCTACTACGCCCATGTGCTCGACGAGGATCTGCCGCTGGCGGTGGAGCTGGTCTCCGATGTGGTGCTCAACGGACTGTGCCGGTCGGAGGATGTGGACATCGAGCGGCAGGTGGTGCTCGAAGAGATCTCCATGCGCGACGACGACCCGGAAGACCTGGTCGGCGACGCCTTCCTGACCGCGCTGTTCGGCGATCACCCGATCGGCCGTCCGGTGATCGGCTCGGTGGAGTCGATCGAGGGTATGCGTGCCGCGCAGTTGCGCTCGTTCCATCAGCGCCGCTACCGGCCCGACCGCATGGTGGTCGCGGTGGCAGGCAATGTAGAGCACGAACACACCGTGGAGTTGGTGCACCGGGCCTTCGCCGACCGGCTCGATCCGACCGCGGAGCCGATGCCTCGGCGCGAGGGCCGGTTCCGGACGCGGACGGCGCCGCAACTGCACTGGAGCCACCGCGACAGCGAACAGTCGCATCTGGTGTTCGGCGTGCGCGCCTTCGGCAGGCATGAGGGCGAGCGCCGCTGGCCGCTGTCGGTGCTCAACACCGTGATCGGCGGCGGGCTGAGTTCGCGGCTGTTCCAGCGCATCCGGGAGGAGCGCGGCCTGGCGTATTCGGTGTATTCCAGCGTGGACACCTTCGCCGACACCGGCGCCTTCTCGGTGTACCTCGGATGCCAGCCGGAGAACCTGGCCGAGGTCGCGGCGCTCGCACGCGGGGTGCTGGAAGAGGTCGCCGCCGATGGCATCACCGACGCCGAATGCGCCCGCGCCAAGGGCTCCCTGCGCGGTGGGCTGGTGCTCGGGCTCGAGGATTCCTCGTCCCGGATGAACCGCATCGGCCGCAGCGAACTCAGTTACGGCAACCACCGCAGCGTCTCCGAGACGCTGGCCCGCATCGACGCGGTGACCACCGAGGAAGTCAGCGATATCGCGCGCACGCTGCTGGCGCGGCCGTTCGGTGCGTCGGTGGCCGGGCCGTATCGGCGTACGCGGGATTTGCCGGCGGCGGTGCGGCGGCTCGTCGAGGGCTGATCTCGGACGGCCGCTGCGTCGATCCGCGCGGCCTGCGCTTGGATCGTCGCACCGGATCACCGAGCGGTTGCGTCGGCTGCGCTCTCGTTTGCGACGGCCCCAGACAGAATGGTTCGGGGCAGTGGCGGTGCCGGTCCTGTTTCCCCCGGCGGCCGGGTGCTTCTTGCTGATGGTGCAAGTCTTCGCCGCGGCCGGAGGTTGGCTATTGCGTGCCCTGAGCCCGGTTGGCCGCCTCGACGACCGAGGCCAGCAATCCGGGCAGCGCCTCGTCGAGGGCGTCGGTGCGCAACCGCTGGCAGGTCTGCCCGTCGATCACCAGCCGTTCGATGACCCCGGCCTCCCGCAGGATCTTGAAATGGTGGGTGGCGGTCGACTTGTTGATCACGTCGTAGAGCGCGCCGCAGCGCACCGCGGTGCCCGCATTGCTGAGCCGGCGCACCATCTCGAGGCGCACCGGATCCTGGAGCGCACCGAGCACAACGGGCAGTGCCGCCACGGGGTGGACCTCGGTGCCGGTGACCGCTGTGGTGTCCGTCATGAGCTACCTCACTGGGGGGTTTGATGATCGTCGTACCGTGCGTTATGGTCGATTCGGTTCGATCATTATCAAACTTACCTGATCGGGGTTTCGATGGCAGCGACAACGGCAGTGCCCGCCCAGGAGCGGGCCGCGCAGTCGTGGGCATACGCTCTGGTGCTGGCCGCCAGTGGCGTCGCGCTCGGGGTGTCGGGGGTGCCCGCACCGCTGTATGGCATCTATGAGCGGGAATGGCATCTGTCGCCGCTCACCACCACCATCGTGTTCGCCGTCTACGCGGTCGCGGCACTGGGCGCGGTGCTGGTCTCCGGCCGGATCTCCGACGTCGTCGGGCGCAAGCCGGTGCTGCTCGGCGCGTTCGCCACGATGATCGCCGGGCTGGTGGTGTTCGTGCTGGCCGATACGGTGCCGATGCTGTTGCTGGCGCGGGCGCTGCACGGATTCGCGGTCGGCGCGACGGTGGTGGCCGGCGCGGCGGCGTTGCTGGATCTGCGTCCGCATCGCGGCGCGCGCTCGGGTCAGCTCACCGGTGTCGCGTTCAATGTCGGGATGGCGGTGGCGATCCTCGGTTCGGCGTTGCTCGCGCAGTACGCGCCGAACCCGCTGCGCACGCCGTATGTGGTGATCAGCGTGATCTGCTTGATCATCGGCGTCGGCGTGCTGGCGTTGCGCGAACCGCATGTCGCGCGGGTGGCGGGACGGATCCGGATCGCCAAGCCAGCGGTGCCGCAAGAGATTCGCGGCGATTTCTGGTTCTCCGCGATCGGCGTGATGGCGGCCTGGTCGGTGCTCGGCGTGCTGCTGTCGCTGTATCCGTCGCTGGCCGCGGAGAAGACCGGCATCCACAATCTGGTGTTCGGTGGGCTGGTCGTCGCCTCGACCGCGCTGTCGGCGGCGCTGGCGCAGCTGTTCGCCACCGGCGTGCCCGCGCGCGCGGCCGCCATCATCGGCGATATCGGGATGGCCATCGCCCTGTTGCTCACCGTTCCCGCCCTCGGCACACACAACTGGGTCGCGGTGATCGGCATCGGGCTGGCCCTCGGCGCCACCTTCGGCCTCGGGTTCGGCGGTTCGCTGCGCCACCTGTCCAACGTCGTGCCGCAGCACAAGCGCGGCGAGACCATGTCGGCGTACTACCTGCTGGCTTACTCGGCGATGGCCTTGCCCACCGTCGTCGCCGGCTGGGCGGCGACGACCTGGGGCTTGAGCACGGTGTTCCCCTGGTTCGTCGGCGCGGTCGCGGTGGCCTGCCTGATCGCGGCGGGCCTCGGTGTTCGCCGTGGACGGGCCGAAATGGCGGCCGCGGCCTGAGCCGCGGCGCGCTCAGTCGGCGGCGAGCGGAGTTTCGTGGACGGTCAACCACTGCAGGCCGGGCTCACCGCCGGCCGGCACGAGCAGTGCCGTCACCCGGCGACGCGATATCTGTCCGGCATGGTGGTGTGATTCCAGGAATCGCACCACTGTGTCGGATCCACCGGCGAGCTCTTCGAATTCGCTGATAACGATGCGCATTCCGGGGCTGGTATTGCGCGCGCCACGGAGTCCGTCCAATAGTTCACTTCGCCGAAGGATTTCGCCCGATGTCGTCACCATCGAGAACGATCGGTGCTGAGCGGCGGCGAAACGCTCGAAAACCGAATCGTCCGCTTCGGACCCCAGCCAGGTGGCCAGATCGACGTGCAGTTCTTCGACTGCGGACCTGAGATCGGTGCCCATCGGTATCCATTTCTTCGCATACTGAGTTGTCACGATGGCGCTTCCCGATGCCACCGTGAGAGGCCGTCGAACGAGTAGTACGCGAAAGGGCCGGGTGTTGCCACCCGGCCCTGCCCACTACTGGGGCCAGCCGCCGTACGGGACGGTGATCAGTTCCATGTAGTGCCCACTCGGGTCGAGGAAGTAGATACCTCGGCCACCATCGTTGTGGTTGATCTCGCCCGGATGGCGCTGGTGCGGATCGGCCCAGTACTCCAGTTGGTAGCGCTGGATCTTGTCGTAGGCCGCGTCGAATTCGGCCTCCGACACCAGGAACGCATAATGCTGGGGTTGGATATCGCCGATATGCGGTGGGACGTTGGCGAAATCGAAGGTGACGCCATTACCGGTGGCGACCGGAATGAACGGGCCCCATTCGGTGCCGATGTCCACACCGAGGATGTCCGCCCAGAATTCGGCGGATACGCGATTGTCTTTACATCCGACAATGGTGTGATTGAACTGTACTGACAGGGGAGTTTCTCCTCGAGTAGTGACGGTCCCGACCCCGGGCTCGGTACAAGGCGGCCAACGGGAGCACCGTCACGACAGATCACATTAACGTTTGTTCCGCGGTGCTGCCAAGCCCCGATTTCGCTTGCGCCACGGTCGCATCGGTGACTGTGATCAGGGCCGCAGGTGGGCCCGCCGACCGCGCCGCACCGGAACGTTAGGCTCGGCGGAAACAGCCGGACGAGAAGTAGGGAGACCAATCGTGACCGCACCGATTCGGGTGGGTGTGCTCGGCGCGCAGGGCAAGGTCGGACAGGCGATCTGCGCGGCGGTCGAGGCCGCCGCCGATCTGGAGCTGGTCGCTGGCGTCGACAAGGACGATCCGCTGGAGAAATTCCTGGAGACCGGCACCCAGGTCGTGGTCGACTTCACCCACCCCGATGTCGTCATGGGCAACCTGAAGTTCCTCGTCGAGCACGGCATCCACGCCGTCGTCGGCACCACCGGTTTCGACGCCGCCCGGCTCGACGAGGTGCGCGGCTGGCTGGCCGGCAAACCGCACGTCGGCGTGCTGATCGCGCCGAACTTCGCGATCGGTGCGGTGCTGTCGATGCGGTTCGCCGAGCAGGCGGCCCGGTTCTTCGAATCGGTCGAGGTCATCGAACTGCATCACCCGAACAAGGCTGACGCGCCCTCGGGCACCGCCTACCGCACCGCCGGACTGATCGCCGAGGCCAGGGAGAAGGCGGGTGTGGGCCGCAGCCCCGACGCCACCAGCACCGAACTCGACGGCGCGCGCGGCGCCGACGTCGACGGCGTGCGGGTGCATTCGGTGCGCCTGGCCGGGCTCGTCGCCCATCAGGAGGTGCTCTTCGGCACCCAGGGCGAAACGCTGACCATCCGCCACGACTCCATCGACCGGTCCTCCTTCGCCCCCGGCGTCCTGCTCGGCGTGCGCCGCATCGCCGACCGCCCCGGCCTCACCGTCGGGCTCGACCCGCTGCTGGACCTGTGAGCACGCAGGACCCGGCCGAATCGGCCGGTGCCGGGCCGAGCCGGGATGTGGTGAAGATCGTCGCCATGGTGGCGGCGCTGGTGCTGGTGCTGGTCTTCTATTTCCTGCTGCTCGGCAAGATCGCCATCAGCCTGATCGGCTCCGGTGACGGCGCCGCGGTCGCCATCGGGATCGGCGTGCTGATCCTGCCGGTGCTCGGCGTCTGGATCGTCTACGCCACCGTGCGGGCCGCGCTCGCGCATCAACATCTGGCCCGGCGCATCCATGAGGAAGGCCTCGAATTGGATGTGTCCGAGTTGCCGCGCCGGCCGTCCGGTCGCATCGAACGCGCCGCGGCCGACGAGCTGTTCCTGAAGGTCAAGCAGGAATGGGAAGCCGATCCCGACAACTGGCGGGTCTCCTACCGGCTGGCCCGCGCCTACGACTACGCCGGCGACCGCGGTCGCGCCAGGGCCACCATGCGCCGCGCGGTGGAGCTGGAACGCCACGAACGCGAACAGCGCGGATAGCACCGGGATACCCTCGTCGTCGTGTCGCGACTGCTGATCATCCATCACACCCCGTCGCCGTTCATGCAGGCGATGTTCGAGGCGGTGGTCTCCGGCGCGACCGATCCGGAGATCGAGGGCGTGGAGGTGGTGCGGCGCGCCGCGCTCGCCGTCACACCGTCCGACGTGCTGGAGGCCGACGGCTATCTGCTCGGCACCCCGGCCAACCTCGGCTACATGAGCGGTGCCCTCAAGCACGCGTTCGATGTCATCTACTACCCCTGCCTCGATTCCACGCGCGGACGGCCATTCGGTGCGTACTTCCACGGCAACGAGGGCACCGAAGGCGCGGAGAAGGGCGTCACCTCCATTACGACGGGGCTCGGGTGGGTGAAGACGGCTGAGTATGTGGTGGTGTCGGGCAAGCCGTCCAGGGGCGACCTTCAAGCGTGCTGGGAGCTAGGCGCAACGGTGGCCGCTCAGCTGATGGGGGAGTGAGCTGTGGGCGAGGTCAGAAAGCTGCACCACACGGTGCCCAAGTTCTACCTGCGTGGTTTCGCCGACCATCGGGAGTGGATTACAACCGTGCGATTGCCGGGAGAAAAGAGCTACACGCAGTCCATCGACAAATCCGCCGCTATCAACCACTTCTATTCGATCGACGGCCATCCCGACGGGCCGGATGTATTCGAGAAGGCGTTGTCAGAACTGGAGGGAAGCGCCGCGACCGTTCTCCGGGCGATCGAAGCTGGTGAATGGCCGTTGTCGGAGGAACAGCGAGCGACGTTTGCGCTGTTCTTGGCAGTGCAGACCTTGCGAGGGCCGGATCACCGCCGGTCGATGGAATACCTCGCGGCCCATATTGCGCGGCTTGAGGTTGAAGTTGGTGGACGTGACAACGTCAAACAGTGGGTTCAGAACCGGTACGGGGTGGAGCTGGACGAAGACGAGGCCGAGACGGTATGGCAGCAGGCTACCCAACCCGACGGACCCCCGATCACCTTTACACCCTTCGCGCACATTGAGCAGATAGTGAACACGGCTGTCGAGCTGCTGCCGTACATAGTTTCTCGGCCGTGGCAGCTGGTCCGGTTCACCCGACGCTCGCTGGTGACCTCCGACTCGCCTGTGGGCCTAATAGCTGCTGAGGACAGCCAGCCTTGGGACGGGCTCGGATTCGCGACTGCGTGGGGCATTACGTTTCCGCTGACGCGGAAACTTGGTCTGATCATGTCCGACGTTAAGCCGATGATTGAGAACGGCTACCCGGTGGAGCAAGTTCGCGCAGGCCGTCTCGATTCAGTCGAACGAGGGACGACGGCACTTGCGCAGTTCATCAATGAACGCACGGTGTACTCCGCCAGCGAGTACGTATATCGACACCCGGACGACCAGGCTGCCCTGCCTGCTCGATTGCCCGAGCCGCGATTGAGCAATCTGGCTATCGCGGGTCAGGGCGAACCTGGATTCCGATTGCCAGCCGAGTAATACGCTGGGCCAGACCATCCTGAATCGGCCCGGGTGCGCTACGCAGCCCCCGCACGCCGCTCCAGCCACGCACCATGAGCGTTCGGTCGGTGTCGTCAGCGAGAATAGCGAACGTCGCCTTATGCAGAAGGGAGATCTCCGAGGGCCAGGTGATGGTCAGTTCGGCGCTGACGGTCTTGGTGATCGGACCAGCACCGGCTTGCCGGCGGGGGCGGTGTTGTGATGATCGTGGACACAACGCCGGACGGGCATTGGCTTGCACATTTTCCCTTGATCACAGCTCTGGGCGCGGCGCGGTGAAGGTAGCTCTCAATGCGTGCTCCGCCCACCGTCGCGGAAAGGGCTCGCCGCCAGCGAACGGCTGGCAGGCCAGACGGCTTCGAGAGTCGATTCGATCTCACAGGCTAGCCCGCCGCCGAGTTCGGTCAGCTCCTCACCGTCGCAGGATCCCGCCAGGGCAGCCTGGATATCGGCGAACACCGGGTGAGACCCGTGCATGTAGCGCCTCGGCCCACCGCTCGCGTGTGTGGTGGTCCTAAGGGCGCCACGTCGGTCACGACCGGACTCGTTTGGTCGAAGTCTGCCGACTACGCGGCGGTCTCCGGCAAGCCGAGCACGAGTGACATCGAATGGCGTTGGGGCTCGGAGTGACCGTCGCAGCTCGGCTCCTGGCCTAGTGCTCGCAGTGCACTCACCTGCGCGGAAGCGCTGATTGTTGTCACCGGGAGATGATCCAATGGGATGAGGAGGCCTCATGCTCATTAAATGCGCCGATTGCGACACGATGTTCGATTCTCGGCCCACAGGGCGTGGGCCGAGCCGTCAGCGATGCGAGGAACACGTCAAGCGCCGCAAGGCCGAGTTGATCCGGGCTCGTGACGCGCTCAACCGCGCGAAGGGGTGGGGGGTTGAGACGGAACTTGTCATCGCGCGAGAGGTGTTCGAGCGGGACGGCTGGGTATGCCACCTGTGCGGCGAGCTGATCCCGGAGTATTTGCGGACAACCCGAGTTCTTGGCGGCAAACATGACCCACTGTCTCCGGTCGTCGACCATGTGATTCCTCTGTCTAGGGGTGGCCCCCACACGATGGAGAATTGTTGCGCTGCTCATTGGACGTGCAATGCGCGCAAATTCAACATCGAGCGAGCCGAGAACAGCGCGCAGCTACCTGCTGACCGATCCGCTCCGCGTGTTCCGGTGGGGGGTGATGAATGCAAGCTCGATGGGTGCCCGCGTCCAGCCGCTGGGCGTGGACTGTGCCAGGCGCACCTTCGGCGCCTGAAGAAATACGGTGACCCGAACAAGGTCAAATGCGGTTGCGGGTGCGGTGAATTGCTAACGGTCGCGGCCAGTGTAGCTGTCGCTGTCGTATATCTCGACGGTCACGGCGTCGCGACCGGACCTTCGGTTTCTCCGGCAGTGAAGTTGAGGAGGGGGCTTGTTCCTCAGCCGGTTTCGGAGCGCGGCAAGACCTTGTATGGGCTCACGGGCGACTGCCAAGTGTGGACCGGCTCAAAGAATGAGATGGGATACGGGCGCATGTATATGCGTGTGCCGGGTCAGAAGCGTAAGGGGCGCGTTATTCAGGTTCACCGCCTCGCGTACGAGCTCGCGAACGGTGAGAGCTCAGCGCTCAATCTCACGATTGACCACTTGTGCGGTGTCCCGTTGTGCTGCAATCCCCGGCATCTTGAGGCGGTGACAATTGGTGAGAACCTGAGGCGCGCCGCAATGGTGATCCTCGCTTGCCCACAAGAACACACCTACGACGACGAGAACACGGACTACAGCCCGGACGGCCATCGGCGGTGCCGCCAGTGCAACACGGACCGGTACCACCTCGAAAAGCACGGGCATGAATTTGTTGCTGACCCTGAGAATGCGAGCGATCTGCGCCGACGGTGCCTCGTCTGTCGGGCACGTGAGGAAGCGACGCCGCAGTTCTGCCCTCAGGGGCATGAGTACACGCCGGAGAACACGCGAGTCGGCAGCGACGGAAAGCGGTACTGCCAGCAATGTACTTGGGATAGAACACATGTCCCGAACTACGGACACTCGTTCGTTCCGGACCCAGGCGGACCGCTCAAGAAGCGGCGTTGCCTCACCTGTCGCAAGTTGAATCCGCCCTCGACGCATTGCGTCAACGGTCACAAGTTCACCAAGGCGACAACGGAATACACTGCAAAGGGTTGGCGCAATTGCGTGCTATGCCGCCTCAATGCTGATCATGTTCCGAAGCATGGGCACGAGTACCTGATTGACACGAGCAATCCGACGACAGTGCGCCGTTGCCGCGTGTGTTTTCTGGCGAAACATGCGGTATCTCGGTTCTGTCCGCACGGCCATGAATTCACACCGGAGAACACGAGGCTGAAGAATGGGTGGCGCAACTGCCGGACGTGTGAACGAAACAGAGGGCACCGTAAGTTGTTCAATCACGATTTCCTACTCGATCCACGCAGTGGAAAGCAGGCGCGCTGTCTGACCTGTGCGCAAGCTCGCGCGGCGCGCTAGAGACTCCTCGACGGCGGAATCGTTCGATGCTCCAGCGCTCGCATGATGAGCGCTCGGGCGGCGTCGTTGTAGGCGGCCTGGTCGGCGAGCACGGCGAAGGTCTTCTCGTGCAAAGCGATCTCGGACGGCCGGGTGATGGTCAGTTCGGCGCTGACGGTCTCGGTGAGCACTCGGGAGCGGTCGTAGATGACGAAGTTCGTCGCCGGGGCGCGGTACTCGGCGTCGAGCGGGATCACACCGAGACGAAGGTTGGGGCGATCCAGCTCGCCGAGGAGGTGTTCGAGCTGCCCAACCATCACTGCGTTGTCTCCGACTGTCGGATAGAGCGCGGCCTCGCCGATCAGGATGTGGAAGCGGTGTCCGCGGCGCTGAAGGACGTTCTTGCGGGCCATCCGCATCGCTACGGCGTCTTCCAGGTCGTCACGGCCGCCGATCATGGAGATACACACGCGCAGGATCGCGCGGGCGTAGCCCTCGGTCTGGAGCAGGCCGGGCATGGTGTCGGGGTCGTACCAGCGGATGAGTCTGGTCTGCCCTTCGAGCTCGATGGACTGGCGCTGTCGGTGCGCGTGGCCGCCGGCCAGGGTGCGCTGCCACTCCAGGTACATCGCGCGCAGGTTGCGCAGGCTCGCTACCAGGTCGTCCAGAACGTTTAGCGCGCCGCATGCCTCGCACCAGGCCGCGAGGTCTGCTTCTGACGGGGCTTGCTTGCCGCGCTCGATGCGGCTGATTTTGCTGGAATGCCAGCCGCATCGAGCGGCGAGATCGACGCCGGACAGGTTAGCGGCTCGGCGCAGCTCCCGAAGGCGCGCGCCGAGCGCGGACCGTGCGTCATCGACAGCTCTCACGGCGCGTGCGCGTACTCACTGTCCGTGTACAGCGCGTGGTCGATACCTTTCGGCCACAACGTTGCTCGTGCCTTCACGCACAGCCCGACGATTCCCGGATCAGAGGTGATGGACAGGCCCATGAACTCTCCCGTCTCGGCGAACGTCGTGAATGCCACCGTGTCGTCATCGAATAACCAGTAGTCATCGCCCGGCACCTCGGCTGGGTCGGTGAGGTGGCGCGGCAGCCACCGTACCGCCTCGCCGACTTCCACGTTGTTGGCTGTCTCGCTGAGCAGCCACCTGGTGTACGTCGAGTGCGGGACCGTTACCACGCGCAGCCGTTCGAGCGCGACGCCGCGGCCGGCCGTCTCGATCATCAGGTCGTCCCAGGCCTTCCACGACGCGGGATGTTCCTCGGGTTCGTACGTCTGTCCGGCTTCCCAGCGGCGCAGTGCTTCGACTTCATCGGCCACGCCGTAGGTGTCCTGCACCTCCAGATGAAACGCATATCGGCGGGCCGCACGGAAGAGCGGCTCGAATACTGCGTCTCCGACAACGTGGAGCATCAGCGCACCACTACTGCCGTCTCATGGTCGGCGAGGCGCAGCTGCGCAAGGACTTCCGGCGCGGTGACCTGCTCGCCACTTACCAGGAAAATCCCGGCAGCGTCGGTCGCCTCGACAGGCAGCGTCATGCCCGGTTCCAACCAGTCGAGCAGGGCGTAGGGCACCCGTACGGTACCGGCCCTGTCGGTGATGTCGCCTTGTACGACCAGCTCGCCTGTCTCGGCCGCATACACGGCCGGGCAGGTGCCGCTCTTCGAGCCGGAGCCGAGCAGACGCAAAGCGAGGTGTGCGTGCATAGCGGTGCCATCCTTTGCAAATTGAGCGAACATGTCTCGCAATCGTCCCTGTATTACGTGTGGTTCACAAGACAGTGCGCAAAGGTGCGCAAAGTTGTATCAGCTCCCGGCGATCCTCCCCGAGGATTCCGTCATGCCTAGCCGCAGAGTCGAACACTGATTCCTCTGCGGCGGGTGCAAGTCACAGGGAGACGACGGCAGGGGACGCGATGAGGCCGACAGCGTTGGGATGGATCGATCACGACGCCAGCACTGCGCCGGAGTGGGATCGAGCACAGGTGTGCAGGCTGGCACGGCGACTCGGCTACCGAGTGGTGTGGCCGGATGAACATTCGCTATTGCCGGTGGCCGACCAGGCGCGCGCCACCGGCGTAGATGCGGTGATCGTGCCTGCGCCAGGGCATATCGGACCGCTGGAACTCAATCGGGCAATGGATATCGCCGATGTGGAGACCGTCGTTCCCCGATTGTCCTTCGCTCGATGGCGTGTGGCCGGGGCGGTGCGGTGATCGCAGCCGGGTGGGTCGTAGTGATCGGCCTGCCGCTCGTGGTGTGTCTGTGGGCAGTGTGCTGGCCGCAGGACGATATGACGGAGTTGTCCAGCGAAGAGCCGGACGCGTCCGACCCCTCGCGCCTAAACGCGCCCCCGAATATTGGTGGCTGACCATCCCCGGCTTCGGCGGGCATACTGCTGAAGTACCAATGTGCGGTCCGCGGTGGACCGGTTGCTCGGGATGGGAGTTGTCGAGGTGACGTGGGCCGAAGGGGTCGAAAGCACTCCACGCCGGATAGGGCTGGTCGAAGACCATGAATCGGTCGCGATCGGCTTGGCGGCGATGCTCGCCCCGCATCCCGATCTCGACCTGGTGGCGACGGCGGGCACGGTCGCCGAACTGCTCGCCGATCCGGCGTTGGCCGAACCGGTGGATCTGGTGGTGCTGGACCTGCGGCTGGCCGACGGCTCGACCCCTGAGGACAATGTGCGTGCGCTGCGCGAGCGCGGCATGGAGGTGCTGGTGTTCACCGGCGCGGACAACGCCTTCCTGGTGCGTTCGGCGGCGCGTGCGGGTGTGCTCGGGGTCGTCCGCAAATCCGAGGACGTGCCCACCGTCGTGGCCGCGGTCCGCCGGGCCGCCTCCGGCGAGCAGGTCGTCACCACCGACTGGGCCGCCGCCATCGATGGCGACCCACAGCTGTCGAGTGTGGGGCTGAGCCCGCGTCAGGAAGAGGTGCTCACCCTCTACGCGTCGGGGGAGAAGGCCTCGCGAGTGGCCCGGCTCACCGGGCTGTCGGAACAGACCGTCAACGACTACCTGGGCCGGATCCGGCAGAAGTACGCCGACGCCGGCCGGCCCGCGCCCACCAAGACGGATCTGTACAAGCGCGCGGTGGAGGACGGATGGCTGCCGGTCCCCGAGCGGCATCCGCACCCGTGACCGCGGCAGGCTTGCTGGACACCGCCGCGCCCACGCCGACCCCGCTCGACCGAGTTCGCGCGGCCCGCTGGTGGCGTGGCCTGGCCGCGGTGTCGCGAGACCACGCCGGCGACGGCGCCTCCGAACGCATCCTGCGCCGTTTCGGACTGGTCGTCGGTTTGGCCGGGGTGATCGCCGCCCTGGTCGAGCTGCCCGAGATCGCCGATCAGAGCCGCGATATCGCGCCCGGCTGGACGATCACCGCGGTGCTGCTGGCCTTCGGCATGTTCCCGGCGCTGGCCTTCGTCTCCATCGGTGCGCGACCACGGACCATTCGCCTGGTCAGCGGTGCTGCCGCGATCAGCTTCCTGGCCGCGATGGTGGTGATCATGCTGGCTTACTCGCAGCCCACCGACGCCGTCGGCTCGGTGTGGGTGTACCGCGTGCTCGCCCTCGGTGTGCTCGCGGCCGCTTTGGCCTGGCCAACCGTGCCCGCGATCGGTTACCTGTTCATCGGTTCAGCACTGTCGGCCGTGGTGAATCTGTTCGTCGTGCCCGATGTCTCCGCGTTGACGTCGGCGGGCGATTTCGCGCGGGCGGCCGGGCTCTGCGCGCTGTTCCTGTGGTGTGTGGTCTACGCCCGCGAGGCAGGCATCCGGGTGGACCGGGAATCGGAGGTCGCCGGCCGCCGGGCCGCCGCCGTCGCGGGCGCCGCCGCCCGCGACCGGGAACGCGCCCGATTCGCCGCTCTCATCCACGATGCGGTGCTGTCGACCCTGCTGGATGCCTCGCGCGGCGGCACCGAATCACCGGTGCTGCGCCGTCAGGCCGAACGCACCCTGGAACAGCTCGACGAATCGCGGGCAGGCAGCACCGATCCGGACCATCTGGATGCGCAGTCGGCGATCGGCTTTCTGCGTTCGGCGGTGCACGAAGTGAACCCCGGTATCGAATTCACCGCCCGCCGCACCGCCGGATTCGATGATCTGCGGCTGCCGGTGAGCGCCGCGAGCACGATCGCCGCGGCCCTGGCCGAGGCCGCGCGCAACAGCCTGCGCCATGCCACGGTGCCCGGCCGCGAGGTGCGCCGCTGCGTCACCGTGACGGTCAGCGCCGGCGGTATCCGCACCGAAATGCGCGATGACGGCGCCGGATTCGATCAGAACGTGGTGCCGGTGGATCGGCTGGGCATCTCGGTCAGCATTCTCGGCCGGATGCGTCAGCTCGCCGGCGGTGCCGCGTTCGTGGAATCGCAGCCGGGCGAGGGGACCACGGTGACCTTGGTCTGGGGTGGCGATGGCTGAGACGAGCGCAGATTTCGGACTGCGCGACCTGCTCGGCTTGCGCGGCGCCGCGGGCTGGCTGTTTCTGGCCATCCTGGAACTGACCATCGTGCTGTACATGGTGCGCAACTTCAGCGAGGCCTCGCCCGTGCCCGCCACGGCCGCGCTGGTGCTACTGGTGGTGGCGGGCGTTGTGGTGCTGATGGCGCCGCATGAGCCACTGCCCTGGCCCGCGACCGCCTACATCGTGATCGCTGGACCGCTGGCCACCGCGTTGACCACCTTCGACGTGCAGGAGTACGCGTCGAGCCAGGTGTGGACGGCCTTCGCGTCGTCGTATGTGCTCGCGGTACTGGTGCTGCGCGGGCGGATGGGCGCGGCCTGGCTCGGCGTCGCCGGAGTGGCCGTCGTCGTCGCGGTGGTCGGCGCGGTCGCCGGGCTCTCGGCGGGGGTGATCGTCGGCTCGATCGTGCCGGTCGCCACCGTCGCGGGCGTATCGGTGTGCGCGCTGATCATGCGGCCCACACAGCGGTCGCTGCGACTGCTGCGCGAGGAGGCCACCATGCGGGCGGCCGCCGAAGCCACGATGGCCGCAGAGAACGGTGAGCGTGATCGTCAGCTGGCCCGGCTGGACAAGGTGGCGCGCCCGATCCTGGAACGCATCGCCGACGGCGTCGAACTCACCGCCTACGAGCGTGAACAATGCCGGCTGCTCGAGGCCGAATTGCGGGATGGCCTGCGGGCGCCGCAGCTGGCCACCGATGAGCTCAACAGCGCCGCCCGAGGCGCGCGCGCCAGGGGAGTCGAGGTGGTGTTGCTCGATGACGGCGGATTCGACGGAGTGCCGCGTTCGGTGCGTCGTCGCGTGATCGAGGCCGCCATCCGCGAGTTGGACGCGGCCAACGCCGGCTCGGTGACCGTGCGCATCCTGCCGACCGGCCGCCGCATCCTGGCGACGGTGCTCGCGAACGCGCCGGACGAGGACCGTCGCACCGAGATCGATCTGGCCGGGCAGGTCACCGTCTCCACCTGACTCGCTCCGCCCACTCGCGGCGGTGCCAGGTCGGCTCGTCCGGCTTCCGCACATACGCGTTCTCGCGGGAGGCCGGGAGGGATCGGCGGACGACGGTGCGCCGTTCACAGTCGGTACCTGTCGTACCCCCATGGCAGGGTACGAGTATGCGGACGATGAGTGCGGCGGCGGCGCGGCGGACGGCCCTGGCGGCGCAGGGGTTCGGCAAACCGAGGCCGGCCAAGGCGACCCGGCGCACCGTTGCCGGAGTGTTGGGCAGAACCCAACTGCTGCAATTGGATTCGGTCTCGGCGGTGGTCCGCGCGCATTACGCACCGGTGTTCAGCCGTATCGGCGCCTACGACCGCTCGCTATTGGACGAGGCCGCCTGGCACACCGACACTCGCCGCCCTCGAACTCTCGTCGAGTACTGGGCGCATGAGGCGGCGCTGATACCGGTCGAGGACTGGCCGCTGATGCGCTGGCGCATGCAGCGCTACCGGCATGGGCGCTGGGGTGGTGCGCGCGCGGTGCTCGAACGCAATCCCACCCTCGGTAAAGACATCCTCGACGTCATCGCCGAGGTCGGTGCGGCCAGCGCCGGTGAGGTGGAACGGCACCTGGAGTTGGACAAACCGCGCCCGCCGGGTTCGTGGTGGAACCTCAGCGACACCAAGATGATCTGCGAGCAGCTCTTCGCCGCCGGTGAACTCTCGGTCGGCCGCCGGGTGGGGTTCACTCGTCATTACGACCTCGCCGAGCGGGTTCTGCCCTCGTCGGTGTTCGAGCGGTCGGTCCCCGAAGACGAGGCCGTCCGGGAACTGGTGCTGCGCGCGGCCACCGCACTCGGCGTGGCCACCGAGCCCGACCTGCGCGACTACTACCGGCTGGCCGGGGCGCAGACCAAACCCGCCATCGCCGACCTCGTCGACGCGGGCGAGCTGATCCCGGTCGATATCGCCGACTGGGGAGCGTCGGCCTATCTGCGGGCCGGCGCCACCACACCGCGCCGGATCGGCGGCGCCGCCCTGCTGTGTCCCTTCGACCCGCTGATCTTCTTCCGGGCCCGCACCGAACGCGTCTTCGGCTTCCACTACCGGATCGAGATCTACACCCCGGAACACAAACGGGTGCACGGGTATTACGTGTTTCCCTTCCTGCTGGACGGCGAACTCGTCGGCCGCGTGGATGTCCGCGCCGAACGTGGCGCCGGACGGCTGCTGGTGCCGGGCGCCTTCGCCGAACCGGGCCACTGCGACGCCCGCACGGCACAGGCGTTGTGGACGGCGCTGCGGGAGATGGCCGATTGGCTGGAGCTCGACGACATCGTCATCGGTGAGCGGGGCGAGCTGGCGCCGCTGTTGCACAGGGCCGGCTGACACAACCGGGGCCGGCGCTTGCCCCGGTCGTCGCCAGGGCGGTGGCCCGGCGCCGCGGGTCCCGGCCGTCGCGGGGAATCGCCTGCGTTGTGGTCTCGGTGAGGCGGCAGCCGCTGGGCCCGAACCCGCCGCTGTCAGTCGGAACTACCGGTGCTTCGGTCGGAATCCCGGCCGTCACCGCCGGCATCGCGGTCGGAGCCGGAGCCCCTGGACTCACCGCCGGAACCGCCGGTATCGCGAGTGGTGCTGGTATGCCGCTTGGGTCCGCCTCCGTATCCGCCGTACCCGCGCATCTGATCGCGCAGCGCTCCCGACACCACGCCGGACATCCACGAGTTCAGCGATTGCCCGCTCTGCGCGGCGGCCTCCTCGGCCCGGGATTTCAACTGCTCCACCAGGCGCAGCGTGACCCGGCTGATATCGCCGGTCATCTCCTCGAAGGTGGGGTGCTCGGATTCGGTCGCCGGATGGTTGCGCACATCGACGGTGGCGTCGGTGCCGTCCATCGATACGTGCACGGTGCGGTCGGCGAGTGCCGCGCTGACCTCGGCGGCCATCTCCGACAGCGCCGACAACAGCACCAGCCGCGTCGAACTCTCCACGGCCGCGGCCAGGGCGGCGGCCGTGGCCTGGGTCTTTTCATCGCCGAGCGCTGCCGCCGCGATCAGATCCGCGCGTAATCGGGCGGTGTATTTGTCCAGATCCATGACATCAGTGTGACGCCACCAATGATGTCTTTCAAGCAACGATCTGACGTCACCAAGCCGCCATGAGACGGGTATCATGTGCCCGCCGTCTCCGAACGGCGACGAGGGTGTCGAGGGTGTGACCCGGACCGGGTAGCCTTTCTGACCATGACGAACGGTGAATCGACGCCGACACCGCGGTGCGAGGCGCAGGCCCGGAGGCGGCAGCATGCGTAACCACCCAGGGCCCGGCAGCGTCGGCGATTCGAGTCGGCTGCGTGCCTCCGGCACGGTCGGCGTCGCGATGGTGACCCCCTTCAGTGCCGAGGGCAAGCTCGACGTCGATGCCGGCGTCGCGCTGGCGGCCCGCCTGGTCGACCGTGGGGTCGATCTGCTCGCGATCTCCGGGACCACCGGTGAATCGCCAACCACCACCGAGTCGGAGAAGGCCGATCTGCTGCGCGCGGTCGTCGACGCCGTCGGCTCGCGCGCCACCGTGATCGCAGGCGCCGGAACCTACGACACCGCGCATTCGGTGGAGCTGGCGCGCAACGCGCAGCGCGCGGGTGCTCACGGTTTGCTGGTCGTGACGCCCTACTACTCGCGGCCCACTCAGGAAGGGCTGATCGCGCACTTCACCGCGGTCGCCGACGCCACCGATCTTCCGGTCACCCTCTACGACATTCCGCCGCGCTCGATCGTGCCGATCGCCTCCGACACCATCCGCCGCCTGGCCGAGCATCCGCGCATCGTCGCGGTCAAGGATGCCAAGGGCGATCTCAATGCCGGCGCCGAACTCATCGCGACCACCGGCCTGGCCTTCTACTCCGGTGACGACACGCTGAACCTGCCGTGGTTGTCGGTCGGCGCGACCGGATTCATCAGCGTCATCGGCCATCTGGTGCCGGAGCGGCTGCGCGAACTGGTCGACGCCTACACCGCGGGCGACGTGATCCGCGCCCGTGAGATCAACGCCGGCCTGGTGCCGTTGAACGCCGCGATGGCGCGCCTCGGCGGTGTGGCCATGTCCAAGGCCGGCCTGCGCCTGCTCGGCATCGATGTCGGCGAGCCGCGATTGCCGCAGCTCATGCCGGGTCCCGATCAACTCGACCTGCTCAGCGCCGATCTGCGCGCGGCAGGAGTGCTCGGATGACGGCCCCGCTAGGCCGTCGTCCCCGCCGTTCCGCCAGCCGCGGCGCAGGCCCGGCCGCGCCGCGTCCGCCGCAGCCGCCCGTCGCACCGGAAAAGCCCGCTGACACACCTCCTCCCGCGCCGAGCGAGGCGGAGGCTCCAGCTGCGCCCGTGCAGAAGACCGCGCCGGAGCAGACCACACCGGCGAAGGCCACCGCGCCCGCGAAGGCCACCGAATCCCGTACCGGCCAGGACCGCCAGCGCAAGCAGGGCCGTTCCCGGCAGGGCGGCCGTGGCCGCGGCGACCAGTCCGCGCCCCAGCCCGACCCGCGCGCCGCGGTCGCACCGCAGGATCGTCTCGGCACTCCGCCGAAGGCGCCGAGCAACGGCCTGCGGGTCTTCGCCCTCGGCGGTATCGGCGAAATCGGCCGCAACATGACCGTTTTCGAGTACGGCGGCAAGCTGCTCATCGTCGACTGCGGCGTGCTGTTCCCCGAGGACCAGCAGCCCGGCGTCGACCTGATCCTGCCCGACTTCCGCCCGATCGAGGATCGGATGGACGACGTGGTCGCGGTCGTGCTCACCCACGGCCACGAGGACCACATCGGCGCCGTGCCGTTCCTGCTGCGGTTGCGCCCCGACATCCCGGTCATCGGATCGAAATTCACCCTGGCGCTCGTCGCGGCCAAATGCCGTGAGCACCGCCAGCATCCGAAGCTGGTGGAGGTCACCGAGGGCCAGCACACCACGCACGGGCCGTTCGGCTGTGAATACTTCGCGGTCAACCATTCGATCCCGGACGCACTCGCCGTCGCCATCCGCACCCCGGCCGGCGTCGCGCTGCACACCGGTGACATCAAGCTCGATCAGCTGCCGCTGGACGGCAGGCTCACCGACCTGGCCGGATTCTCCCGCCTCGGCGACGAAGGCGTCGACTTGTTCTTGGTCGACTCCACCAACGCGGAGGTCCCCGGCTTCGTCACCCCCGAACGCGAGATCGGCGGTGTCCTCGACACCGTGATCGGCAAGGCCAAGGGCCGGGTGATCGTGGCCTCCTTCGCCAGCCACGTGCACCGCATCCAGCAGGTGGTCGACGTCGCCCAGAAGTATGGCCGCCGCATCTGTTTCGTCGGCCGTTCGATGGTCCGCAATATGCAGATCGCCCAGGACCTCGGCTATCTGACGGTGCCCGACGGCCTCGTCGTCGAACTCGATCAGGCCGCCACGCTGCCCAGCGACAAGCTGGTGCTGATCTCGACCGGTTCACAGGGTGAACCGCTGTCGGCGCTGTCGCGGATGGCGCGCGGCGACCACCGCCAGATCAACATCCGCGCCGACGACCTGGTCGTGCTGGCCTCGTCGCTGATCCCGGGCAACGAGAACTCGGTGTTCACCGTCGTCAACGGCCTGGCCCGGCTCGGCGCTTCGGTGATCACCCAGCAGAGCGCGAAGGTGCACGTCTCCGGGCACGCGTCCGCGGGTGAGCTGCTCTACCTGTACAACGCGGTCCGGCCCACCAATGCGATGCCCGTGCACGGCGAATGGCGGCATCTGCGCGCCAATGCCGCGCTCGCGGTGGCCACCGGTGTGCCGGAGGACCGGGTCGTGCTGGCCGAAGACGGCGTCGTGGTCGATCTGGTCGACGGCATCGCCTCGATCGTCGGCCGGGTGCCGGTCGGCCACGTCTACGTCGACGGCCTGTCGGTGGGCGATGTGGGCGAATCGACCCTGTCGGACCGGCTCGTGCTCGGTGAGGGCGGTTTCATCGCCATCACCGTCGCGATCGACGAGACCACCGGCAAGGCGGTCAGCACGCCGGAGGTCAGCGGTCGCGGCTTCTCCGACGATCCCACCGCGCTGTCGGACGCCGCACAGCTCGTCGAATCGGAACTGCTGCGCCTGGCCGGGGAGGGCATCACCGACACCCATCGCATCGCCCAGGGCGTGCGCCGGGTGGTCGGGCGCTGGGTGGCCGACACCTATCGGCGTCGTCCGATGATCGTGCCGACGGTCATCGGGGTCTGAATCTCGCGGTGGAACCCGCCGGACGAGCGGTCGTCCGGCGGGTTTTCTGTTGCCGACCGCATGACGGCGTCGGTGTGTCGGCGTGTCCCGCGTCGCGGTCGGGTGCATGATGAACCGCATCACCTGGGCATTCGCCCCGCTCATCAGCACAAGTTACAGGCGATACCAGTGTTGCGGATGGTCCAGATGGTGCGTTTGCGGCTAGCCTGAGGTCATGGCAGGTAAGTCCCGCAGCACCACTACGACACGTGCGCGGGCGGGATCGGCACGGGGGCGGACAACGGCGGCCTCCACTCGTTCGGCGACGAACCCATCTCGTTCGGCGACTCGCACCGGTTCGGCCGCCCGCGGCCGCACCTCGGCGGCCCGCGGTCGCGCTTCGGCAGGCCGGGTTCGAGCCTCTGGCGCGCGCCGCCCGGCGCACACCCGATCCAACACCGCACCACTGGCGGTCATCGGGCGTGGGATCAGCGGTGGCTGGACCATGCTGGCACGCGGACTGGGCGCCACCACCCGCACGCTCAGCCGGGCGGGGGAGATCGAACACGGGCACCGCCGCGACGGGATCGCGCTGGCGTTGATCGCGCTCAGCGGCGTCATCGCGGCGGCGGTCTGGCTCTCGGCCGGCGGCCCGATCGGGCACTTCGTCGAAGACGCGATCCGCGCGGTGTCCGGATCGGCTTCGGCCGCATTGCCGTTCGTGGCGGCCGGTATCGCCCTGGTGCTGATGCGCACCGAACCACATCCGGAGATCCGGCCCCGGCTGGTGCTCGGCGGCTTGCTCGTCGGGCTGCCGATGCTCGGGCTCTGGCACATCGCCGCAGGCGCACCGACCGACGCGCACGGACGTTCGCGCGCCGCCGGTTTCGTCGGGTTCGTGGTCGGCGGCCCACTCACCGACGGGCTGACGGCCTGGCTGTCGGTGCCGATCCTGTTGCTGGCCATCGTCTTCGGCGTGCTGCTGGTCACCGGCACCACCGTGCGTGAGGTGCCCGCGCTGTTCCGGCACTACTTCGGCACCGCCAGCGGCGGCGACGAATACGACGACTATGACCCCGAATTCGCCTCCGGTGGCTACGACGAGGACGGATTCCCGCTCACTCGCGGCGGTTCCCGTCGACGCGGCCGCACACCCGAGGAGAACTATCCGACCGACGAGTTCGCCGGATCCGACGCCGTCACCGAATCGCTGGGCGAACCGCCGCTGCGCGACGCCAAGCCGATCGCCACCGAAGTCCCGGCCGAACCGGCCAAGCCGAAACCCAAGCCGAAGCCGGCCAAGGCCGTCGATCAGACGCCGCCGCCGCCGAAGGAACCGGAGTTCGTCACCGACCGGGTGATCGAAGGCGATTACACGCTGCCGCCGATGAGTCTGCTCACCGACGGTGAACTGCCCAAGAAGCGCAGTGCCGCCAACGAATCGATGATCGAGGCGATCACCGAGGTGCTGGTGCAGTTCAAGATCGACGCCGCGGTCACCGGTTTCGTGCGCGGGCCGACGGTCACCCGCTACGAGGTCGAACTCGGCCCGGGCGTGAAGGTCGAGAAGATCACCGCCCTCGCCCGCAATATCGCCTATGCGGTCGCCACCGAGAACGTCCGCCTGCTCGCGCCGATTCCCGGCAAGTCGGCCGTCGGCATCGAGGTGCCCAACTCGGACCGCGAACTCGTCCGCCTCGCCGACGTGCTCAAGGCCCCCTCGACCCGCAACGATCACCATCCACTGGTGATCGGGCTCGGCAAGAACATCGAAGGTGAATTCCTGGCGGCGAACCTGGCGAAGATGCCGCATCTGCTGGTGGCCGGTTCCACCGGCTCCGGTAAGTCGAGCTTCGTGAACTCGATGCTGGTGTCGCTGCTGCAGCGGGCCACCCCGGAGGAGGTCAGGATGATCCTGATCGACCCGAAGATGGTGGAACTGACCCCCTACGAGGGCATTCCGCACCTGATCACGCCCATCATCACCCAGCCCAAGAAGGCGGCGGCCGCGCTGGCCTGGCTGGTGGAGGAGATGGAGCAGCGCTATCAGGACATGCAGGCCAACAAGGTCCGTCATATCGACGACTTCAACAAGAAGGTGAAGTCCGGTGCGATCACCGCGCCGCTGGGCAGCGCACGGGTCTACCGGCCGTACCCCTACATTCTGGCCATCGTCGACGAGCTGGCCGACCTGATGATGACCGCGCCGCGTGACGTCGAAGACGCCATCGTGCGGATCACCCAGAAGGCGCGCGCGGCGGGCATCCACCTGGTGCTGGCGACCCAGCGCCCGTCGGTCGACGTGGTGACCGGCCTGATCAAGACCAATGTGCCCTCGCGGCTGGCGTTCGCGACCTCCTCGCTCACCGATTCGCGTGTCATCCTCGACCAGCCGGGCGCGGAGAAACTGATCGGTATGGGCGACGGCCTGTTCCTGCCGATGGGTGCCGGCAAGCCGACCCGTCTGCAGGGTGCCTACATCAGCGACGAAGAGATCCACGCCGTCGTCGAGTTCACCAAGAACCAGGCCGAACCCGAGTACACCGAGGGCGTCACCGCGGCTAAGGCGGGGGAGAAGAAGGACGTCGATCCCGACATCGGCGACGATCTCGACCTGTTCTTGCAGGCGGTGGAGCTGGTGGTCACCTCACAGTTCGGTTCCACCTCGATGTTGCAGCGCAAGCTGCGGGTCGGGTTCGCCAAGGCGGGCCGGCTCATGGACCTGATGGAGACCCGCAATGTGGTGGGTCCGAGCGAGGGCTCCAAAGCGCGTGACGTGCTGGTGAAACCGGATGAGCTCGAAGGGCTGCTGTGGTCGATTCGCGGTGGTGGCGACGAGCCGCCGGCGGAGGCGCAGGACTGATCGGCGGGCTCTTGTCCGGAAGGTTTGCTCTGGCCGATCCGCTCGCTTGGACCGCAGGCGGGATCGGACGAGGAGTGACCTCCGTCGGAGCTCACCGTGGAGTCGAACCACGCGACCGGGGCTTATGAGACCCCGGCGGCAACCTGCGTGAGCCACGGGCCGAGTGCTGGACGGCACTCGGCCGGTGTGCGCTCGGGAGGATTCGAACCCCCAGCCTTCTGAGTCGTAGTCAGATGCTCTGTCCGTTGAGCTACGAGCGCGAAAAACGCATGACAATTCCCGAATCGACCGCACCCGTAGAATTCGTCCGGTTTATCGGCCGGGCAACGGGCTGCAATTTGTCGTGCGAATACGAATAGGCACGAAAAAGGGGCCATTCCTGGCTTTCGCCCTGGAATGGCCCCTGCCGGATCCGGCATGGTCCGGCTAGGGGCTGCTCCGGGTGCGAGCGAGACTGTCGCAGTTCAGCACGGCCTCGGGCATGGCGAATTCACCGGCTCGGCGTGCGACGCCGAGCCGGCGCATCTGCCGCTCGTGAATGCGCTGCACGTTCATGATTCCGGCCTTTCGCCTGAGGTATTGGTACGTGAGTGGTTTCGATGACGGATACCACGGTAGCACCCGAATAATGTTCCGGAAAAGACCTTTTCGGCGGTGAATGATTTGCCTAGATGGAAATGCCTGTGCGGCGGTGGATCGTGGCCCGTGCGCGGCAGCGGGCCCCCCGGGTGTTCGCCTCCGGCGGCCCGAGCCTCGTCGTGCGATAGCCCGACGGGTCTGCGGGGACGCGTCCGCGAGACGAACCTCACGGGGCGCGGTGACCTGCGCGGGATGTGAAATCATGGTGAGCAACCAACCCGCAAGCCGAGTGAATCGGGCAAATCGGGCATGATTGACGACATGAGTCTTACTGCCGATCGGAGCGCACCGTGCAGGTGACCGCGCTGGAGTGGGGGATCACCGTCGCGGTGATCCTCGGTTTGTTCGTCTTCGACTTCTTCGCCCACGTACGCACCCCGCACGAGCCGACCTTCCGCGAGTCCGCCTTCTGGTCGGCGGTCTACATCGGCCTCGCGCTGGCCTTCGGTGGCTTCATCGCCTGGAAGTGGGGCGGGACCTTCGCCGGGGAGTACTACGCGGGCTTCGTCACCGAGAAGGCGCTCTCGGTGGACAACCTGTTCGTGTTCCTGATCATCATGTCCACCTTCGCGGTGCCCCGGATGTACCAGCAGAAAGTGCTGCTCATCGGCATCGTGGTGGCATTGGTCATGCGCGGTGTGTTCATCGCCGTCGGCGCCGCCGCGATCAGCGCGTTCAGCTGGGTGTTCTACCTGTTCGGCCTGTTCCTGGTCTACACCGCGGTCAAGCTGCTGCGGGAGAGCGGGCACGAGGTCGAGGAGGAACAGAAACGCGACAGCCGCATCGTCGCGCTGACCAAGAAGCTGGTGCCGACCACCGACGAATACGACGGCGACAAGCTGCTCACCAAGATCAACGGACGTCGCGCGGTCACCCCGATGCTGCTGGCACTGCTGGCCATCGGTTTCGCGGACCTGCTGTTCGCGCTCGACTCCATCCCCGCCATCTACGGCCTGACCGAACAGCCCTACATCGTGTTCGTGGCCAACGCCTTCGCGCTGATGGGCCTGCGTCAGCTGTACTTCCTGATCGGAGGACTGCTCGACCGGCTGGTGTACCTGTCCTACGGGCTCTCGGCGATCCTGGCCTTCATCGGTGTGAAGCTGGTGCTGCACGCCCTGCACGAGAACACGCTGCCGTTCATCAACGGCGGTGAGCACGTCTCGGTGCCGGAGATCTCCACCGCGTTCTCGCTGTCGGTCATCATCGGCATCCTGGTGGTGGCGACGGTGGCGAGCCTGGTGCGTACCAAGCAGACCAACCGAGCGGCAAAGTAGCGGCAACCAGGTGGCGCCGGTCCGTTTGCGGGCCGGCGCCACCGGTGCTCAGGCCTCGCTCATCGCTCCGAAGATGGGCAGCCATTCCTGCACCCGAACCTCGGTGATCAGGTCCTTCCGGGCGAACGGGTCCTCGGCCAGCAGTGCGCGCAGCGCGGGCTCGTCCTCGGCCCGGAACACCAGCAGGGCACCCGAGCCGTCCGGATACGGGCCGCTGGTCAACAGCGCGCCCTCGGCCAGCCGGTCGGCCAGCCAGCCGCGGTGCTCGGGGCGATGCTCGTCGCGACCCGGCACGGTCTCGGCGGTGTAGGTGTAGTGGACGGCGAACAGCGGCACGTCGGATCGCTTTCTGTCGAAGGTGGGCAGGAGCCGCTCAGAGGGTGAGCAGCATCCGAGTGTTGCCGAGGGTGTTCGGCTTGACGTAGCTGAGGTCGAGGAATTCGGCGACACCGGTGTCGTAGGACCGGCACATCTCGGCGTACACCTCTGCCGTCACCGGTGTCCCATCGATCTCGACGAACCCGTGCCTGGAGAAGAACTCCACCTCGAAGGTCAGCACGAACACCCGGCTCAGCTCCAGCTCCCTGGCCACCTCGATCAGCCGGCGCACGATGAGCTTGCCCACACCCTGGCCCTTCACATCCGGGTGCACCGCGACCGTACGGACCTCACCCAGATCCGCCCACAACACGTGCAGCGCGCCGCAGCCGACCAGCCGGCCGTCCTGTTCGGCGACCCAGAATTCCTGTACGGCCTCGTAGAGATTGACCAGATTCTTTTCCAGCAGGATCCGGCCCGAATAGACGTCCACCAGGGCTTTGATCGCGGGGACGTCGGAGGTTCGGGCACGGCGCACCGTCGGGACACGATCAGGCGAGCCTGCCGATGCGGTGGCGGGCGCGTCGGACGGCGCCGCGCCTGCGGGATCGGCGGGCACCGCGGCGGGTGCGTCGCTGGTCGAACCACTCAGTGGTCCCCGTGAGGTCATGGGGTGCACAGTAGTCGGCCCCGCTACCGATAGTCTGGAGATGTGCCGCACACCCAGTCGTACCGCTCAACGCATCGCGCCGGGCAGCGCGACTGGATCAAGAGGCGGCCATGAGCGTGCAACCCGAGGAAATGGATCGCGGTTGGTCCGGTCCCGCGCCGCTGCGCCCGGGTCTGGTGCCGCCCCCCGCCGAGCCCGCTGTTCCGCTGTGGAACATCGCGAACGTGCTGACCATGGCCAGGATCGCGCTCGTGCCGCTGTTCGTGCTGGCACTCTTCGCCGGCGGCGGTCACGACACCGCGTGGCGGATCACCGCCGCGGCACTGTTCGGGCTTGCCGCGATCACCGATCGCTTCGACGGGCAACTGGCCCGCAAATACGGTCTGGTCACCGACTTCGGCAAACTCGCCGATCCCATCGCCGACAAGGCCCTCATCGGTTCCGCGCTGATCGGGCTGTCGATCCTGGGTGATCTGGCCTGGTGGATGACGATCGTGATCTGCGGCCGTGAACTCGGCATCACACTGTTGCGGCTGGTTGTGGTGCGTCGCGGCGTCATCCCGGCCGGTCGCGGCGGCAAGCTGAAGACCCTGGTGCAGTCGCTGGCCATCGCGGTGCTCGTACTGCCGCTGGCCGGTGGATTCGCCACCGCGGGGATGGCGCTGATGTGGCTGGCGCTGGTGCTGACGGTGGCCACCGGGCTCGATTACGTCGGCCAGGCGGCCCGGGTGTGGTTCGCCGGATCCCCCCGTCACCGCAGCGGATGAACGATCCGCTCACCCCGCAGGTGCCCGCGGCCGAACTGGTGGCCGCGCTGGCCGCGGCCGGACAGACCGTCGCCACCGCCGAATCGTTGACCGCAGGCCTGCTCAGCGCGGCCATCGCCGGGGTTCCCGGCGCCAGTGCGGTGCTGCGCGGCGGCCTGGTGGTCTACGCCACCGACCTCAAACACAGCCTGGCCGGCGTCGGCGCCGAAGTGCTCGACACCGAAGGGCCGGTGGCTGCCAGCACCGCAGAACAGCTGGCCGTGGGCGCGCGCACGCGCTGCGGCGCCGACTGGGGTGTCGCCCTGACCG
This sequence comes from Nocardia cyriacigeorgica NBRC 100375, assembly GCF_000308555.1. Classification (GTDB taxonomy): domain Bacteria; phylum Actinomycetota; class Actinomycetes; order Mycobacteriales; family Mycobacteriaceae; genus Nocardia; species Nocardia cyriacigeorgica. The sequence continues at coordinate 979 of NZ_BAFY01000170.1, read as the reverse complement.
GCGTCGCCGGCCCGGACCCGCAGGGCGGATACCCGGTCGGCACGGTCTTCCTCGGAGTGGCCGGTCCAGGGCATACCGAGGTGATGCGGTTGAAACTGTCCGGCGACCGGTGGAACATCAGACTCGGTGCGGCTCGAACGGCGGTCGCCGAACTCCTGCGATGTGTGCGGGCTCCGGCGGCGGCGGGCTGAATTCGCGGCGAGATCTCTCGCTCGGGAACCAACCGGACGCACCTGGACGTTGTGCCAGAAAGCGGCGCATGCGCGCCGACGCCTGGAGACAGGGAGTGAGGAGACCGAGATGACGCTGCTGCGAGAAGCGATCGGTGACAGTCTGCGGCGTGCGCGTCTCGCCCAGCAGCGAACTCTGCGGGAGGTGTCCACATCCGCGCGGGTCAGCCTCGGCTATCTGTCGGAGGTCGAACGAGGCCGCAAAGAGGCCTCCAGTGAGCTGCTGGCCGCGATCTGCGAGGCCTTGGATGTTCCGTTGTCGCGAGTGCTGTGGGACGTGAGCACGATCATGGCGGGCGTGGACGATGTGCGTGAGCCTGCCGTCGCGGTGCCCGCGGGCCCGGCCGAGGCGCCTGCGCTCGCGGACGAGGCCGAGGCCGGGTCCGCCGAACCCGCCACCGCCACGATGTCGGTGGCCGGCGCCGAGGTGCGCCCGCATATCGACGGCGACACCAGGATCGTCATCCCTGCCCCGCGTTCGGACACCCTGGTTCTGGTGAGGAGCGCATGAGCCCCGAATCAGCGGTGTGCCGTGGCAACGCTGCGGGCCACCGGCAAGAGCGGATAGATTCGTCATAGGCGGCGGAAGCGGACCGTGGCGGAACCTACTCGCTGGGTTGGCCCGGTCCAGGCGCCACATGGTGGAGGATAGGCACATATCGGGTGCGTGACGGTCGCGCACTGGAGTCGCGCACAGCGGCGCAGCAGATGGAGGCGGGATCAATCGATGGCTAATCCGTTCGTCAAGG
>NZ_BAFY01000171.1 GCF_000308555.1 Nocardia cyriacigeorgica NBRC 100375 | reverse complement strand
CGCGCATGGCCGAACTCGAAGTGCCCTCCCGTCATCTCGGGCTGATCCCGGCGGTCGAACACGGGGCCGCCGCCACCGCAGCGGTGGCCGCGATGACCGATCTCGTCGCCGCCCATGTCGATCTGGGTGCGATCGCGGCCCTGGCGGCGTCCTCGGCGGCCGGACCGGCGTGGAATCCGGAAGCGGCGCTGTCTGCCGAGGCGACAAGCGAGTTCAGCCGTGCGCCCCACCCCGGCGGAGTCGACGAGCCCAACAGCAGCGCCGGCACCGCGGACGCGGCCGACCTCGACCGTGTGATCACCTCGGCCGACGAAGAGCGCCCGCTGATCACATCGACTGGTGGAGGTCGGTGGGCGGTCGCCGGGGGACGGCTGAGCGCGGCACCCGGCGACGGTCCCGTGATCGCGATGGCCGGTGGTGCGGCATTCACGTTCGGATACGCCGAGCACCGGGAGCTGCTCGTCGCGGCGGGGGCGCGCGTCGAGGTGTTCGACCCGCTGCACGACGAACTTCCCGCGGGGACAGCGGGACTGGTGCTGCCCGGTGGATTTCCGGAGGAGCATGCCGCCGACCTCGCGGCCAACACCCAGCTGCTCGCCGCGGTGGCGGCAGCGGCCCGGCGTGGCATGCCGATCCACGCCGAATGCGCCGGCCTGCTGTACCTCACCCGCTCGCTCGACGGGCACGCGATGGCCGCAGTCCTCGACGCCACAGCCGAATTCGGCCCACGCCTGACCCTCGGCTACCGCGACGCCGTCGCCCTGGTCGACTCGCCGTTGTGGCGCGCGGGCGAACGCGTACGCGGCCACGAATTCCACCGCACTCGGCTGATCGACACGGGCGCCGACGAACCGGCCTGGGGCTGGCACACTGCCGGTGCTCGGCTGCGCGAAGGCGCCGTCGTGAACCAGGTCCACGCCTCCTACCTGCACACCCACCCCGCGGGCAACCCGGAATCGGTGCTTCGATTCACCACTGCCGCCGGCGAATTCGCGCGCACCGATGCCGTCACGCGAGCCGGATAGCGCCGTTGGCGACGGCTGGGTGCCAGCAGATTCGCTCGGGCCGGTGCGGTCGTATGAGCCCGATAGCGGGGCTCGCAGAAGGTCGGTGCCGCGGAACTCGCGCGCACCGATCCCGTCGGACGAGCCGGACAGCGGGGACAGCAGCAGTCCGGTTCCGGCGAAGTCGCAGCTGCCGATACCGTCGGAGGAGCCGAGCAGCGGGGTTGGCGGCAGGTCGCTGCCACCCCGTTCTCCCGGACCGATGCCGTTGCGTGCGTCGGGTAGCAGGGTCGGCGACGACAGTGCGCCGACAGGTCGGCTCGAGTTGGCCGTCGGGCTGGGGGTGCGCCGGGGGACGCCTGCCGAGCGGATCGTCGCCGCGGTCCGCACCGTGCTCGGCGCGCAGCCGATCGCCTGCCTCGCCACCGTCGACCGGCGGGCGGACGAGCCCGGGATTCTGGCCGCCGCTGACGAATTCGGTGTACCCATCTATTCATTCACCACCGGACAGCTCGCCGCCGTGCAGGTACCGAACCCGTCCGCGCGCGTGCTGGATGCGCTGGGTGTACCGGGCGTCGCCGAAGCGGCGGCACTGCTGGCGGGCACGGGGGGACTGGTCCTCAGCCGCCGGGTCGTCGCAGGTGTGGTGGTCGCTGCCGCCGCCTACGGCGCACCGGTGCCGGGTGGGTAGCTGCCCGAAGGCGAAGCGGTAGCTCCACCTCGCCGACGTGGTACTGCCAACGACGGCCTATCGGCAGCGGTCGTGATCAGCGCACCCGCACATTCGGAAATCCGGCGAGGGCCCATGAGCGTGACCGGCAGCCGGCCGTCCACGTGCGAGGCGAACCAGCGAGCAACGACCTACTCCAGATGCGGCGCTTGCTGCGTCCAGTGGAATCCGCGTTCGATCAGCGCGAATCGTTCGAGCGGAATCTCGTCCAGCACCATATGCACCTTCCGAATTCCCAAGGTGCCGTCCAGGATCAGCCGGCCAGGCGCGGGTTGTTCATAGGTGAAGCTGCCGAGCTGCCACTGACCGGCGGGGTCGCGGAACAAGGTGATGGTGTGCCGTTCGGGGTCCACTGCGGCGGGCACCCACGTGAGCCTGTCGTCCATGCCTTGCAGGTGGACGCCGTCGACGGTGTCGAAGACGATGCGCCGCAGCCGGGCCGCAGTCGGGTCGGCGAACGGGTTCGGCTCGGTGAGCAGCGGCGGCACCGGCTGTCCGGCGACGGAGTACTCGGCGACAGTCCAGATGCCGTACAGCGGCGAGCGTGGCCGCGCCGAACCGTAGGCGTGCCAGGCATCCCAGCCTTCGAGCGCCGTCGTCACCAGCAGCCACAGGCCGAGCAGCACCTGAAGAATCAGCGCGGCCCGGTTCGCGCGCGCGGTGCCGAACAGCGGTGAACCGGTGGACGGCGCGACTTCCCGGCCGGAGAACAACACCGTCGCCAGCCGGCGGCTCTCGGGCGCGAGTAGCGCCAGCGAGAGCAGCAACATGTGCAAGCTGAACAGCTTCACCGGCACGTCGAAGGTCATGTTGAGCAGGAAGACCTGAGCCATCGCCACGGTCGACAGCAGCGCGCCTGCGGTGACGGTGGCGGGCAGGATCAGCAGCAACCCCGCGCCGATCTCCGCGCAGCCGAGCGCGATCTCATAGGGCTCGGAAGCCGCGGTCTGCGACCACAGCACACCCATCGGGGTCATATCGCCGAACGGTTCGATCAGCCGGTGCAGCGCGAAGGTCATCTGCGACGGCATCACCTTGACCATCCCGTACAGCATCAAAGCACCGGCCAGTGCGAACCGCAGCAGCAACCGGAACCAGCCGTCCAGGCGCCGATAGTCGGTGCGCCGCCGATCGAGCACACTCCAGATCGCGGCTGCCACCGCCGCAACGACCAGCCAGCTGAACGCCGCCACCCACAGCGTGACGGTGTCGCCGCTGCCGGTCGGTGCGTACCCCAGCGGTTCCTCGATCCCGAACAGGTGTGCGGCGAACCAGTCGGTCAGTGGCGGCAGCGACCACCACCGGCCGAGGGTGAGCACCGCCGTCTCCGGCACACCGGCCGAGCGGAGCAGTTGGGCGGTCAGCCACTGGGCGGCGGTGCCGATCCCGAGATAAACGAACACGAACCGGAACAGCACGCGGGTCGGCGGGTGCCACGGCGGTGGCGCGGCCGGAGGACCGTCACCCTGTTCTCGCACCGGGGCCTGCGACTCGACCAGGGTTGCCACTGTTCACCTTTCCCGAATTCGCACATCACACGAGGTTGCCCTCGCACGCTATGTCAGACCGGGGTGGCTTCGCGTCCGGGAAAACCTGTGCCCCCATCGTTGGGTGCACAGGTTTTGCGGGGTGTCAGCGGAAGTCCGGATACTCCTGGACCCAGCGGAAACCGCCGCCGCGCAAGGGGAAGGCCGCCAGATCCATCTGATCGAGCACGATGCTGGTCGGGGTGCCGTTCAGCTCGCCGGTCAAGCGCAGTTGCCCGGGAGTGGGGCGGTCGAAGGTGAAGGTGGCGATCGGCGCCGGCGGGGTGTCGGGCGAGGGCGGCGCCGTGAGGGTGAGGGTGTGTGCCTCGGCGTCGATGGTGGCCGACACCGGCGTCAACGCACCGTCCATCCGCTGGATGAACATCACTCCTGGATCTTCGAAAATGGCTCGCTGCCAGCGATTCTCATCGGTCAGCAGCGGCGGCACCGGCTGGCCGGCCGTGCTGAATTCGCTGACGGCCCAGATGCCGTACATCGGTGATTTCTCGCGGCCACCGCCGAACTCCTCCCAGGACCGCCAACCCGTGTCCACCACCCCGACCAGCATCCAGACGCCGATCAGCACCTGGACCAGGGCGGCGATCCGGTTGGCCTTCGCACTGTCGAACAGTCGCGGCTGTGTCGCGGGCTGCGCCGGGCGCTCCAGGATCAGCATGTCGGCCAGCCGCCGCGCCTGCGGCGCGAGCAGCAGCAGCGACAGCAACAGCAGATGGAACGACAGGATCTTGACCGGCACGTCGAAGGTCATGTTCAGCACGAACACCTGCGCCATGCTCACCACACTCAACATCGCGCCGAGGGTGGCGGTGCGCGGCCAGAACAGCAGCAGGCCCGCAAGCATCTCGGCGATCCCGAGCAGCACCTGATACGCCGGCGACGAACCGACCTGCAACCACAGCACCGAGGTGATGCTGAAATCACCGTACGGCTGCAGCAGCGCGGTCAGCGGCGGCTCGGGCATCTGTGTCGGGATGGCCTTGGCGATGCCGTAGAACAGCATCTGGCCGGCCAGGCACAGCCGGATGACGGTGAAGAACCAGGCGCTCAGCCGCGGGTAGCCGGTGCGGCGCCGGTCGAGGATCGACCAGATCAGGGTGGCCGCCACGGCGACGACCAGGATGCAGAAGACCATCACTCAGATGACGGCCTGGTCGCCGCTGCCCGAATCCTCGTGCAGCACCGCGTCGATGCCGAACACCGCGCGCCCCACCCATTCGAGCCGGCGAGAGCAGATCCATCTGCCACATCACCGCCCGCTCGGGCAACCACTGGCCGACGATGCCGGTGAAGGCGAAGGTGATCTGGGCGAACAGCAGGCAGAACAGCCCGAAATAGGCGAAACAGAACCGGAACGCGATCCGCGTGAGCGGATGCCACGGACGTGGCTCGGCCGCCTCCGCGGAAGCCTCATCGTCTTGCCGCTCGAGAACTTCGACGCCGACCACTGGCAGCCCCTCACTGTGCCGATCCGATTCCTCGGCCGAACGTATCGACGGCGTCGTCGCCTCCACAACCGGATAAACCCCGAAGGAAACCCCCATTCCGGATCATTCATCCGATGTATTCGGGGTCATCCTTCCGGCGTACGAGGCGGTCGGCCGCACCTATTTCCCGCTTTCGCCGAAGGCAAACTTGAAACGCGTTACAGTTTGCGCATCCACGGCATGACGCCGGAGGCGCCCGTTCGGGTACCCGGCTGTACGGCATCAGGAGGACGATGATGGCCGACGATCCCGCACCCACCGAACAGCGTCGGCTGACCACCAGCGATCGCGACCTCGACTCCTTCGCCACCGACCTGTCGCGCTGGCTCGGCGAACGCGTCGGCGCCGACGCGCCGCCGTCCATCTCCGGTCTGTCCCGGCCGCAGGCGGGCGGGATGTCGAGTTCGACGGTGCTCTTCGACGCCGAGTGGACCGTGGCCGGGCAGCAGGACGGCGGATCGTTCGTGGCCAGGATGGCGCCGGAGGACGAATCGTTTCCGGTATTCGAAACCTACGATCTGGCAACGCAATACCAGGTGATGGCCGGGGTGGCGGAAGCGACGGATCTACCGGTGCCGCGGCTGCGCTGGCTGGAGAACGATCCCGGCGTGCTCGGCACACCGTTCTTCGTGATGGACCGGGTCGAGGGCCGGGTGCCGACGGATAATCCGCCCTACGTCTTCGTCGGCTGGCTTTTCGACGCGACCGCCGAGCAGCGGGCGCGGTTGACCGACGCCACCGTCGAGGTCATCGCGAAAGTGCACGCCATCCCCGATCCGGTGCGGCGGTTTCCCATGCTGGCCGGGCCCGGGGATGCGCTGCGCCGCCACGTCGACGCCCAGCATGCCTGGTATCGCTGGGCGCTCGCCGATGACGGCTACCGGATCCCGATCATCGAGCGCGGCTTCGAATGGCTGGCCGCACACTGGCCCGCCGATCCCGGCCCCGATGTGCTGACCTGGGGCGATGCTCGGCCCGGCAATATCATCTACCACGGATTCGAACCGGCGGCGGTGCTCGACTGGGAGATGGCCGCCATCGGCCCGCGCGAACTCGACGTGGCCTGGATCATCTTCCTGCACCGGTTCTTCCAGGACCTCGCCACCCGTTTCGACCAGCCCGGGCTGCCCGACTTCTTGCGCCGGTCGGATGTGGTGGCCAAGTACGAGGCCGTCAGCGGCCATACCGTGCGCGATCTCGATTTCTACCTGGTCTACACCGCGCTGCGGCATGCCATCGTGATGGCCAGGATCAAGCGCCGGATGATCCATTTCGGCGAGGACACCGACACCGACGATCGCGACGACTACGTGATGCACCGGGCGAGCCTGGAAGCGCTGCTCGACGGAACCTACGAATGGGATTGAGCGACACCATGACCGATTCCTCCCGCGTCCCCGGCTCGTCCCCGGCCCCGCTGGACGAATTCCCGATCCACCAGACCCCGCTGTCATTGGCCCGGGTGGCCAGCAGCGACCGCAATTTCTACGACCGCAGCTACTTCAACGCCCACAACCGGGAGGGCGGCACCATGCTGGTCACCGGATTCGGCGTCTACCCGAATCTCGGTGTCACCGACGCCTATCTCGCACTGCGCGACGGGAATACGGTACGCACGGTGCGGTTCTCCGACGCCCTCGGCGACCGGAGCTTGGACATGCGGATCGGTGGTTACCGCATCGAGGTGCTCGAACCGCTGCGGCGGCTGCGGCTGGTGTGCGAGCACGAGGAACTCGCCGCCGACCTGACCTGGACCGGCGCCTTCCCCACCGTGCAGGAGCAGCCGCATCTGATCCTCAACGGCAACCGCCCGATCATCGAGGCCTCGCGGTTCGCTCAGGTCGGGTCCTGGTCGGGCACCCTGCGCGTCGACGGCCGGGAGATCACCGTCGATCCGGCGGTGTGGACCGGCACCAGGGACCGGTCGTGGGGGATCCGGCCGGTCGGTGAAGCGGAACCGGCGGGGCGGGCGGCCGCCGAACCGTCGGGCGGGTTCTGGTGGCTGTACATGCCGTTGCGTTTCGACGACTTCGCGGTCGTCGTCATCGTGCAGGAAGAACCCGACGGCAGGCGCACCCTCAACGACGCCACCCGGGTCTGGCCGGACGGACGGACCGAGCAACTCGGCTGGCCGCGCATCTCGATCGACTACCGCTCCGGCACCCGGCTGCCCACCGCGGCTCGCATCGAACTGACCACACCGGACGGTAAACCGCTCGACGTGGAAATACGGACGGTGACCGATATCCCGCTGCATGTCGGTTGCGGTTACGGCGGCGACCCGGATTGGCAGCACGGCCAGTGGAAGGGCCGCGACTGGACCTCGAGCGACCGCTACGACCTGACCGATCCGGCCGTCGCCGGGCGCATCCCGTACGGCGTCATCGACCACGTCGCGTACGCCCGCTGCGGTGAGGCCGAAGGATGGGGGCTGTTCGAGCACGCGAGCATCGGACGCCACGACCCGACCGGATTCGCCGACTTCCTGTCGGTGGCACCCTGAGCGGCGCGCCGCCCCGTCGCTAGGCCGGTGCCAGGTCGATGACGACCGGGATCCCGTTGTCGAACCAATGCTGGTGCAGCCGTTCGATCTTGGCGCGGGTCGGCCTGCCGGCGATGTGAAAGCGATACTCGGCATAGTCGAACGGCTTGACCGCGGTGGTGTAGATCTGGCGCGCACGCGCGGCTTCGGCCGGATCGGTGATCTCCCTGGCGGCACCGGCTCTGGTGCCGCCGGGAAGCTTCAGCCGCACCTTCGGGTCGGCCCGGATATTGCGCAGCCACGCGGCGATCGACTGCTCCTTGGGCAGGCCCGTCATGATCGGGCCGAGCATCACCAGATAGGCCCGGTCGCCGTCGAGTACCGCCCGCACGCAACGGCTGCGCGCCTTACCGCTCTTACGTCCGGTGGTGGTGAGGATGCCGAAATTGGCGGGCGTACGGAGGCGGAAGAACGGTGCTTGCAGGGCACTGAGCGCGCGACCGCCGCGCGGCGAATGCGTGAACGGATTGCGGGCGCGCTCCACCGGCGCCGGCAGATCGCCCGCCGTACCGTCATCGCTCATCGTGCACCACCTGACCCGGGGTGTGACCGTCCGAACGGCTCGACGATACGCCGAGCGGCCCGGGCGCGAGGCGCTTCGGGCGCGGACCGCCCGGGTACCTGCGGCCGGTGCCGGACGCGCCCCGTAATCTCGACACTTGTGCCGAACACGTCAGCCGATATCGAGGACCAGCCAGCGGGCGACCCGAACTACCTGGTCGGGCTCGATCTGAACGGGCGAAGGGTGGTCGTCGTCGGCGGCGGGAGCGTCGCCCAGCGCAGGCTCGGACTGCTCATCGCCTCGGGCGCGGACGTGCACGTGATCAGCCGCGAGGCCACCCCGGCGGTCGAGGGCATGGCGAGCTCCGGTCAGCTGACCCTCACACTGCGCGCCTATTCCGACGGCGATCTCGACGGCGCCTGGTACGCGATCGCCTGCACCGACGAGCCCGAGACCAACGCCGCCGTCGTCGCCGAGGCCGAACGCCGCCGCATCTTCTGTGTGCGCGCCGACAACGCCCGGCTCGGCACCGCCGTCACCCCTGCCACCGCCCGCTACGACGGCCTCACCCTCGGGGTGCTCGCGGGCGGCAGGCACAAGCGCTCGGCCGCGGTGCGCAACGCGCTGCTCGAAGCGCTGCAATCGGGTGTGGTGACCGATGATTCGACTCCGCTCGCGCCGGGAGTCGCGCTGGTCGGCGGTGGGCCCGGCGATCCGGATCTGATCACCGTGCGCGGGCGCAGGTTGCTCGCGCGCGCCGATCTCGTCGTCGCCGACCGGCTCGCGCCGCCGGAACTGCTGGCCGAACTCGGTCCCGAGGTCGAGGTCGTCGACGCCGCGAAGATCCCGTACGGGCGCGCCATGGCGCAGGAGGCGATCAACACCACGCTGGTGGAGGGCGCCAAAGCGGGCAAGTTCGTGGTGCGGCTCAAAGGCGGCGACCCGTATGTGTTCGGCCGCGGCTTCGAAGAGGTCGAGGCGTGTGTGGCCGCCGGTGTGCCGGTCACTGTGGTGCCAGGCATCACCAGCCCGATCGCGGTGCCCTCGGCCGCCGGTATCCCGGTCACCCATCGCGGAGTGACCCATGAATTCGTCGTGGTCAGCGGGCATGTGGCACCGGATCACCCGGATTCGCTGGTCGACTGGCCCGCGCTGGCGCGGCTGCGCGGCACACTGGTGCTGATGATGGCCGTGGAGCGGATCGAGCAATTCGCCGATGCGCTGCTCGCCGGTGGGCGGCCCGCCGATACCCCGGCCACCGTCATCCAAGAGGGCACGCTGCGCACCCAGAAGGTGCTGCGCGCCGATCTGGCGACGGTGGCCGAACGAGTGCGAGCAGAGGGCATCCGCCCGCCTGCCATCGTCGTGATCGGACCCACCGCGGCCTTCTCCGCGGACGCTGCCGCACGCGACTGAGTGCTATCGATCCGTGGCCGGTGATCGACCGGCCCGGCTTCCGACACCCTCGGCAGTACCGGTGGCCGTACCGCCGGGCCGGCTCCCCGGCCGGTCCCGGCCCGACGCACCGGGCGGCGTGCTTGTGACCGTCGATTACAGTGACTCCCTGTGCTCGACAAAGCCGCTGCTACGACGCAGTACCCCGTGACGCGGCGGGCCTTCGGGCTCGCGATCCTCGTCCTGAGCGGACTCCAGCTCATGGTGGTGCTCGACGGCACCGTGGTGATCCTGGCGCTGCCGCGGTTGCAGGAGGAGATGGGGCTGTCCAGCTCCGGCAGCGCCTGGATGGTCACCGCCTACGGCCTGCCCTTCGCCGGGCTGATGCTGCTCGGCGGCCGGATCGGCGATTCCTTCGGGCGACGGCGGATGTTCCTGCTCGGCGTCTCGCTGTTCACCCTGGCCTCGCTGCTGTGCGGGCTGGCCCAGAACGAGGGCATGCTGATCGCGGCGCGCGCCTTCCAGGGCACCGGCGCCGCGCTCGCGGCCCCCACCGCGTTCGCGCTGGTCGCCAGCACCTTCGCGCCGGGACCGGTGCGCAATCAGGCCTTCGCGATCTTCGGGTCGATGGCGGCGCTCGGTTCGGTCGGCGGACTGGTGATCGGCGGCGCGCTCACCGAGGTGAGCTGGCGCTGGATCTTCCTGATCAATGTGCCCATCGGCGCGCTGATCATCCTCGGCGCCGTGATCGCCTTGCGCGACACCACCCATCACCGGCTCACCCTCGACGTTCGTGGCGCGATCCTCGGCACCCTGGCCTGCGCGCTGATCGTGTTCGGCGCGACCGAGGGCCCGGAGTTCGGCTGGGACAGCCCCTACGTCATCGGCTCGCTGATCGGCGGTGTGGTGCTGCTGGTGGTGTTCGTGCTGGCCGAACGCGCCGTGGCCAACCCGCTGCTGCCGTGGTCGCTGTTCGATCACCGCGACCGCAACGCCACCTTCGTCATCATCCTGCTCGCCAGCGGCGTGCTCGGCGCCACCACCTACTTCGCCGGACTGTTCGTGCAGAACGTGGTCGGCTACAGCCCGCTGGTGGCGGGGTTGTCGTTCATCCCGTTCACCGTCGGCATCGGCATCGGCGGCGCGTTGTCGTCGAAGCTGGCGATGCTGGTCGCGCCGCGCTGGCTGCTCAGCGGTGCGGCCGTGGTTCTGGTGGCGGGATTGGGGTTCGGCTCGACGCTCGACGGTGACGTCAGCTATGTGCCGACCCTGCTCGGGCTGTTCCTGGTGATCGGTTTCGGCATGGGCCTGGCCATCGTGCTCATCCCGCTGTGCGTGCTCGTCGGGGTGCCACAGGATGAGATCGGCCCGCTGTCGGCGATCGGCCAGATGTTCCTGAGCCTCGGCACCCCGATCGCGATCGGCCTGCTGACACCGCTGGCGGCCTCGCGCACGCTGTCCGAAGGCGGCCGCACCGGCAAGCCGGCGGATATGACCGCGGCCGAACTCACCGCGCTCGGCAGCGGCTACACGTTGGTGTTGTTCGTCGCGGCCATCGGGGCGCTGCTGGTCGGGCTGCTCGCGCTGACCCTGCGCTACACCCCGCAGGAAGTGGCGCAGGCTCAGCACGCTCAGGAAGAGGCCCAGCAGGCCTGAGTCCGGCCCGATCCCGGCTCAGAGCCGGCCGGTCACCTTGTGCGGGGTGACGCGCACGATGATCCGCTCTCCGTCGTTCACCCAGGCCGGGTTGAAATCCCGGTAGAGCTTGCCGGTGTACTTCAGCGACAGCTCGTCCGGCAGCGCCCGCTCCGGGTCCGGAGTGACCGTGGCCGAGCCCTTGATCTCGGCGTAGACGAAGGGCCGCTCGGGCGGGTGGATCATCACGGTCACGCGCGGATCGCGGCGGATATTGCGGCCCTGCACCCGGTCGACGGTGGTGGAGAACACCAGGTCGTCGCCGTCGCGTGTGATCCAGACGACGGTCAGATGCGGCTGCCCGTCCTTGCCGACGGTCGCGACGGTGGCATAGACGCGCTCCTCGTCCACGTACTTCTTCAGGTCATCGGACAGAACGGCTGTAGTTGTGCTCACAACACTCGCCAACACCTCGGGCCTGCGGCGCATTCCGATCGGGGAGATCAGGTGATGATGAGAAGTTCGGTGGGCGAGGCGATCTCGGTGCGCAGCCCGGCCTTGGTCGCGATCCGGGCGACGGCGCGGATATCGGCGGGTTCGGCGCGGGTGAGCACCAGCGCGCGGGCGAGCAGGCCCTTGTGGTGCTTGTTGAAATGTGAGACGACGGTGCGGGAACCGTCGGGATGTTCGGTGAGCACATTCGCGGTGATGGCGCCGGGGACGCGGCCGAGCTGCTGATAGGTGCCCGAACGCAGATCGATGACCAGCTCCTCGCCGGCTTCGGCGCGCAGCGCGTCGGGCAGCTGGTCACGCCAGACCGCCGACAGAGTGGGCAGGCCGGGCAGCTTGGAGCCGCCGGACAGGCGATAGGCCGGGATCGGGTCACCGGCACGCACCGCACCGAACAGGGCCGAGCCGATGCCGAGGCGGGCGTAGGCCTTGGCCCGCTGCACCTTGGTGAACGACCGGGCGTCGAGGGCGTCGTAGAGCACCCCGGTGTAGCGCTCCAGCGCCGGCCGGGTGGGGGAGGTGCGCAGGGCGGCATTGCGCGCGATCTCGGCGTCGGCGCCCTTACCGAGTCCCAGCGCGGTCCGCGCGGCGTCCGGGTCACCGGCCAGCCGCACCAGTTCGTCGAGCAGCCGCTCCCGCACCGCGGTGAGCTGCGGCATCGCCAGCTCGCCGAGCGCGAGCGGCGCACCGGAGCCGCCGTCGGACTTGGTTTCGGAAGGAGGGAGCAGCACCAGCACGAGCGACAACGCTAACCGGCGCCGGGCTACCGCACCGCAACCACCCCGGATGCCGCCGCACCGCCCGAGGACAAGCCCGCGTCCGCTCGCTGTGGAATGCTCGAACCGCTGCGGCGGCAGGCTATCCGGCGACCCGTTCGGTGCGTGCGCCGGGACCATTTCCGGACGCCCGTACCGGACCCGAGGCCGCAAACCCGTAATCCGCTGTCAACGGCCGCGGACCAGCGACTACCCTGTGCATCCGTGATCACCCGCCTCTCCCGACTGTTCCTGCGCACCCTGCGAGACGATCCCGCCGACGCCGAGGTGCCGAGCCACAAGCTATTGGTGCGCGCCGGATACGTGCGCCGCGTCGCGCCCGGCGTCTACTCCTGGCTGCCGCTGGGGCTGCGGGTGCTGCGGAAAGTGGAACAGGTGGTGCGCGAGGAAATGGACGCCATCGGCGCCCAGGAGATCTCGCTGCCCGCGCTGCTGCCGCGCGACCCCTACGAGACCACCAACCGGTGGACCGAATACGGCGACGCGCTGTTCCGGCTGAAAGACCGCAAGGGCGCGGACTATCTGCTCGGCCCCACCCACGAGGAACTGTTCGCGCTCACCGTCAAGGGCGAATACAACTCCTACAAGGATCTGCCGGTCACTCTCTACCAGATCCAGGACAAATACCGCGACGAGGAACGTCCGCGGGCGGGCATCCTGCGCGGGCGCGAGTTCGTGATGAAGGATTCCTACTCCTTCGACCTCGACGAAGACGGCCTGAAGGCCAGCTATAACGCCCATCGCGAGGCCTACCAGCGCATTTTCGCCCGGCTCGGCGTCGAATACGTCATCGTGGCCGCCACCTCCGGCGCCATGGGCGGCAGCGCGTCCGAGGAATTCCTCGCCGACAGCCCCGTCGGTGAGGACACCTACGTGCGCTGCCCCGAATCCGGTTACGCCGCCAATGTCGAGGCTGTGGTCACCCCGGCGCCGCCCGCACTGCCCATCGAGGGACAGCCCGAAGCCGTCGTCCACGACACCCCGGATACCCCGACCATCGCGACCCTGGTCGACTGGGCCAACAACGCGGGCCTGGCCGAGCGCTACGGCCGGCCGGTGACCGCGGCCGACACCCTCAAGAACGTGATGGTGAAGCTGCGCCACCCGGACGGCAAGTCCGAGATCGTCGGCATCGGGGTTCCCGGTGACCGCGAGGTCGACGACAAGCGCCTGGGTGCGTCGGTGGAACCGGCCGAGGTCGAGCTGCTCAGCGACGCCGACTTCGCCGCCAATCCTTTCCTGGTGAAGGGCTACATCGGCCCGAAGGCACTGCAAGCCAACGGCATCCGCTACCTGGTCGACCCGCGGGTGGTCACCGGCACCTCGTGGATCACCGGAGCCGACGAACCGGGTAAGCACGTGGTCGGTCTGGTCGCCGGTCGGGACTTCACCCCCGACGGCACCATCGAAGCCGCCGAAGTACGCGACGGCGACCCCTCGCCCGACGGGCGCGGCACCCTGGTCTCGGCGCGCGGCATCGAGATCGGCCACATCTTCCAGCTCGGCTACAAGTACACCGACGCCTTCGAGGTCGATGTGCTCGGCGAGAACGGCAAACCGGTCCGGCTGGTCATGGGTTCCTACGGCATCGGCGTCTCCCGCATGGTCGCGGTGATCGCCGAACAGCAGCACGATGACAAGGGCCTGCGCTGGCCGGCCTCGGCCGCGCCGTTCGACGTCCACGTCGTCATCGCCAACAAGGACGCCGCCGCCCGGGACGGCGCCGAAGCGGTCGTCGCCGGCCTCGACGCCCAGGGGCTGGACGTCCTCTTCGACGACCGCACCGCCTCGCCCGGTGTGAAGTTCAAGGACGCCGAACTGCTCGGCATGCCGTGGGTGCTCGTCATCGGCCGCGGCTGGGCCGACGGGAAGGTCGAACTCCGCAACCGTTTCACCGGCGAATCCGAGGACATCCCCGCCGATTCCGCGGTGGACGCGGTGATCGCCAAGATCCGCGGCTGAGCCTGTCACCACGCCCGCGCCCCCGGCTCCGCCATGGACCGGGGGCGTCGGCATCGCAGGGGGCGGTTCTCGGCTGCGCCGGCTACTTCCGCAGGCCGTCGTCTCGCCGACGCGACAGCGGCTCCCGCTGAGAGGGATTCGACAGGCGCGCACACCCGTGCCGCCGAGCACCATGGCCGTGGACTCCGTAGGGAGATCACCGGCTGTGGAAAGGAATTCGCTATGGGTGCCGTGCGGTTCGACGAGGAATTCGACGTGGTGGTCCTCGGTGTCGGGGCGGCCGGGGCTGCCGCGGCATTGAGCGCGCATGCCGCGGGTGCGCGGGTCGTGGTGCTGGACAAGGCAGACCCGGCCACAGCCGGCGGCAACACCCGGGTGTCCGGGGCGGGCTGGTTCATCAATCGCGACCCGGAGCGGGCGGCGGTCTTCCTACGGTCGCTGTGCGGGCCGTACCCGGTCGCCGATGACGTCGTCGAAGCGTGGGCGCGGGAGACGGCGCTCAACTCCACCTGGCTGCGCTCGCTCGGTGCCGAGGTGGGCGCGAGCGCCCAGTACCACACCGAGGCCGAATACCTGCGCCTCGACGGCAGTGACTGCTACGGGGGCATGGACACCGTCGGCGCGCAGATGGGCAACTTCTTGCTCTACGACTTCCTGCTCGGCGCCCTCACCGAGCGCGGCATCGAGGTGCGGTTCAGCACGCCCGCGGTCGAGCTGATCACCGAGGACGAGGCGGTGGCGGGGGTGCGTACCGGCGACGGCCGCCGGCTCCGGGCGCACGGCGGTGTCGTGCTGGCGACCGGCGGTTTCGCGGCGAATCCGCGGATGGTCCGCGACTACCTGGGCCTGACCGGTGCGCCGATCTGGGGATCACCGCACAGTACCGGCGACGGCCACCGCATGGCCCAGCGTCTCGGCGCCGACCTGTGGCATATGGGCAACATGATGACGATCACCGGTGTGCGCGTCGACGACGGGCCCGGCGCGTTCCTCGCCCTGTGGGCGGCCCACCACTATCTGTTCGTCGGCGCCGATGGCCGGCGATTCGTCGATGAGACCGCCGAGAACCGGCACGGCCACATCGAGCGCAACGGCGATCTGGAACTGTTCCCGCTGCGCCCGTTCCACCTGATCTTCGACGAACGGATGCGCACGGCGGGCCCGCTGAGCCCGAGCCGGGAAGTGCTGCCCGTCGGCTGGAAACTGCTGATGGAGGACTTCGGCTGGAGCGCCGACAACAGCTCCGAGATCGAGCGCGGGCTGATCCGGCGCGCGGATTCCATCGCCGAACTCGCCGGCCTCATCGGCGTCGACCCGGCAATCCTTGAACGCACCATCGCCCGCTACAACAAGGCCTGCGAATACGGTCGCGACGACAGCTTCGGCCGGGATCCGCGGACCCTGGCGCCGGTGTCGCAGCCACCGTTCTATGTCCTGGAGGTCGCGCCACTGCTCGGCTGGAGCAACGGCGGCCCGCGCCGCGACGGCCGCGCCCGGGTACTCGACGTGGCCGGTGCGGCGATCGCCGGACTGTACGCCGCAGGTGAGGTGAGCTCGACCTACAGCTGGGCCAAGGACGGCGGCTTCCACATCGCCGACGCCCTGGCCTTCGGCCGGGTCGCGGGCCGGGAGGCCGCCGCTCGCGCGGACGTGGCACCCGCACGACAACTCGGGGCCCGCAGCGTCGAACCTACGGTTACGTAGGGGAAATGGCCTGGTCAGGCCGGTGAAACAGTGCTACCCACTGGTAGGTTGACGCCCATGACGAGCTCTGAGGCGTTGTTGTTCAATCCGGCCACCTACGATCCGCAGCATTTCGATGCCGAGACCAGGCGGTTGTTGCGGGCGACCATCGAGTGGTTCGAACAGCGCGGCAAGCAGCGGCTGCTCGCCGACGACGACGCAGCGGTCTTCACCTCGGACTTCCTGGAGTTCGTCAAGCGGGAGAAGCTGTTCGCGACCTTCCTCACCCCGTCCGCCTACGCCGACGGCGACCCGAACCGCCGCTGGGACGCGGCACGCAATGCCGCGCTGTCGGAGATCTTCGGCTTCTACGGGCTGGCCTACTGGTACGCCGAGCAGGTCACCATCCTCGGCCTCGGCCCGATCTGGCAGAGCGACAACGAGGCCGCCAAGCAGCGCGCGGCCCGGGATCTGGCCGCCGGTGAGGTGATGGCGTTCGGGCTGTCCGAGCGTGCGCACGGCGCCGACATCTACAACACCGACCTGGTGCTCACCCCGACCGAGCCGGGCAGCGCCGACGCCGAGGCAGGCATCCTGTTCCGCGCCAACGGCGAGAAGTACTACATCGGCAACGGCAACGTCGCGAGCATGGTGTCGGTGTTCTCCCGCCGCGCCGACATCGAGGGCGCCGACGGCTACGTCTGGTTCGCCGCCGACAGCAGGCACGAGAACTACCACCTGATCCGCAATGTGGTTCATCAGCAGATGTATGTGAGCACCTTCCGGTTGGAGAACTACCCGGTGCGTGCCGAGGACATCCTGCACACCGGGCCGGAGGCGTTCAGCGCCGCGCTCAACACCGTCAACGTCGGCAAGTTCAACCTCTGCCACGGCGGCATCGGCATGGTCGAGCATTCGTTCTACGAGGCGATCACTCACGCCAACAACCGCATCCTCTACGGCAACCCGGTCACCGACTTCCCGCATGTGCGCACCAATTTCGTCGACGCCTACGCCCGCATCGTGGCGATGAAGCTGTTCAGCGACCGCGCCGTGGACTACTTCCGCAGCGCGAGCCTCGACGACCGCCGCTACCTGCTGTTCAACCCGATGACCAAGTCGAAGGTGACGTCCGAGGGTGAGGTCGTGATGACCTTGCTGCTGGATGTGCTCGCGGCCAAGGGTTTCGAGAACACCACCTACTTCGCGCAGGTGGCCCGGCTGATCAACACCCTGCCCCGGCTCGAGGGCACGGTGCACGTCAATGTCGGCCAGATCCTGAAGTTCATGCCGAACTACCTGTTCAACCCGAAGGAATACCCGGAGATCGGCACTCGCCTCGACGCCGCCGACGACGAGTTCTTCTGGCATCAGGGCCCGGCGCGCGGTGCGGGCAAGGTGCAGTTCGCCGACTGGACCCAGGTCTACGACAAGCACACCGACATCGCGAACGTCGCCCGCTTCTACGAGCAGGCCCAGGCTCTGCGCACCCTGCTCACCACCGCGGCGCCCGACGCCGACCAGCAGCGTGACCTGGACTTCATGCTCACCGTCGGGCACCTGTTCTCGCTGGTGGTCTACGGTCAGCTGATCCTCGAGCAGGCGGCCATCACCGGCCTGAACCCGGACCTGCTCGCCCAGATCTTCGACTTCCAGATCCGCGACTTCAACACCTACGCCACCACCCTCTACGGCAAGCCCTCGGCCACCGAGGCCCAGCGGCAGTGGGCACTCGGCGCCTTGCGCACCCCCGCGGCCGACCGGGACCGCTTCGACCGGGTGTGGAGCGAGGTCGCCTCCTACGACGGGGCCTACGCGATGCGCCCCTGAGCGCGGATCCGAGTCCTGTCACGCCGGATCAGGCGATAGGGCAGCCGAACAGGTCCCAGCACGCCCCCACCGACTCGGTGTGGGCGTGCTGGTGTCTCGTGTGGAAATCGCCATGTGCGCGCGCCGGTGAACCCTGGCAAGAATGGCGGAGCAGGCTCATTCGATCAGGGAGGATTCGCGGTGACGATCTTGGTGACCGGCGCGACCGGAAACATCGGCCGGAAGGTCGTGGATCAGCTGCTGGCACGCGGTGCGACCGGGGTGCGCGCCCTGACCACCAACCCGGCCAAGGCGGCGTTGCCCCCGGAAGTCGAAGTGGCCCACGGATATGTGCGGCGGGTCGAGACCCTGCCCGCCGCCTTGGAGGGCGTGGACAGTCTGTACCTCGCGCCGGCCCCCGACACCGTCGGCGAGGTATTGGCGCTGGCCCGGGCGGCGGGCGTGCGACACGTGGTCGACCTGTCCGGCGAGCCGGAGAGCTGGTGGGGGAGTGTGACAGCCGCGGTCGAGGCCAGTGGGGTGGCGTGGACGCACCTGTGGCCAGGCGACTTCATGGAGAACACCCAGACCTGGGCACAGCAGATCCGTGATACCGGCGCGGTGCGGGAACCGTACCCCGACATCGCCAGCGCGCCGATCGCGATGGACGATATCGCGGCTGTCGCCGCGGTGGCACTGCTGGACAGCGACGCCCACCTCGGCAAGGCCCACTGGCTGGCCGGCCCCGAAATCCTGACCAGGCGGGAGCTGGTGCGTCAGCTCGGTACGGCCCTCGGCCGCGAGATCGAGTTCCTGCGGGTCTCCCGCGACGAAGCGGTGGTCGCGCTGACGCCGAGCATGGGCGAGAACGCCGAATGGTACGTCGATAATGTGCTCGGCGGCGGCGAAGAGAATCCCACCGCCCCGACGGGCAGCGTGGAACAGCTCACCGGGCGTCCCGCCATCACCTTCGCCCAGTGGGCGAAGGAGAACGCCGCGGCCTTCGACGTGTAGCCGCGCATCGATGCGACGCGGTACGCGCCTGTGGTCCGTCGCCGGTGTTACGGCTGACCGGGGAACGGTGTGGTGGGCGGCGAGACTCCGAGAATCGACTGCCAGACCGCAAGGCGCAGAGCGCATTCGGTCAGCGCGTCGGTACCCATACGCCGGGTGAGCTCCGACTCGCCCTGCTCGACCACCGAACGCCACGCCACGGCGGTATCGGACTCGACGGTCGCGGCCAGTTGCGCGGCGGCGACCGGATCGATCACCGGGAACGGCATCGTGTAAGCGGCATCCGGTGGTGGCGCCGTGATGTCGGCGGCCTCGACGGCGTCGATGGTGGTGTCGCGGCGGGCCCGATGGGCGGCGGTGTTCTCGGCCACCAATCGAGCGCGCTCCGGGGAGGCGTAGGCGGCGATCAGGCCGTAGGCGTACACGGCCGCGTGTTCGGCGCTCAGCGCGTCGAGCAGGGCGCGACGCTCGGACTCGGTCATGCGGGGTCCTTCGTGGCGGGTACGGGAAGCGGCTCGCTCATGCAGCGTCCATTTCGGCATGTTCGAGGGCCACTGCCTGGTAACGCAAGCTGCCTCCTCCGCGGCGTGACTCGGCCTGACTCGCTCATGCCAGCAGCACTTCGGCGTGCACCGCGCAGGCGGCGCTGATCGAGGCGAGCAACCCGGCCCGGTAGTCGGACAGGGTCGAGGCCAGATCGGCGGCCGCGCGCTGGGATGCGGCCAGCTGATCGCGCAGCGTGGCGACATCGACCGGCGCCGCGGGCGCGACGGTCACCTCGGGCTGGCGGCGGCTGGGCAGCGTGCCGTCGCCGTAGACGCCGACGAGACGGTCGATCTCGGTCCGCAGCGCCTCGGCGTGCGCGGTGCGCTCGGAAGCGATCAGCGTCAGTGCGCCGTGCCGCTGCGGGTCGAGGGCGATGGCCGCGGTCGCCGCGGCGGCATCGGTGCGCGCCAGAAGTTCCTGGGTGAGAAGCGGATCGGGTTCGAGCTCCGATTCCTGCGCGCATCCCGTGGCCGCGGCGAGCGCGGCGGCACCCACCGCGCCGGTGCCGGCCAGCCGTAGCGCGGTGCGCCGGTTCACCGGACGGAAACGGGAAGCGTGCCGAGCGATCGGTATGCCGGAAATACACCCGGCCTCGGACCGGATGGGAAGGCGGTTGGGCACCGCACTATCGTGCCAGACGCGCGGGCGTCGACCGCGCACGGACGGCGCCGGGTCCGTCGCCGTCATCCCTTCCGGCGCTGCGTGCCCCGGCGGCGATGCCACGGGCTGGGGAACTTGCTTGTAGCCGATCGTCCTTTACACTCTCCGGGCGCGTTACGCTAGACCTTCGGTACAGAAATTTCCGCTCGCGCCACAACTGAACCAGGAGCCGCCCCACATGCCCATGCCGACCGAGGAAAGGGTGAGCCAGCTCGTTGCTGGCCCCGTCGAACGCCGGGGATTCGATCTCGAGGGCGTCGAGATCTCGACGGCCGGACGGCATGCCGATGCCCAGGCTCGGGTTCGGGTGATCGTGGACAGCGACGACCCCGCCGACCTCGACGCCATCGCCGAACTCAGCAACGAACTCTCGGCCCAGCTCGACGACGCCGGCGATTTCGGCGAGTCGCCGTACCTGCTCGAGGTCTCCACTCCCGGCATCGACCGCCCGCTGAGCACCGACCGGCATTGGCGGCGAGCCCAGGGCCGGAAGGTGCGAGTAACGCTGCGCCCCGGCGCCGAACCGCCCGATCCCGGCGGCAAAGCGACCTTCGATGCGCGCGTGGGCAAGCTCGCCGGTGACGCCATCGCGCTCGTGCTCGGCGGCAAGGCCAAACCACATCGGGTCACTGTCCCGCTCGCCGATATCGCCACCGCCGTCGTCCAGGTGGAGTTCTCTCCGCCGAGCCCCCGTGAGCTCGAACTCGCCGGCGGCGTCGCGCCGGGCAGGCCCGTCCCCGGCAGCGAGCCGGCCACAACTGTTCCCGCGGGAGAGGACGCCGCGGACACCAGAGGAACCAGCGGGGCGTCGCCCCAGTCTGTTGCAGCGTCCGATTCGATCGAAGGGACCGTGGAATGAACATCGAAATCGAAGCCTTGCGCGCGATCGTCGCCGACAAGGGGATCTCGATCGAGACCGTGATCTCCGCGATCGAGTCCGCGCTGCTGACCGCCTACCGGCATACCGAGGGCCATCAGCCCAACGCGCGCATCGACATCAACCAGAAGACCGGCGTGGTCCGGGTGATGGCGCGCGAACTCGACGCCGACGGCGACGTCATCTCCGAATGGGACGACACCCCGGAGGGTTTCGGCCGCATCGCCGCCACCACGGCACGCCAGGTGGTGTTGCAGCGGCTGCGCGATGCCGAGAACGAGAAGTCCTTCGGCGAATTCTCCACCCATGAGGGCGATATCGTCGGCGGCGTCGTCCAGCGTGATGCCCGCGCCAACGCCCGCGGCACCGTCGTGGTGCGCATCGGCAGCGAACTGCACGGTGCCGAGGGCCTGATCCCGCCCGCCGAGCAGGTGCCGGGTGAGACCTATGAGCACGGCGACCGGATCAAGTGCTATGTCGTCGGCGTCTCGCGCGGCCCGCGTGGCCCGCAGATCACCCTCTCGCGTACGCACCCGAATCTGGTGCGGCGGCTGTTCGCGCTGGAGGTGCCCGAGATCGCCGACGGGTCGGTGGAGATCGTCGCCGTCGCCAGGGAGGCGGGCCACCGGTCCAAGATCGCGGTCCGCTCCACCGTCGCGGGCGTCAACGCCAAGGGCGCGTGCATCGGGCCGATGGGTCAGCGTGTGCGCAATGTGATGAGCGAGCTGGCCGGGGAGAAGATCGACATCATCGATTACGCCGACGATCCGGCCACCTTCGTCGGTAATGCGCTCTCCCCATCGAAGGTGGTGTCGGTCACAATCGTGGACCCGGATGCGCGGGCCGCGCGCGTTGTCGTCCCCGATTTCCAGCTGTCGCTGGCCATCGGCAAGGAGGGCCAGAACGCCCGCCTGGCCGCCCGGCTGACCGGCTGGCGCATCGATATCCGCAGCGACGCCGCCCCCGACACCGGCGGTGGCGTGCGCACGGAAGCCCAGCACAGTTGACCCACTCGCGACGCGTGCGGCCCGGCGCGGCGCCGCGGGGAACAACCGGCCGGGATGACATGTTGGTAACTTCGGCAGGGGCGGGGTTCGGTGATCGGACCGTGGCAGCGGTAGAGTGGTCCAAGGTTCAGCACGAGCCACCGGCTTCCCCGCCCGAACGCACCACCGAGCACGACCAGGCGCCCCAGCGCCCGGCAGCTCCGGTGCGAACGTGTATCGGATGCCGTAAGCGCGAGCTGGCCGCCGATCTGTTGCGGATCGTGGCCCGGAACGGCAGCGGAAACGTTGTCGAGATCGTGCCCGACCCGCGGCGCAGACTTCCCGGACGGGGTGCCTGGTTGCACCCCTTTTCGGCTTGTCTGAGCCTTGCGGTTCGGCGCCGAGCGATCGGCAGAGCACTACGAGTGTCCGGACATCTGGATATCTCAGCCCTGGAGCATTACCTCGAGAACAGGCACGAGCACTCATGAGCACACCGTGAAGTACCAACGATGAACGTCCATCGGAGATAACCCGAGGTCGTGCGGGCCGCCGTCCCCTGAACAACGGTGGCGCTGCTCGACCTCTCAGTGAGGAGAGCAGTGGCAGGCAAGGCCCGCGTGCACGAGTTGGCCAAAGAACTCGGTGTCACGAGCAAGGAACTACTCGCAACGCTCAAGGAGCAAGGCGAGTTCGTGAAGTCGGCGTCGTCGACGGTGGAAGCACCCGTCGCACGTCGGCTGCGTGAATCGTTC
>NZ_BAFY01000172.1 GCF_000308555.1 Nocardia cyriacigeorgica NBRC 100375 | reverse complement strand
CCACCTGGCGCAACGAGGTGACGCTGTCCAGCGTCGACAAGTTCCAGTCCTATGCTCCGGAAACGTTCGTCCGACGCGTATCGCCCACTCCGTTGCTCATGATCGTCGCCGATCGCGACACCCTCACGCCGACCGATATCGCGCTGGCCCGCTACCAGGAAGCGCTCGAACCCAAACAGCTGGAACTCATTCCGGGCGGTCACTTCTCGGTCTACGGTGAACAGTTCGACCGGGCCGCGGGCGCGGCACGCGCCTTTCTGACCGCTCACCTGCTCGGATGATCGCGGCGGTATCGCCGGTGGCCCACCGCTGGTTCGCGGCGGGCCCCACTGCTCTGGAAGTCGAAGCATGACGGTGCTGGCGTTGGCGATCGGCCCGGACGTTCTCGCGGCGGGCCGGGTACGCGCCGAAGGCGTTCACGCCATCCGATACAAGCCCCTCCCCGCGACCCCGGCGTGGTGGTCCTGCCGCGATCTGCTGCTCGATGTCGCGGGCGACGACGAGGTCACCGCGGTCGGGATCGCGTGCGCCGGGCGGATCGGCGGACCTGCCGGCACGGTCGTGTGGACCGGAATCTCCGGCCGTTGCGGCGGATTCGGGATGGTCGCGGCGGTGCGGAAGATGTTTCCCGCGGCCGTGGTGCGCATGGGCACCGAAGGGCTGTGCGCGGCGCTCGCCGCGCACCAGTCACCTGGCGCGTGCGGAGTGGAGTCGGTGCTCGCCGGGGCCGAACTGCTCGCCACGATCGCCGAGGAACGATCGCTGCTCAGCTGGCCACCCGAGCAGGGCGACGTTCGCCGCGCCCTGCCACTCGGACGGTGCGAGCAGTACCGGTAGCGGTGGCACGACCCACCGCGCGACGAGGTCGAGCGCGGGGTGGGTGACGGCCCGCCGGCAGTAGGGGCCGCTAGGGTGGAGCCATGTCCGTGCGCACCCGTCAGCCGCTAGTTCCCGGTACGCAATCGCCGATCCGGGAGGTTCCGCGCGCCATCGAGCGCCCGGAATACGCGTGGAAGAAGACCGTCAACGAAGGCCATGAGCCGTGGGTGCAGACGCCGGAGACGATCGAGAAGATGCGGGTGGCCGGCCGGATCGCGGCGCGGGCGCTGGAGGAAGCCGGTAAGGCCGTCGCGCCCGGCGTGACCACCGATGAGCTGGACCGGATCGTGCACGAGTACCTCTGCGATCACGGCGCCTACCCGTCGACGCTCGGCTACAAGGGATTCCCGAAATCCTGCTGCACCTCGCTGAACGAGGTCATCTGCCACGGCATCCCGGACTCGACCGTCATCGAGGACGGTGACATCGTCAATATCGATGTCACCGCCTACATCGACGGCGTCCACGGCGACACCAACAAGACCTTCCTCGCGGGCAACGTGGACGAGGAGGTGCGACTGCTGGTCGAGCGCACCGAAGAGGCCACCATGCGCGCCATCAAGGCGGTGCGGCCCGGTCGCGCGCTCAACGTCATCGGACGTGTCATCGAGTCCTACGCCAACCGCTTCGGCTACGGCGTGGTCCGCGATTTCACCGGGCACGGCGTCGGGCCCACCTTCCACAGCGGCCTGGTGATCCTGCACTACGACCAGCCCGCGGTGGATTCGGTGATCGAGCCGGGCATGACCTTCACCATCGAGCCGATGATCAACCTCGGCGGCATCGACTACGAGATCTGGGACGACGGCTGGACCGTGGTCACCAAGGATCGCAAGTGGACCGCTCAGTTCGAGCACACCCTGGTCGTCACCGATACCGGCGCGGAAATCCTGACCCTGCCGTGAACGCGGCGGCCGGCGCCCATCCCGCCGCGCGCGGATCCGGCTCTGCCGCCCGTGCGGTGCCCGCCGCGCACAGGCGGCCGCGAACGTGAGCGGGCCGGGCATGAAGGGCGCGCTGCTGGTCGCGGGCACCACCTCGGACGCAGGTAAGAGCGTGCTGGTCGCCGGGATCTGCCGGATGCTGGCCCGGCGCGGGGTGCGGGTGGCGCCGTTCAAGGCGCAGAACATGTCGAACAACTCGGTGGTCACCCTCGACGGCGGGGAGATCGGGCGCGCGCAGGCCCTGCAGGCGCGGGCGTGCGGACTCGAGCCGAGCGTGCGGTTCAATCCGGTCCTGCTCAAACCGGGCAGCGACCGGCGCTCACAGCTGGTGGTGCGGGGACAGGCCGTCGATACCGTGGGCGCGGGCGACTATTTCCGGCATCGACAGTGGTTGCGCGGCGTCGTCGCCGACGAACTGGCCGCGCTGCGTGCCGAATTCGACGTGGTGATCTGCGAAGGTGCGGGCTCACCCGCCGAAATCAACCTGCGCGCTACTGATCTGGCGAATATGGGACTCGCGCGTGCGGCCGGGCTTGCGGTGCTGGTGGTCGGCGATATCGACCGCGGTGGGGTGCTCGCGCATCTGTTCGGCACGCTGGCGATCCTGGAACCGGAGGACCAGCAACTGATCTCGGGGTTCGTGATCAACAAGTTCCGCGGCGACGTCGAGCTGCTGCGTCCGGGGCTCGATCAACTCACCGCGCTCACCGGACGCCCGACGCTCGGCGTCCTGCCCTACAGCGACGAACTGTGGATCGATGCCGAGGACTCGCTCGGCACCGTCGCCGACGCCCCGGTCGGCCGGCCGCGCCCGCCCATCGGCAACGAATGGCTGACCGTCGCCGCGATCCGGCTGCCGCGAATCTCCAACTCCACCGATGTGGAGGCGCTGGCCTGCGAGCCCGGGGTGGCGGTGCGGTGGGTGACCGAGCCGTCCCGGTTGACCGGTGCCGACCTGGTGGTGCTGCCCGGTAGTAAGGCGACCGTCGACGACCTGCGCTGGCTGCGCCGTACCGGCTTGGCCGCCGCGCTGCGCGATCGGGCCGCCACGGGCGGGCCGATCCTCGGGATCTGCGGGGGCTATCAGATGCTCGGCACGCGCATCGTGGACGAGGTGGAGTCGAAGGCCGGGACGGTCGAGGGGCTCGGGCTGCTCGACCTCGAGATCGAGTTCGGCGAACCGAAGGTGCTGCGGCGGGTAGTCGGCGCGTCTGTGCCGGGCGGGATCGCGATGCACGGCTACGAAATCCATCATGGGCGGGTTCGGCGCAACGGCGAACACCACTGGCTGCGGTTGCTGCCGGAGCAGGGTGGCGGGCGACTGCCGGGCGGGCCGAACGCGCCTGGTGAGGCCTCGGTTCCGGAAGCCGGTGCCGCATCGGGCGGATCCAAGGTCGCCGGCGGGGACGGTCTGCGGTCGGGAGCACCAGAAGGCAGTGTCCGCGACGCGGTGTGGGGCACCCACGTGCACGGACTGATGGAGTCCGACGCCTTGCGCCGGGCCTGGCTCACCGAGGTCGCGGCCCGCGCCGGCCGGACCGGGTTCCGGGTCGCGCCCGACACCTCGGTCGCCGCCGTGCGGCTCGCGCAACTCGATCTGCTCGCCGATCTCGTGGAGGACCATCTCGACCTGGACGCGCTGGAAGTTCTGATCGAGCGCGGAGCACCGGCAGACCTGCCGACGGTCACGGCCACCCGGATCGACGCGGCCGGTATCGTGCGCTGATCCCGCCGGCGCCGTGCGCTGATCCGGCCGCCGCGGCCGGACCGTTGATCGGACTCGCCGACTTCGCGCCTTCGCCGGGGACCGCCAGTGCGTGCTCATCTCCCGAAACCTGTCCAGACCAGCGGTTTCGGCTGACAACTCCCTACGGTTCACGCCTGCGGTGTAGCGTCCTTCGGCATGAAGTCTCGGCGGATTGCGGTCGGCGACCGGGAATGGACGGTACGGGTCGACGGCCCGGAAACTCAGCACAGCGTTTTGCTGTTACCCGACGCGGGGGATCCGCCCGACGTCTTCGACCGGGTATGTGCGCGACTGCACAATTCCGATCTGCGCACCATCGCGGTGGAGACGATCGACCGGCTCGACACCACCGGTGTCTACGCCATCCTGGACGAGCTCGGCGTGCCCTGGGTGAACGTCGCGGGGCGCGGCGCGGGCGCCAGCGTCGCCTGGCAGGTGTGCGCCACCGGATTCGGCCGCTTCATCAGCCTGGTCGTCGCCGACCGCGGCCACCCGGCCGTACCGGACGCCGAGGGCGCGGTGCTCGACGCCGAGTGCCGTGCGGTCGAACTGCCCACCACCGTGCTGGTCACCAAGTCGCTGCCGCGGTCGGTGGCCGACAGCTCTGGCCGCTACGTCTACGGCGAATACCGGGTGGTCGCCCTCGACGTCGACAATGTCGCCCTCGAAGCCGACCACGAGCTGGCCACCGAGATCGTGCTACGCACCAGCCTCTGGTGAGGCGGCCAGGCTGCGCCGGTAGCTCGTCAGCCAGTCCAGCCAGGCATCCAGTTCCTCGAACGCCTTGGCCAGCGGCTGCGCCGAGGACAGGAACACATCGTGGCGCGCGCCGTCGATCGGCACGATCGAGGTGCGATCACCCAGGCAACCGGCCCAGCGCTGGATCTGCCTGACATCGAGCACCGCGTCGGCCACGTCCACCGCCGGGCCGTACTTGCGGGCGAACTTCGTCAACCTGGACCGCAGCAGCAGCGACGGCACCCCGATATCGAGACCGGCGTGCAGCTGGGCGTGCCCGCGCCGGATGGCACGCAACCAGCCGAAGCGCACCGGGAAACCGTGTAGCGGCTTCCAATCGAGGTTGTAGTCCCACTCGCCGGAGGCGGTGTGGTGCAGGCTGGCGCCGTAGGCGTCGGTCTTGGCCAGCGGCAGCTCGTCGCGGGACCGGAAACGGCCGAGCGCGTGGATGATCGGGGTGCCGACCGTGCGGTAGTAGGACGGGCCCTGCAGATCGAACCAGGGACTGTTGAGCACCAGCCCGGTGATCCCGGCGGCCGCGGTGCCACCGGCCCGGTTCAACCGGTCCAGCCACAGCGGCACGACCAGCCCGCCGGTCGAGTGGGCCACCAGCAGCACCTCCTTGCCCGTCTCGGCGCGGATGATGCGTAAGGCCTCATCGAGTTCGGCGTCGTAGAGCGCCAGATCGCTGACGAAGTGCGGGGTCTGCCCCTCCCGCAGTGACCGGCCGCATTTGCGCAGATCGAGGGCATAGAACTGATGCCCGCGATCGGCGAAATGCTCGGCCAGATGCTGCTGGAAGAAATAGTCGGTGAAGCCGTGCACGTAGAGCACCGCGCTCTCGGTGCTCGCCGCGGCGTCGCCACCGGCGGGAACGTGGCGCACCAGGGTGGCGACCGCACGGCCCTCACCGTCGGGATCGGCGCCGAAGTCGAGCGTGCGCTGCTCGTAGTCGGCGCCGAGGATGTCGGGCTGCCAGTCCGCGGTCCGGGTGGTGGTGGCGGAGTCGACCGAGGTCTCGTGAGTCACCACCACAATCTAAGCGACACCTCTGCCGCGGGCGAGACGCCCGTCCGCCGAATGGTCGCAGCGACGCGCCGGGAGGAATCTTTGTCACATTCGCCGGGTTCGTTGCTGGTCTGCGCGGTGGTGAGGTGCACAATTGGCGGTAGGTGAACGACGGGTAACCTATATCCCGCCGACGCCCGTGTCGGTGACGACACGGGATTTCGTTACAACCGCATAGTGCCCGTGCCCAGGCGGAGCCACCGCAGCCGGTGGGACCGCGCACAAGGACAAGGAAGTCGATCTACCCGTGCCGAACGCTGCCCTGACTGAAAAGACCGATGTAGTACTCATCGGTGCCGGCATCATGAGCGCCACCCTGGGTGCGCTGCTTCGTCAGTTGCAGCCGGACTGGTCGATCTCGGTGTTCGAGCGCCTCGATGCCGCCGCCGCCGAGAGCTCCGACCCGTGGAACAACGCGGGCACCGGCCACTCGGCACTGTGTGAGCTCAACTACAGCCCGCAGAAGCCCGACGGCTCGGTCGATGTGAGCAAGGCCGTCGACATCAACGAACGCTTCCAGGTTTCGCGCCAGTTCTGGGCTTACGCCGTGGAGAACGGTGTGCTCGGCGATCCGTCCCGGTTCATCAACCCGATCCCGCACGTCAGCTTCACCCACGGCGCCGACGATGTGCAGTACCTGCGCAAGCGCTACGAGGCGCTGGCCCCGCATCCGCTCTTCGCGGGGATGGAGTTCATCGACAGCCCCGACGAGTTCTCCCGCCGCCTGCCGCTGATGGCGCGCGGCCGCGATTTCTCCGAGCCGATCGCGCTGAACTGGACCGACGCCGGCACCGATATCGACTTCGGCTCGCTGACCAAGCAGCTGCTGGCCTATATCGGCTCCACCGGCGCCGATATCGCCTTCGGCCATGAGGTGCGCGACCTCAGCAAGCAGTCCGACGGCACCTGGCGGGTCAAGGTGCGCAACCTGCGCACCGGCAAGTCCCGCACCGTGGTGTCGAAGTTCGTCTTCGTCGGCGCCGGTGGCGGCGCGCTGCCGCTGCTGCAGAAGTCGGGCATCATGGAGATCAAGGGCTTCGCCGGCTTCCCGGTCAGCGGCCAGTTCCTGCGCTGCACCAACCCCGAACTGATCGCTCGCCACGACGCCAAGGTCTACGGCAAGGCCGCGGTCGGCGCGCCGCCGATGTCGGTGCCGCACCTGGACACCCGCGTCATCAACGGCAAGCCCGGCCTGCTGTTCGGCCCGTACGCCGGCTGGACCCCGATGTTCCTCAAGGACGGCAAGTACACCGACCTGTTCAAGTCGATCCGCCCGGGCAATATCGCCCCCATGCTCGGCGTCGGCGTCACCGAACTGGGCCTGGTGAAGTACCTGGTGTCCGAGCTGCTCAAGTCGCAGGCTGGCAAGGTCTACACCATGGAGGAGTTCATCCCCCGGGCCGAGGCCAAGGACTGGGAGATCATCACCGCAGGTCAGCGCGTGCAGATCATCCGCCGCAAGGGCATCGGCGGCGTGCTCGAACTGGGCACCGCCGTGATCGCGGCCCAGGACGGCACCATCGCCGGTCTGCTCGGCGCCTCGCCCGGTGCCTCGACCTGCGTCACCGCGATGCTCGATGTCCTGCAGCGCTGCTTCCCCCGCGAGTACGCCGACTGGACGCCGAAGCTGAAGGAAATGGTGCCCTCGCTCGGCGTGAAGCTGTCGGAGAACCAGGCGCTGTTCCAGGAGGTCTGGGACTGGACCTCCAAGGCTCTGCAGCTCGATTCCGCCGCCACGCCGAGGACCGTGGGGGTCGCGCCGACGGCGTAGGTGTGATAGCAAGACGCGATGATGTCAACGGTTGCTCTCAAACGG
This sequence comes from Nocardia cyriacigeorgica NBRC 100375, assembly GCF_000308555.1. Taxonomy (GTDB): domain Bacteria; phylum Actinomycetota; class Actinomycetes; order Mycobacteriales; family Mycobacteriaceae; genus Nocardia; species Nocardia cyriacigeorgica. Next base: position 3,733 of record NZ_BAFY01000172.1, on the reverse strand, counting down.
TCATGGGCGCAGGATCTCGATACCGCCACCCTGTACCAGCTGTTGAAACTTCGCGTCGAAGTCTTTGTCGTAGAACAGAAATGCGCGTACCCGGAGCTGGACGGACTCGATCTGCTCCCGGAGACGCGCCATTTCTGGCTCGATGACGAAGGCGAGGTCATCGCGACCCTTCGGCTGCTCGAGGAGCACCACGACGGCGTGAAGTCCTTCCGCATCGGACGGCTGTGCACCGCGGTCCCGGCCCGCGGGCACGGCTACACCACCCGGCTGTTGCAGGCCGCGCTGGCCGAAGTGGGTTCGGACACGGTGCGCATCAACGCGCAGACCTACCTGATCGATCTGTACAGCAAGCACGGGTTCGAGGTCGACGGTGCGGAGTTCATCGACGACGGGGTCCCGCACGTGCCGATGCGTAAGGGCTGACACCCGAGCGTCTGCGCCGGTGCCGGCGCGGTTCGCGAACGCGAGTCGGCACCGCCGCAGACCAGGACGGCATACGGCACGCTCCGAGCGCCGCGCCGATCCCGTCGAGACGTGCGGTGTTCGAGGTGCCGGAGGTCGGCGTCGAAGCGGCCGGCCGGCCCGCCTAGAGTCGATGTGTGTCCGTGTCGCATGTCGAAACCGCAGAATCGTCGTCCGCCGCAGGCCGCTCACCGAGCGGGACCGGTGCCGGTGACGAAGCCGGGTTCCCGTTCTCCGCGGTCGTCGGGCAGGAGCGGCTGCAACTGGCGCTGATCTTGTGCGCGGTGCACCCCGGCATCGGCGGCGTGCTGGTGCGCGGCGAGAAGGGCACCGCCAAATCCACCGTGGTGCGCGCGCTGGCCCAGCTGCTGCCGCCGGTGGTGGACGAGACCGGCGCGCGCCCGGCTCGGCTGGTGGAATTGCCGGTCGGCGCCACCGAGGACCGCGTGGTCGGCTCGCTCGATCTGGAACGGGTGCTGCGTGACGGCGAGCAGGCCTTCCGTCCCGGCCTGCTGGCCGCCGCTCACCACGGCGTGCTCTACGTCGACGAGGTGAACCTGCTGCACGACCATCTGGTGGACGTGCTGCTCGACGCCGCCGCGATGGGCCGGGTGCACATCGAACGCGACGGCGTCTCGCATTCGCATCCCGCGCGTTTCGTGCTGGTCGGCACCATGAACCCGGAAGAGGGCGAGCTGCGCCCGCAGCTGCTGGACCGCTTCGGGCTGACCGTCGACGTGGCCGCCTCCCGCGACGTCGACGTGCGGATGGCGGTGGTGCGCCGCCGCCTGGACTACGAAGCCGATCCCGCCGGGTTCGCCGCCCGCTATGCCGCCGCCGATCGCGAGGTCGCCGAGCGCATTCTCACCGCCCGCGACCGGCTGCCCGAGGTCGCGCTCGACGATGTGGAGTTGCGGCGGATCGCGGCGTTGTGCGCCGCCTTCGACGTCGACGGTATGCGAGCCGACCTGGTGGTCGCGCGCACTGCGACGGCGCATGCCGCCTGGCGCGGCAGCGATACGGTCACCGAGGACGATGTGCGGGTCGCTGCCGAACTGGCGCTGCCGCATCGGCGCAGGCGCGATCCGTTCGACGAGCCGGGGATCAGCGACGACCAGCTCGACGAGGCGATGCGGGAGGCGGGCGAGGAAGCCGAACGAGCGCCGGCACCCGAGTCCGAGCCCGGCCGGGCCGAGGACGGCCCCGCCGCGGACAACGCTCCCGACTCCGGGTCCGAACGACCCGACGACGACCCCGATGGTCCACCGGAACCCCCTGGCGGCGGCCAGGATTCGCCGCGGAACCGCGAGAACGGCCAGTCGAAGCAAGGCCACACCGGGACGCCGGCAACCACCTCCGCGAAACCACCCCGCTGGGAGGTACCCGGCGTCGGCGAAGGCGCTCCGGGACGTCGCTCACGCGCACAGACCAGGCAGGGCCGCATGGTCCGCCCGGACACCGACACCACCGGTGGGTTGCATCTGCTCGGTACCGTTTTCGCCGCCGCGCCGCATCAGCATGCGCGCGGCCGGGCAGGCGGGCCGCTCAAATTGGCGTCGGAGGATCTGCGGGGCGCCTATCGCGAAGGGCGCGAAGGCAATCTGGTGGTTTTCGTGGTCGATGCCTCCGGGTCCATGGCGGCGCGCGATCGGCTCTCGGCGGTGACCGGTGCGGTGGTCGTGCTGCTGCGCGATGCCTATCAGCGGCGGGACAAGGTCGCGGTGATCACCGTGCGCGGAGCCGAGGCGGAGCTGGTGCTGCCGCCGACGTCATCGGTCGACATCGCGGTGCGGCGGCTGGCCGGAATGCGTACCGGTGGGAAGACTCCGCTCGCCACCGGCCTGCTGAAGGCGCGCGAGGTGGTGCTGCGCGAGCGGGTCCGCGATCCGCGCCGACGCCCGATGCTGGTGCTGCTGACCGATGGACGCGCCACCGGCGGCACCGATCCGGTGATCCGGGCGCGTGCCGCGGCGAGGTTGCTGGCGGCGGAAGCGGTGACGGCGATGGTCGTCGATTGTGAGCGTGGCATGATCCGGCTGGGCTTGGCCGCCGAACTGGCCCGCGAATTGCGCGGTGACTGCGTGCGCCTGGGCGAGCTGACCGGTGACGCGGTCGCCGGGGTTGTGCGAGAGTCCGCGCGATCGGGCGGGGCGATTCGGGCGGCGTGATCACGCGGCGCGAAGCCACGGCTCGACCGTCATGGACGTCCTGCGTGGACGTGGCATCGGGTTCGATCCGGTCCGGGCCGGTGGCGCGCCGGCGATCGGGCGCACGCGCGTGCGACAGCGAAATACAGGAATCAGTGAGGAGATCCGATGCCCAAGGGAGTGCCGGAGACCGTGCCGGACGACGGTCTGACCACGCGGCAGCGTCGTAACCAGCCGGTGCTGGCCGTGCACACCGGTCCAGGCAAGGGCAAGTCCACCGCCGCGTTCGGAATGGCGCTGCGGGCTTGGAATCAGGGCTTCGACGTCGCGGTGTTCCAGTTCGTGAAGAGCGCCAAATGGAAGGTCGGCGAGGAGGCGGCCTTCCGCACCCTCGGCCGGCTGCACGAGGAGACCGGCGCGGGCGGCGCGGTGCAGTGGCACAAGATGGGTGAGGGCTGGTCCTGGACCCGCAAGCACGGCACCGAGGAAGATCACGCCGCCGCCGCGCTGGCCGGCTGGCAGGAGATCGCCCGTCGCCTGGCCGCCGAACAGCACCGGTTCTACGTACTGGACGAGTTCACCTATCCGCTCAAATGGGGCTGGGTGGAGGTCGACGAGGTCGTCGAGACGCTGCGTAACCGCCCAGGCAACCAGCACGTCGTCATCACCGGCCGCGACGCCCCGCCCGCTCTGATCGAGGCTGCCGATCTGGTGACGGAGATGACGAAGATCAAGCACCCGATGGACGCCGGGCGCAAGGGCCAGCGCGGGATCGAGTGGTGAGCACACCCGCCGTCGTGATCGCCGCGCCCGCGTCGGGCAGTGGCAAGACGACCGTGGCGACCGGTCTGGTCGGCGCGTTGCGGCGGGCCGGACATCGGGTGGCGCCGTTCAAGGTGGGCCCCGATTACATCGACCCCGGCTATCACGGGTTGGCGGCCGGGCGGCCCGGACGCAATCTGGATCCGGTGCTGTGCGGCGCCGGACGGGTCGTGCCGCTGTACCGGCACGGGTCGGCCGGCTGCGATCTCGCGGTGGTCGAAGGGGTGATGGGGCTGTTCGACGGTCGCATCGACGCCGACGACGCCCGCCCGGTCGCCGAGGGCTCCACGGCTCAGGTCGCG
>NZ_BAFY01000173.1 GCF_000308555.1 Nocardia cyriacigeorgica NBRC 100375 | reverse complement strand
GCCGGATTTCGTTGTGGCCCTCGATCAGCGCGTCACCGGCGATGCCCTCCACATACACCAGTTCCGGATCGGCGGGATCATGGAAATCCAGCAGGGTGAACGCGCCGGCCATGCCCGGATGGGCGCCCGCGTCGAACGGCAGGATCTGCAGGATCACGTTCTTCTTCAACACCTCTTCCAGCAGCCGGTGCAGCTGCCCGCGCATGATCTCCGGTCCGCCGACCACCCGCCGGATCGCGGCCTCGTCCAGCACCACCCACAGCTCCAACGGGTCGTCCTTGGTGAGCACCGCGGCACGGTCCATCCGGGCGCGCGCCCGGCGCTCCATGACCGCGGCGTCGACCTTGGGCATGGTCGTGTCGATCACCGCCAGGGCGTACTGCTCGGTCTGCAACAGGCCGGGCACGTAGGAAGTCTGGTAGTGGCGCGCCGACAGCGCCACGGACTCGAAATTGATATACGCCGCATAGACTTCGGTGAGGCTGGCCTCGTACGGCCGCGACATTCCCGGCTTCTGCGCATCGCTCAGCAATTCCAGCGCGTCCTTGCGCCGGGCGTCGTCGACACCGTACAGGTCGAGCATCGTCAACAGGGTGCGCCGTTGCGGCCGCGCCTGCGCGCGCTCGATCCGGTACAGCGTGGTCACATTGATCCCGGTCTTGGCGCTGACCTCTTCCTTGGTGAGATTCGCCTGCTCGCGCATTTCGGTCAGCAGCACCGACAGCCGCCGCAGGCCCGCGGTGAGGATCGTGCGCTTGCCCGCCATGACAACCCCTTCACTGCGCGGCCGCATGCGGTCGCGTCATCGTTCCCGGCTCGTGGCGCGTCCGGCACCCACCGGGCCTGGCCCGTCCGCCGCCGATACCAGACGCGTGTTGTCTCGAATCTACGACGTCGGAAACGGTTCTACGAGCGGATGAGGCAGATACGGTGTACGGATCCGGGATTCGATCCGCTGCCGTGGCAGGGGGGACTCAGCTGTGTGGCTGGAGGCCGGGCCGGTCGTGCCGGGTATTCGGCGCCGCCACCGTACCGGTATGGCCGGCCAGCAGCTCGGCGAACGGCGCTGGGGTTGCGAGTGAGTTTCCCGAGCGGCGATGGGTGCGTCGTTGCTCCGGCACGAATCCGGCGACGGCGTTCTGCTCGGCGACGACCAGCGTCGCGAATTCCGCCGCCGCCCGGCGCACCCGCTCGGCGAGCCCGGCCGATCCGAAATCCTCGGTGGCCGCGAAAATTCCGGTGGGGGTGACGACGGCGCGCAGGTAGGTGAACAGCGGGCGCATGGCGTGATCGAGCACCAGTGCATGCCGTGGTGTGCCCGCGGTGGCCGCGATCAACACCGGCATGCCGTTGAGCGCGTCCGGATCGAGGACGTCGATGAACATCTTGAACAGGCCGCTGTAGCTCGCGGCGAACACCGGCGTGACAGCGATGACGCCGTCGGCGGCCGACACCTTGTCTCTGACATCGGCGACCGCGGCCGTCGGCAGACCACCGGTGAGGGTGGTGGTCGCCAATTCGATGGCCAGTTCGCGCAGTTCGACCACCTCGAACTCGACGGCCTCGCCACGTGCCGTCACCGCCGCCGAGACGGCATCGGCCAGCTGATCGGCCAGCAGCCTGCTCGACGACGGCTGCGACAGGCCCGCGGTCAGTACCACTACTCGTCGGGTCATCGCCTTCACTCCTCGTTCGCGGCGGCGAGCACGCGTTCGCGCGCGGGCTCGACCAGGTGATGCGGTGCCTGCGGGCCTGCCGCCACCAGGCTCGCGTGGGTGGGCGGGTCACTGGGCACATGTGCGGGGCGACGCGCCTCGAACTCCCGGCGCAGCGTGGGAATCACCTCGCGGCCCAGGATCTCGATCTGCTCCAGCACCACCTCGAGCGGCAGCCCGGCGTGGTCGAGCAGGAACAGCTGGCGTTGATAGTCGCCGACATTGTCGGCGAAACCGAGGGTCCGCTCGATCACCTGCTCGGGGGTGCCGACCGTCAACGGAGTGAGTTCGGTGAACTCCTCCAGTGACGGGCCGTGCCCGTAGACCGGCGCGTTGTCGAAGTAGGGCCGGAAGAACTTCTTGGCCGCGGCCTCGGTCTCGGCCATGAACACCTGACCGCCGAGCCCGACGATGGCCTGGTCGCCGCCGCCGTGGCCGTAATGCTCGAAGCGCTGCCGGTACAGCGCCACCATCTGCGCGGTGTGCTCCTTGTTCCAGAAGATGTTGTTGTGGAAGAAGCCGTCACCGTAGTAGGCGGCCTGCTCGGCGATCTCCGGGGAGCGGATCGAGCCGTGCCAGACGAACGGCGGGGTCTGATCCAGCGGAGCCGGCGTCGAGGTGAAGCCTTGCAAAGGCGTGCGGAACTTGCCCTGCCAGTCGACCTTCGGTGTGCGCCACAGTGTGCGCAGCAGGTGGTAGTTCTCCACGGCCAGTGCGATGCCGTCGCGGATGTCTTTGCCGAACCACGGATAGACCGGTCCGGTGTTACCGCGGCCGAGCATCAGATCCACCCGGCCGTCGGCCAGGTGCTGCAGCGTGGCGTAATCCTCGGCGATCTTCACCGGATCGTTGGTGGTGATCAGGGTCGTCGCGGTGGACAGCTGCAGGTTCTGGGTGCGGGCGGCGACATAGCCGAGCATCGTGGTCGGCGAGGACGGCACGAACGGCGGATTGTGGTGCTCACCGGTGGCGAAGACGTCGAGCCCGACCTCCTCGGCCTTCAGGGCGATCGCCACCATGGCCTTGATCCGTTCGGCCTCGCTCGGGGCGCGGCCGGTCGTGGGGTCGACGGTGACGTCCCCGACGGTGAAGATTCCGAACTGCACGATGCCTTCCTCCTTTCGTCCACCCGAGTTGGTGGACATGGCAACCAAGGGAACGCGGCCGGCTGCCGGGCTATTCCCCGGCGCCGTCCGGCGCGCGCACGCATCCGTCCGCGGCCGTCGGGCCGCCGCCGGAATCGCCCTCTCACCGCCCGAGGGCGCCCCGGACGACGCCCCGGGCCGCCCGATCGCCCGGTGTTAGGGTCGACACATGAGCATGGCTCGCCGCGAACGACAGGCCCTGGCCGAGGCGATGATCGCCGCCGGCCCCGAGGCGCCGACGCTGTGCGGGGAATGGACTGTCCGCGACCTGGCCGCCCATCTGGTCGTGCGCGAACGCCGCCCGGACGCCGCACCCGGCATCCTGATCACCCGGCTGGCCGGCTACACCGACCGTGTGCAGGCCAAAGCCGCCGAACGCCCGTTCCCGGAACTCGTCGAGCAGGTACGCACCGGCCCGCCGTGGTGGTCGCCGCTGCGCCCGATCGATGCCCTGGTGAACCTCTCCGAGATGTTCATCCACCACGAGGACGTCCGCCGGGCCGGCGCCGAATGGGACCCCCGCGACCTGCCCGCCGCCGACCAGGACCAGCTCTGGAAGCTGCTCACCCGCACCGCCCGCATGTCCTACCGCAACTGTCCGGTAGCGGTCGTGCTCGAAGCGCCCGACGGCCGCAGGATCACCGCACGTCCCGGCACCGACGAGGTCGTGCTGTGCGGCGAACCCGCCGAACTGCTGCTGCACGCCTTCGGTCGTGATCGGGTGCGTATCGAAGCTGTTGGTGAAACCGTCGCCGTGGAGGCGGCGTTGACGTGTGATCGCAGCGTGTGAGTCACAGCCGCTTGCCGGACGCCGTTCGGCGTTCACCCTTGCGTGCGGCGATCGGCCGGCATGGGCCGGACTCGTCCAGCCGGCTTTCCTGGCCCGGTGACGTGAAGATGAACATCGCTGCGCTTCGTCGAAGCCGTTGGTTTGCAGGAATTCTCGGCGTTGCCCGATAGTTCCTGCTGGTCGCGCTCGGCTACTGCCGAGTAGCAGAATCCGGCGACGATGGATCCGCGTAGACCACCCGCCGCGGGGGTGAGTTTGTGGCACAATACGTTTCGTGTCTCAGCCCGGCCATAGCAACCCTGCAGCACCGTTGGTGCCGCAGGTTGCCGTGATCGTTGAAACGGTCGAGCAGGGCACACACATCACGAAGTCGGAGGTCGAGGCCGTCGAGCCGGAGCCTCCGGACGGAGCGAATTCGCGCAGTGTCGGAGCCGGGGTCGGTGATGCCCGACAGTCTTGTGGTGCAACGGCGTCCATGACATGCCGCACCGCGTCCGCATATGCCGGCACGGCTTGGGGGTGGGCAGCGTAGCCGCCCTTCGGTGATCTCCACCGTCGGGCACGTGGTGCATTGATCTTTCGATGTGAACCCGCGCGCGATCGTTTCGATTTCTCACTTATGTTTCGAAAGGGATGGACAATGGCACGCACCGCGCTGGCCGAGCTTATTCGGCATGGCAACCCGGAGATTCATCAGCAGTTGCAAGAGATCCTGAGCAACCCGGACTTCGTCGTCACGGAGCAGCAGAGCCAGGAGCAGCGCCGTCTCAACGCGTACGACCAATTGCGCTACCTGGTCGGCAAGCTCGGGAGTTCCCGCGCTATCGCGACCGATCTGCCCTCCCTCTTCGCGGTCTTCGACTGGTCCGCTGTGCTGGCCACCGACCTGATTCCGCTGATTTCGGGACACTACAACCTGGCCTCGGGCAGCCTGGCGACGCTGACGGACTCCGATTCGGCGGCACCGTATCTACAGGACCTGGATGATGCCTCCAGCATCGGTGTCATGCTGCTCACCGAATACGGATGCGGCTCCAATATCGGTTTCATGGAGACCGCGGCGACCTGGGACGGCGACGGGTTCGTCATCAACACCCCGCACCCACGGGCCCGGAAATTCATGCCGAGCGTCGGCATCCCGGTGTCGAGGGTCTGCGTGGTCGGTGCGCGCTATATCGATAGCGCGGGCGTCGACCAGGGCGTGCACCTGTTCACGGCGCGCCTGCGTGACGCGAACGGCGATCCGGCGCCCGGGGTGACCATCACCCAACTCGACCATCAGCCCTTGGTCATCATGGACAACTCGATCATCAGCTTCGACAACCTTCGGGTCGAGCGCAGTGCCTGGTTGAGCAACGACCTGGCCACCATCGATGACAACGGTGTGCTGACCTGGCGCGACGAGAGCAGCCGCAAGCGGGCCTTCCCCTCGGCGATCAGCCAGCTGACCGTCGGCCGGATGGCGCTGTCGTCCTGCTTGAACGCGACCGCACGGTCGGCGCTGTACATCGCGTTGCGCTACGCCAACAAGCGAGTGGTGCCGATGACCGCGGTCGATCGGCCCCTCATGGCCGATCTACCGCACGTGCGTGACACCCTGCTGACCGATCTGGCGGGGACTGTCGCGCGGACGGTCTACGGCAACGAGATCAAGACCTTCCTCGCGGGCAGCGATCTCACCGACCGCGACACCGTCGTCACGGTGATGTTGGCCAAGTACTTCATCCAGCCGCATGCCCTGGCCACGGTCACCCACGCTCGCATCAAAATGGGTGCGCAGGGCATGTTCAGCGCCAATCGCGTCGCCGACTACCTCGGTGTCTGCCATGCCGCCATCACCGGTGAGGGCGATTGCCATGTCCTCGGTTCGGTCGGTGGTCGTGTGCTGGCCAAGCAACTTGCGAGCTCGCCGCCGGCCGAGGCACGTCTACACGATCCCGCCGATCCGCAGGAGCGCGCCCGCCTGCTCGAGGCCCGTACTCTGACGATCGCGCAGGAAGCGCAACCGCAGCTCAGCAACTCCGAGTTGGCCGCTCGACTGGCGGTCATTCCGGATGCGCTCAGCGTCGCGGATGCGCATTGCGCCGCGCAGGCTCTGCGAATGCTCGACAAGCACGCCGAATTCCCGGAGATCGCCGCGGTGCGCGACGTGTTCGCTTTGCAGTACCTCGATGAACATTCGACGTGGTATCTCACCCACGGCTTGCTCGACATCGCCGGTGTCAAGGCGGTGCAGCAGGCGCTCGGCGATGCTATCGACAACCTGGCAGTCCATCTGCCCGCCCTCCTGGACTCGTTCGGATTCGACGACGAGATTCTCGGCGCCCCGGTGTTGTCCGATGATCTGGTGACCGCGTGGGACACCCGCTGCGAGGAGGTGCGCCGCCACTGAATTCGCCGGTCTGAGTCCTGATCCAGCGTGCCTCCGCCGACCGCGGAGGCACGCTGGATGCTGTTATCGCCGGGGATGGCGCCTGCGGCCGAGATCGCGACGGGTGTGCGCGGGACGAACTCTGCGCTGGCCGTCGATGGTGTGAACACCGTGCCGTGATCGGATGGTCGGAGTACGGTACACAAGGCCGGGGCGATGTGTGGCCGACACGCGGGCTCCGCCGACAGAAACTTGTTGGCAGGGAACGCTATCGCAGCTCGATGGCCTACGCCCGGTCTCATCTCGAGTACTAGCTGCCGGATTCGATGTCAAGGAGATTACGTGCATACGCAGCCCACACAGGGTGCTGGCGCCGACTCATTTTCGCCGATCGAGGGCATAGGCCCCCGAATCCCGATCTACACCGAGAATTTTGCGGCCGACCCGCATGGGGCATACCGGCAGATGCGCCGTGACTACGGGCCGCTGGTGCCGATCGAGATGTGGCCAGGAGTACCTGCGACGCTGGTGACCAAATACCGGACCGCGGTGCGTATTCTCAACGACCCCGAACACTTCCCGGCCGACCCGCGAGCCTGGCAGAAGACCGTGCCCGCCGACATGCCCATTCTGCCGATGGTCGAATGGCGCCCGAACGCGATTCGCACCAGCGGCGCCGAGCACGCACGCTACCGCGGCGCGATGAACGACGCACTGGCCGGAATCGATCTGAACATGCAGCGAGCGATGGTGGAGAAGTCTGCCATCCCGATCACCAACACCTTCTGCCGGGACGGCCAGGCCGATGTGCTGAGCCAGTACGCTCTCCCGTTGGTCTTTTCGGTCCTGTGCCAGGTGCTCGGCTGCCCGCAGGACATCGGTGAGCAGGTCGCCGCGGCCAGCGCGGCGATGTTCGACGGTGTGGACACCGAAACGGTCAACGCCCAGATGGGTAGCGCGTTGCTCGAGCTCACCGCGCTCAAGCGGGCCCACCCGGGCGACGACGTGACGACGCGGCTGGTCCAGCACCCGGCCGGGCTGACCGACGAGGAGATGGTGCATCAGTTGGTTCTGTTGTTCGCCGCCGGTGTCGAACCCCCGGTGAACCTCATCGCCAACACCCTCGTGATGATGCTGAGCGATCCCCGCTTCACCAGCAACGATCACAGTCTTCCCTTGTCGACCAGGAGCGCGCTCGACGAGATGCTCGCTGTCGACCCGCCCATGGCGAACTACTGCATCACCTATCCCCGCCAGCCGATCCTGATCGAGAAGGTCTGGCTGCCTGCCAATCAGCCGGTGATCATCAGCATGGCTGCCTGCAACAACGATCCCGACATCAACACCGGCGAGTTCGCCGGTAACGGTTGGAATCTGGCGTTCAGCTCCGGCCCGCACGCATGCCCCGCGCACGCCCGTCCGTTCTCGTATCTGCTCGCGCAGGACGCCATCGATCAGCTTCTGGATGCCCTGCCGGAGTTGACGCTGGCGGTCCCCAAGCATGAGCTCGTCTGGCGGCCAGGACCATTCCACCGCGCGCTGACCGCGCTGCCGGTCGTATTCCCGCCCTCGCCACCGCTGAGTCTCTGAATCTGCGCGGTCCGAGTCGGACCGCCGGTGCACTCTTCGTCAGCTCGTCTGCGTGCCGGTGCCGGTCGGCAGTCGGGTTGCCGCAACATGCCTGAGCGACAGCGTCTCCACATACCGCCCGGTACGCACAAAGTAGTTCGCAATATTGCGTTCTGGGGTCTTGTGTTCTTGCATCCGTAAGTGCAAAATCCACCTATCCTTGTTGTGAACAAGCGATCCGATCCGGATAACCGAACAGAGAGCCAATCATGTTGGTACAAAGTGTGATGGTGTCGGGTGAGTTCGGGGTGTGGGGATGAGCGCGCCGACGGTGGGGGTTCTGCCGACAGCGCCGCAATTGCTGTGTGCCTTCCAGGGGCGGCGGTTTCAAGACCGCGAGATGCTGCGCTCAGCGCACGCGCTGGTCGAACTGCACGAGCGCCGCGCCCAACTGCGTGATACGGCCTTGGTAGCCGAAATCGACTGTCGCAGGGTGGAACTCGTCGACGACATCAACGAGTGGATCACCCAGGAGGTGCCGCAGCATCGCAACGGCGCCACCCTGCACACCGAAAGCCTCGGGGCGGTGATCGACCGGATGGCGCGCAGCTGGGTCAACGCCAACCAGGCCATCGATGCCAACGGTGCGCGCAGCGACAACACGCACAAGCACTGGTATCACCTGGCCGAACTGGTCGACGGTTACACCGATTTGATCGCCGAGGTCACCGGCGGCCGTCGGCGGCTGCCGGAGCAGTAACATCGCGGCCGCGTCCAGCCCTCTGGACAGTTGCTCGAGCGGCCGGTGGTAGTCCCCACGGACCACCACCGGCCGCTGTCGTCGTTCAGCGCAGTGCGGCGCGGCCCTTGATCCGGCCGAGCAGGATGAGCGCCAGCAGCGTGACCAGCACGAGCACGGTGGTGCCTGCCGCGGCGTCGAAGACCTCGCCGCGATCGGTGAGCGCGAAAATGCTGACCGGCAGCGTCTTCCAGGTGGCCGGGTACACCATGATGGTTGCGCCCAGCTCACCCATCGACAGCGCGACGGCCAGGCCCGCCGCCGCGCCGAGGGCGGGCAGCAGCAGGGGCAGGGTCACTTGGCACAGCACCCGGACCGGGCCGGCGCCGAGCGATTCGGCTGCCTGCCGGTAGCCCGGATCGAGCCGGTCGCAGGCGGCCGACACCGCGCTGAACGCATATGCCAGCACCAGCACCGAATGCGCCACGATGACAATCCATTTGGTGCCGCCCAGCAATAGTGGCTGCTCGTTGAACGCGATCAGCACGCCGAGCCCGATCGCCACCGACGGCACGGCGACCGGCAGGTGGAACACCGCGTCGGTCAGCCGCCGCCACCACTGCGGCGCCTCCCGTGCCGCCAGAGCCGCCCAGGTGCCGAGCACCAGCGACACCGCGCCGGCCAGCAGCGCTGTCTGCACGCTGACCGACAGGCTGGCCACCTGCTCACCCGACAGCGCTCGTTCGAGATTGGCGGTGCCGAGATCCGATGGCAGCGGGCCGGTCCAGCTGCCCGCCAGTGCCGCCGCGAACACCGTCGCGATGGGAGCCGCGAAGACCACCAGCACCACCACCGCGAAAACCGCGAGTACCAGCGCACGTCCGCGCCCGGTCCACACCAGCATTGCTCAGCGCTCCTTCCGGGACGGGCCGGTGACCTTGGCGAAGATCAGCCGGTACCCGAGATACAGGGTCAGCGACAGCGCGACCTGGACGGTGGCCAGCACCGCCGCCCCCGGCAGATCGAAGGTGACGATGCCACGGGTGTAGATCAGCGCGGGCAGGGTGATCACCCCTTTCGCGCCGGTGAACAGCACGATCCCGAATTCGTTGAGCGTCAACAGCAGGACCAGGCTGCCGCCCGCAGCGAGGGCGGGCCACGCCTCGGGCAGCACCACTTGTCGCAGCACCCGCCACGGGCTCGCGCCCAGACTCGCCGCGACGTCGAGTTGCTCGCGCGGCAGTTGGGCGAACGCGGCCAGCAGCGGCCGCACCACGAACGGGGTGAAGAAGGTGATTTCGGCCAGGATCACCCCGGTCGGTGTTGTGAGGAAATCCAGGGCGGGGCCCTCCCGTCCGGTGAGCCGGGCGATGAGCGCGTTGACCGCGCCCGCCGTGCCGTAGAGGAAGGTGAAGGCGAGGGTGATCAGGAACGACGGCAGCGTGAGCACGGTGTCGATCAGCCGGCCCACCACCGTCGCGCCGGGAAATGGCACGAACGCGAGCACGATCGCGAGGAAGGTGCCGAGCACCAGGCAGCCCGCCGTCGAGCAGACCGCGATGGATATCGTGCGCCACAACGCGTCCCGGAAGGCGGCGGATCCGAGGACCTGCGCCCAGGTTCCGGTGCCGCGACCGTCCGGAGTGATCGTCGATTCGGTGAGCACCCGCAGGATCGGGTAGGCCGCGATGACCAGCACCACGATGATGGGCGGCAGGCCCCAGAGGATCGGACGCCACGAGCGGGGTGCCGCCGTCGGCGCGGCCGGTGACGGCGTGGGGCGTTCGATCAGCGGTGTGCTCATCGGCCACGCCTCGTTTCGATCGCGGTGAGCAGCGTTCGCCATCGACGAGCCCGCGTCTCGTTGGTGCGGCCGGGTGTTCGCGGGGTCCGCGCAAGGCTGGTGGCCGGGTCGCCGTGCTCGGTGCCGGCGTGCGCCGGCACCGGAATACGCTGCGGCAAACCGGCTCCGGTCGGCGTCTGATGTGGGCTCATGACGTTTCTCCGCTCGCCGCGTCGAGCGCGGGTGGGATGAGCACACCGGCCGGATCGGGCAGGTGCACGCCGACCACCGAATCGACGGTGGTGTCTGCCTGGCCGGGTACGTCGGCGGTGAGTTCGCCGGGCAGCCCGTCGATCCGCAGTCGCAGCCGGGTGGACGACCCGCGCCACACGGTGCTCACCACCGTCGCCCGCAGTGCGTCCCGCTCGGACGTGGCGCCGATTCCGATGGTGTGCGGCCGGATACACAACAGTGTGGCCGCATCCGGTGTCCAGGCCGGTCGACCGACGCCGGGAGCGGGGGCTTCGGCGCGCAGGGTGCGGCTGCCCGCGGTGACCAGGGCCGAGCCGCCGGAGACCCGGTTCACTGTGCACGGCACCAGATTCGCGCCCCCGAGGAAGGCCGCCGTGAAATCGCTGGGCGGGCGCTGCCACAGGTCGGCCGCGGTATCGATGTCGACCAGCCGCGCATCGCGCATGACGGCGATGCGGTCGGCCAGGGCCAGCGCCTCGGTCTGATCGTGGGTGACATACAGCATCGCCGTATCGGGCAGCGCCTGCCGAAGTTGTTGCAGCTCACCGAGCATGGATTGGCGCAGCTGCGCGTCGAGCGCCGCCAGCGGTTCGTCCAGCAGCAGCACCGGCGGCCGGATGGCCAGCGCCCGCGCGATGGCCACCCGCTGCTGCTGACCACCGGACAGCTCACGGGGCAGGCGTTTGGCGTAGCCGGCCATGCCGACCATCTCCAGGGCTTCGGCAACTCGGGCGTCGATCTCCCGGCGCGGCACCCGATGCGCTTTCAGCCCGAACGCGACATTGCCGTGCACCGTCATATGCGGGAACAGGGCGTAGGACTGGACGACGACGCCGATGCCGCGTTTGGCCGGCGACAAGCCGGTGACCTCGCGCCCGGCCAGTCGCACCGCGCCCGAGGTCGGCCGGACGAATCCGGCCAGAGCCTTGAGCGCGGTGGACTTGCCGGAACCACTCGGTCCGAGCAACGCGACGGTCTCGCCCGCCGCCACCCGCAGCGAGAAGTCGGTCAGGGCGACGGTCGCGGTGCGGCCGCGTCCGTAACTGACGCCCACCCGGTCGAACACGATCGCGGGTTCGGCCGTGTCATGCGTGGGATTCGTGGTGGTGGTGGTCGTGAGCGCGTCACCGGCGGGCATTGTCGGCTCCTGTCGTCGTCGCGGGGTCAGCTGCCGGTGGCCCGCTGGTAGGCGGCGATATCGCCGTCCAGCTCGGTCAGCACCGTGTTCCAATCGACCGGCACGACCTCGACACCGGCCAGCAAGCTGCTCGGCGATGGCTCGGTGCCCGTTGGCACCGTGCGCAACTCGGCGCGCGCGGGCACCGCGAACGCCTCCGGTGCCAAGGTCTGCTGGGCCGGCGCCGACAGCAGGAACTCCATCAGCTGCTTCGCCTCCGCCTGGTGCGGTGCGGTTTTGCTCAGTCCCATGACGTAGGGGACCGCGACCGTGGACCGCTTCCCGTCGGCGGCCGCGGGGAAGAAGATGGAGAACTTCGATCCCTTGTCCGCGATGGTGGCCAGGTTCATCTGGATATCGCCATTGGCGATGAGTAGCTCGGCCTTGTCGACCTTGGCCTGCAGTTTGCCGGTCGACGACGACGGGCCGACATTGTTGGCCTGCAACTTCGCCAGATAGTCGAGCGCGCCCTGCTTGCCGAGCAACTGCTGCAACAGGATCAGCACCGCGGTGCCGTCACCGGCCTGGCCCGGCGTCGAATACTGCAGCTTGCCCTTGAACTCCGGCTTCAGCAGATCGTCCCAGGTCAGGCCCGCGGTCTGGACCGACGGGTTGGCGATGAAGCACAGGTAGTTCTCGGCGAGGGTGACGTACTGGCCGTCGGGGTCCTTGTCGGCGTCCGGCACGGCGCCGGTGTCGATGCCGCTGTCGGCGAGCAGGCCCGAACTCTTCGCCTTCTGGATGAACGGTGGCAGCGTCACCAGCACGTCGGCCTGCGGGTTGTTCTGCTCCATGGTCACCCGGTTGACCACCTCGCCGGAGCCGGCTTCGACCAGATTGACCGCGATGCCGGTCTGCTCGGTGAACTCGGCGAAGCGCTTGCCGTACCAACCGGCCAGGCCGTCGGCGGAGTAGACGGTGACCGATTTCCCGCCGGTGGCCTCGGCCCCTGTTCCGCCGCAGGCCGCCGTGAACGCGACGGCGGTGGCGGCGGCGACCAGCAATGCGGTCCGGGACAGGGTGCGTGCCAGGCGTCGGCCCGGTGTGTTCGAAGTACGCACGATGACTGCAACTTTCGTTCGAAGCGAGGGATGAGTCGAAGGGACGGGGGAGGGATCAGTGCAGGATCAGGTCGGCGAACTCGCTGACCGACGCCACCACGTGGGTGGCGCCGGCGTCGCGCAGTGCGTCCGCGTCGTGGGCGCCGGTGAGGGTGCCCGCCACGATCCGGGCGCCCGCGGCGAGACCGGTGGCGATATCGCTGGTGGTGTCGCCGAGCACCGCCACCCGGTCGACGGCGTCGGCGCCCAGGCGCAGCAGCGCGGTGAGCACCAGGTCGGGGTAGGGGCGGCCGCGGCCGGCCTCCGAGGGCGCCAGCGTCAGGTCGGCGAGATCGTGCCAGCCGAGGGCGTCGAGCAGCCGGTCCTGGGTGATGCGGCTGAAACCGGTGGTGAGCGCCACCTTCACTCCGGCCGAGCGCAAGGACCGGATGGCCTCGACGGCGCCGGGGATCGGCGCGACGTCGGAGTCGGTGATCAGGGCGTCGTAGGCGGTTTCGAAGGCGCGGTTGGCCTGGTGTGCCTTGTCCTCGTCGCCGAGCAGGGCACGGAAGACGGCGATCTTCGACTGCCCCATGGTGTCGAGTACGTAGGTGCGGGCGCGGTCGCGTTCGGGGCCGTCGGCGGGGATCCCGGCAGCGGTGGCGGCCTCCTCGAAGGCGCGCAGCACCAGCCCGCCATCGGCGACGGTGGTGCCGGCCATATCCAGGACGGCGAGCTGAATGGTGGTGTCCGGCATGGTGATCCTCACAGGTTCAGCAGGTCGGCGGTGTCCTCGCCGAGTGCGGGTCCGAGGGTCATGCCGCGCCCGCCGGGCCCGGTCACCACCCAGATGTGGGCGCCGGCCGCGGCGCGGGTGACGATGGTCTCCGGGTCGACGCTCTGGCTGTACACCCCGGCCCAGCGGCGCACGATGGGCGGCAGCTTGCGGCCGAGTAGTTCCTCGGTGACGGCGGTGAGGTGCTCGTAGGGCGCCTCGTCGACATCGAAGGGGAACGGTTCGGTGTACTCGTGGGTGTCGCCGATGGTGAGCCCGCCGTGCAGGCGCTGCACGCACAGCAGTTGCATTTTGTGCTCGGCGGCGGTGGCGGTCTGGGACTGCTCGCGTTCGAGCGCCTCGACCTGGGGGCCGGCGAATCCCGGGTAGTAGCGGAAGCTGTCGCCGTCGGCGATGGCGGTGGTGAGCGGTTCGCCCAGCGGCGCGGTCTGCATCATCTGCAACCGCACCCGCCGCACCGGCAGCGCGCCGACGAGATCACGGGTCAGCCCGGTGTGCGCGGCGCCGGCGCAGACGAGCACCAGATCGGCCTCGAACGTCCGGCCTTGGTCGTCGCGCACGACCGCGCCGCCGGAGGTGTCCTCGACGGTCCTGGCCTCGGTGGCCGCGTGGAAGGTGTAGCGGCCCGTGGCTTCCATATAGGCGCGCAGCGCGGGCAGGGCTTGACGTGATTCCACCGCCGCGTCGGCCGAACAATGCAGTCCGGCAAGGAACTTGCCGCGCAGGGCGGGATTGAGCGCACGGACCTGCTCGGGCTCGAGCAGCTCGAATCCGCGCTGCGCGGCGGTCGGTCCCGCAGCGGCGGCCTCGGCCACGGCCAGTTCGGCGGGTGTGCGTACCAGCGTCAGCGAACCGGCCGACCGGAACCCCACGCCGGGAACGCGGCCGCCGATCTCCTCCCAGAGTTGCCGCGACCGCAGCGTCAGCTCGAGTTCGGCGTGCGAGCGCCCCGAGACCCAGACCAGGCCGAAGTTGCGTACTGTGGCGCCGCGGGCCTCGGGCTCGCGCTCCAACTGCACGACCTCGTGGCCGCGCCCGATCGCGGCGAGGGCGTGCGCGGTGCCGAGGATGCCGCCGCCGATGATGACCAATCGCATGAGCCCATCGTGCACATTGGTCTAGACCGATGGGTGTGGACCGAGCGAACGCTGGGTTAACAATTGGTATAGACCAATTGCGGGTACGCTGGGGGCATGGACACGACGGATGTGGCGGGGGCGGATACCCGGTGGCCCAAGGCTTTTCCGGCGACGATGCCCAAGGTCGTCGGCAAGGCCTATCAGGTGCGCACCGCGATCGAGCGGATCCTCGACGACCTGAACGAAGGCGATCCGGTGCCATCGGAGCGCGAACTCGCCACCCGGTTCGAGGTCGCACGCGAGACGGTGCGCCAAGCCCTGCGCGATCTGCTGGTGGAGGGCCGGATCCGACGGCAGGGCCGGGGCACAGTGGTGTCGCGGCCGAAAATGGTGCAGCCGCTGGCCTTACAGTCCTACACCGAGGCAGCGCTGAGTCTCGGGCGGGTGCCCGGGCGCCTGGTGGTCGACTGGCAGGACGTGCCCGCCGACGCCGACACCGCCCGCGACCTCGGCCTCGAGCCCGGTACCGAGGTGATGCATCTGGAACGGGTGCTGCTGGCCGACGGTGAACGCATCGGCCTGGAGAGCACCTACCTGCCGCTGCACCGCTTCGCGGGCTTGCGCGGTAGCTACGACCCGACGACGTCGCTGTACGCGGCCATCCGCGCCGCGGGCGTGGAATTCGCCGCCGCCACCGAGCGCATCGAAACCGTGCCCGCCTCCCCCCGTGAGGCCGCCCTGCTCGAATGCAGCACCGCGCTGCCGCTGATCCTGCTCAACCGGCGCAGTGTGGATCCGCAGGGGCAGCCGATCGAGCGGGTGCGGTCGCTGTATCGCGGTGACCGCATCGCGTTCGAGGCGCGACTGGAGCGGTGATGTCCGGCACCGCGCCGGCCGGGAGCCGCTACCTCCGGCGCGCTGATCGGCGCGGGGGTTCGCGGGATGAATCGGTACCGTGCAGATATGCCAGGAACGACCTCGCCCCGAGTGGGCCGCCCCCGCGATCGTGACTTGGATGCGGCCTTGCTCGAGGCCACCGCGCGGCTGGTCGTCGAGCGTGGGTATGCCGCGCTGTCGCTTCAGGCTGTGGCCGACGAGGCGGAGACGAGCCGACCGGCCCTGTATCGCCGCTACGCCGACCGTGCCGAGCTCGTCATGGCCGTGCTGATCGATCGCTTCGGTTTGCAGCCGGGCGGGCTGGATCTCGGTGGCCTCGAAGCGGAATTGCTGGCGATCCAGCGGCATCAGCGGGACCTGTTCACCGAACCGGTGATGTGCAAGGCGCTGCCCGGGTTGCTGGCCGATCTGGCGAGCAACCCCGAGGCGGCCCGTCGTTTCCAGGAGGAATTCCTCACGCCCCGGCGCGTGTCCACCGCCTCGATTCTGGAACGCGCGGTTGCTCGGGGGGAGATCGCGCCGGGCGTGGACCCGGAATGGATCTGTGATCTGATCACCGGTCCGATGCTGATGCGGGCGCTGATGCCCTCGCTCGGCCCGATCGATGACGAGCTGGTGCGGCTGACCGTCCGATCCGCGTTGGATGCGCTCGGCTACCAGGGTTGACATAGTTGATGCATTGATGTGGTTGACGCCACATTGCCACGCCTCTACGATCCATTACGTTACGACACGTAATTTATTTGGAGGCATGATGCGGGTCGATACCGAATTCCTCAGCAACGGCGTGACCCTGCGCGGCTGGTTGTATCGGCCGCAGACCTGCCCGCCGACCGGCGCACCACTGGTGGTCATGACGCATGGGTTCGCCGGCGTCAAGGAATGGGTGGCGCCGTTCGCCGAGGTACTCACCGCCGCGGGCCTGGCCTGCCTGGTGTACGACCATCCCGGCTTCGGGACCTCGGACGGCGCGCCCAGGTACGAGGTGAACCCGCAGGCCCAGATCGACGGATACCGCGACGCGATCACCTTCGCGCAGAACCTCGACGGTATCGACCCGGATCGGATCGCGGTGTGGGGCACCAGCTACGCCGGGGCCCATGTCCTGGTCGTCGCCGCCACCGACCGGCGGGTGCGCGCCGTGGTGTCCCAGGTGCCGCTGACCGACGGGTGGGCCACCTTCAGCCGCCTCGTGCCACCGACCATGATCCCGGTCCTGCACGAGGCCATCGCCGCGGATCGCCTGGCCGTCGCCGCCGGTAAACCGCATCAGACGATCAAAGCGGCCTCCGACGACCCCACCGAGATGGTCGCCATGCCGGGCCTCGAGGTGTACCAGTGGCTGATGGACAACGGCCCACGGGTCG
>NZ_BAFY01000174.1 GCF_000308555.1 Nocardia cyriacigeorgica NBRC 100375 | reverse complement strand
CACCATCCGCACCGGTCGGGCGAATCCGGGCATGTTCTCCCGGGTGCTGGTCGACTACTACGGATCGCCTACCCCGGTCACCCAGATGTCGAGTATCACCGTGCCGGAACCGCGGATGGTGGTGATCAAGCCGTACGAACAGTCGCAGCTGGGTGCGATCGAGACCGCGATCCGCAACTCCGATCTCGGCGTGAACCCCACCAACAACGGTGACATCCTGCGGATTTCGATCCCGCAGCTCACCGAGGAGCGCCGTCGCGAGATGGTCAAACAGGCCAAGTCCAAGGGGGAGGACGCCAAGGTCGCGATCCGCAACGTGCGCCGCAAGGCGATGGAAGAACTCGGGCGCATCCAGAAGGATGGCGAGGCGGGCGAGGACGAGGTCGGGCGGGCCGAGAAGGAACTCGACAAGACCACCGCCAAATATGTCGGCCAGGTCGATGAGCTGGTCAAGCACAAGGAAGCCGAACTGCTCGAGGTCTGACCCAGATCTGGCGGGCCCGCCCGGGCGGGGGACGAAACGGAAACGACGAGTTGAGCGACGGGACAATCGTGGCCGAGAACACCGCTGCGGCCGGTGCGGCGGGACAACAGGCACCGGACGACGGCCCCTATGACGCCGCTGCCGCCGGTGCGGCGGATGCGGCGCCGAGCGGGCGCGAATCGCCCGCGCCGGAACCGGCGGCGCCCAAGTCGCGGGCCGGTCGCAACCTACCAGCGGCGTTGATCGTCGGCTTCGGTCTCGGGCTCTCGCTCATCGCGATCCTGTTGTTCGTGCCGAAGGTGTTCATCGGCGTGGCGGGTGCCGCGATCGCGGTGGCCACCTGGGAGGTCGCCAAGCGGCTGCGTGAGGCCGACGTGCTCGTTCCGCGGATCCCGTTGATCGTCGGTGGTCAAGCGGTGTTCTGGCTGGGCTGGCCGTTCGGGCCGGAGGGCGTCGCCGGAGCGTTCGCGGCCACGGCGCTGGTGTGCATGGTGTGGCGGTTGTTCGACCACGGCCTGACCACGGCCCCGCGGAACTTCCTGCGCGACACCTCGATCGCGATCTTCACCCTCGCCTGGATTCCGCTGCTCGCTTCGTTCGCGGTGTTGCTGCTGCTCGAGCCGGACGGCAACCTGCGGGTGCTGACGTTCATGATCCTGGTGGTCTGCTCCGACGTCGGCGGCTACGTCGCTGGGGTGCTGTTCGGCAGGCATCCGATGGTGCCGTCGATCAGCCCGAAGAAATCGTGGGAGGGGTTCTGCGGTTCGCTGGTGTTCAGCGTGATCGGTGGCCTGCTCACGGTGACGTTGCTGCTGGACGCCAACTCGATGATCGGTGTGGTGCTCGGCGTCGGCCTTGTGCTGGTGGCGACCATCGGCGATCTGATCGAATCGCAGATCAAGCGCGAACTCGGCATCAAGGACATGGGCACGCTGCTGCCCGGGCACGGCGGCATCATGGATCGGCTCGACTCGATGCTGCCCTCGGCGTTCGTGTCGTGGCTGGTGCTCAGCACCCTGCTCTGAGGCCGGCGGTCAGGGGCGTTTGGCGGCGCGGCGCAACTGCATGATGCGCACGCCGCCGACCAGCGCCATCACCAGCGCACCGGCGATCACCGACAGCAGCACCGATACCCCGAGCGGCAGGCCGAAGGTCCAGAACAGCAGGTCGACCTCCACCCGCTCCAGGTTCTGCAGGATGAAGATCAGCAGCAGGATTCCCAGCAGCGCGGCCACGACGAGGCCGACCCAGGTGTATCCCGCCTTCGACTTCTCCAGCGTGCGGCGGGTGCGAGGGGTGACGGCCGGTTCGGTCTGCGGGATCGGATCCGGTTCGGGCACCTGGTCAGCGGCATGGGTAGACATATATCGATCATTCCCGACAGCTATCGCTCCCGCACGGATTTCCCGCGCTGCGGCGCGCTGTGGCGACCGCCGAAGCGCTGTCGAGGGGATGTGATGTGGTCGATAGCCCAGGGGATGGGACACTGGAGAAACTATGACCGTCTCCCTGCCCCTGGTTTTCGATGCCCCGCGCCGTGGGATGCCGCCGCGCCACCTGGCCGATCTGGACGCCGACGGCCGCCGCGCCGCGATGGCCGAACTCGGGCTGCCCGCCTTCCGCGCCGACCAGATCGCACGCCAGTATTACGGGCGGTTGCAGGCCGACCCGGAGCAGATGACGGATCTGCCCGCGCCGCTGCGCGCGAAGGTCGGCGAGGCGTTGTTCCCGCCGCTGTTGACGCCGGTCAAGCATGTCGCCTGCGACGGCGGCGACACCCGCAAGACGCTGTGGCGCGCCGGTGACGGCACCTTGCTGGAGAGCGTGCTCATGCGCTACCCGGACCGGGCCACCCTGTGCATCTCCAGCCAGGCCGGCTGCGGTATGGCGTGCCCGTTCTGCGCGACCGGTCAGGGCGGACTGAACCGCAACCTGTCGACCGCCGAGATCGTCGACCAGGTCCGGGCCGCGGCCGCCGCACTACGTGACGGTGAGGTACACGGCGGTCCGGGCCGGTTGTCCAACATCGTCTTCATGGGCATGGGGGAGCCGCTGGCCAACTACAAGCGGGTCGTGAACGCGGTGCGGCGGATCACCTCGCCCGCGCCGGACGGGCTCGGCATCTCGCAGCGCAATGTGGTGGTGTCCACGGTCGGTTTGGCGCCCGCCATCCGCAAGCTGGCCGATGAGGGCCTGTCGGTGACGCTCGCGGTCTCGCTGCACACCCCCGACGACGAATTGCGTGACACGCTGGTGCCGGTGAACAACCGCTGGCCGGTGGCGGAGGTGCTCGACGCCGCCCGCTACTACGCCGATAAGACCGGACGCCGAGTGTCGGTGGAGTACGCGCTGATTCGCGACATCAATGATCACCCCTGGCGTGCGGACATGCTGGGGGAGAAGCTGCACAAGGCGCTCGGCTCCCGGGTGCACGTCAACGTGATTCCGCTGAACCCGACTCCGGGCAGCAAATGGGATGCCAGCCCGAAGCCGGTGGAGCAGGAATTCGTGCGCCGCGTCAACGCCAAGGGCGTGCCGTGCACGGTGCGCGATACCCGTGGTCAAGAGATCGCGGCGGCCTGCGGCCAGCTGGCGGCCGAAGGCTGAGCCCAGCCGGACAATCAGCACAACAGTGCCTCGGTGGCCGATCAGCAGATCGAGCCACCGGGGGCGCTGGTAGATCGAGGGATACGCGCGGACTAGCGCGGCTTGCGGCGCAGGATGCTGTCGCGGATGAGGATGAAGGCCAGGCCGAGGGCCGAGGCGACGAGGAAGATGTAGCCGACGTTGCCGGTACCCGAGGACGCACCCTGCGGGCCCTCGAACAGCATGCCCAGCAGAGCAAGCACGACGATCCAGCCCGCGATCCGGAAGGCGCGCCGGGACTCGCCGCTCCAACCCCATGCGGCCGACGGAACCTCAGCGGGATCCACAGTGGTGACGGCGCGGTCACTGGTGGTGGTTTCGAGTTCCGTGGCGGCCACGATCGCTCCTCAGCTCGAGAATCGGATACTGCCCGATATCGTGGCATACGACCGGTCGTCGTAGCCAGCAGGGTGCGGTGTCCGTAAGAATGTGCGGGTGTCCGACGTCGTAAGAGTTCTCCTGCTCGGCAGCACCGGTTCCATCGGAACCCAGGCGCTGGAGGTGATCGCCGCCAACCCCGGCAAGTTCGAGGTGGTCGGTCTGGCCGCCCGTGGCGGTAACGCCGATCTGCTCGCCGCGCAGATGGCGGCCACCGGTACCGCGAATGTGGCCGTTGCCGATCCGGGCGCGGCCCAGCGGCTCGGCGTCGAACTCGGTGGGCCGGGCGCGGTGACCGAACTGGTGCGGCGCACCGAGGCAGACGTGGTGCTGAACGCGCTGGTCGGCTCCCTCGGACTGGAACCGACGCTGGCCACCCTGCAATCCGGTGCTCGGCTGGCCTTGGCCAACAAGGAATCTCTGGTCGCGGGCGGGTCGCTGGTGACGAGGGCCGCCGCGCCCGGGCAGATCGTGCCGGTGGATTCGGAGCATTCCGCGTTGGCGCAATGTCTGCGCGCCGGGCGTGCCGAGGAAGTGGACCGGCTCATCCTCACCGCTTCCGGTGGACCGTTCCGTGGCTGGACCACCGAGATGCTGGAAGCGGTGAACCCGGCCGAGGCGAAAACCCATCCCACCTGGTCGATGGGTCCGATGAACACGCTCAATTCGGCCTCGCTGGTGAACAAGGGCCTGGAGTTGATCGAAACCCACTTGCTGTTCGGCATTCCCTACGACCGCATCGACGTCACGGTGCATCCGCAGTCGATCGTGCACTCGATGGTCACCTTCACCGACGGCTCGACGCTGGCGCAGGCCAGCCCGCCCGATATGAAGCTGCCGATCGCGCTGGCGCTCGGCTGGCCCGACCGGGTGCCCGGTGCCGCGGCGGCCTGTGATTTCTCGACCGCCACGACGTGGGAGTTCGAGCCGGTGGACAACGAGGTCTTCCCCGCGGTGGAGCTGGCCAGGCAGGCCGGTACCGCGGGCGGCTGTGTGACCGCGGTGTACAACGCGGCCAACGAGGTCGCGGTGCAGGCCTTCCTCGACGGCGTCATCCGGTTCCCGGAGATCGTGCGCACCGTCGGTCTCGCGGTCGCCGCCGCCGACGATTGGCGCGCCGAGCCGACCAGCCTGGAGGAAGTGCTCGCCGCCGACGCTTGGGCGCGTGAGTACGCGCGGAAACTGGTGCTCGGCTAGCGGGCATGCCCGGTGGGGCGACGGAGATCGCCGCCCCCGGCCGGCGCGCATCGCCGGACCGACCGCTGCCGGGTGGACGCATCCGGTCACTGTCCGGCCCTGCCGGTACTGTGGACGCGTGCTCGCGGCCGACCCCCGGACGCGCGCGTGCCGGGAACTGACGAGCTGCGCAACGCAGGAGGGCTGTAGAGCAAATGGTGTTCGCGTTCGGTTTCGCGCTGTTCGCCCTCGGCATCACGATCTCGATCGCACTACACGAGTGCGGGCATATGTGGGCCGCACAGGCGACCGGGATGAAGGTGCGCCGCTACTTCATCGGCTTCGGGCCGCGCATCTTCTCGTTCCGGCGCGGTGAGACCGAGTACGGCCTGAAGGCGCTGCCGCTGGGCGGGTTCTGCGATATCGCGGGTATGACCGCGCTCGACGAACTCGAGCCCGAGGAGCTGGACCGGGCGATGTACCGCCAGGCCACTTGGAAGCGGCTGGTCGTCATGTTCGGCGGCATCGCGATGAACTTCCTGCTCGGTTTCCTGCTGGTCGTGGTGCTCGCCGTTGGCTGGGGGCTGCCCAACTTCAACCAGCCGCCGGCGACCGCACTCGGCGAGATGAGCTGTGTCGCCACCCAGAATCCGGACGGCACGCTGGCCGAGTGCACCGGCACCGGTCCGGCGCAGCGGGCCGGGTTGCAGCGCGGTGACGTGGTGAAAGCCGTCAACGGCGTCGAGGTCGAGACCTGGCGGGAGTTCCAGACCGAGACCCAGAACCAGACCGGGCCGTTCACCTACACCATCGAGCGTGACGGCCAGATCCTGACGATTCCGGTCACGCCGGAACGCGTCATCCGCTACCCGTCCGACGGTGGTCCCGGTCGCGAGGTGAGCGCGGTCGGTGTCGGCTCCGACTACTACGAGCCGGTCAAGTACAACGTGCTCGCCGCCATCCCGGCAGCCGGCGCGTTCACCGGCGACATGTTCGTGCGCACCTTCCAATCGCTGGCCCAGATGCCGGCCAAGGTGGCCGACCTGTGGACGGCGGTGACCGGCGGCGAGCGCGACCCGGAAACCCCGGTGAGCGTGTACGGCGCCTCGAAGATCGGTGGCGAGACCGCCGAACGCGGCCTCTGGGGCCTGTTCATCCTGGTCCTGGCCAGCCTGAACTTCTTCCTCGGCGCGTTCAACCTGCTGCCGCTGCTGCCGCTGGACGGCGGCCATATCGCGGTGGTGCTCTACGAAAAGCTGCGCAACACTGTCCGTGGTTGGAAGGGGCTGGCGCCGGGGGCGCCGGTCGACTACTTGAAGTTGCTGCCGGTGACCTATGTGGCGGTGGTGATCGGTGGCGCGTACATGGTGTTGACGCTGGTCGCCGACATCGTCAACCCGATCGAACTGTTCCCCTGACCGGCGCGCCGGACGTTCGTCCGATGTCCGTCGCCCTGTCACGGTGGTCACACGAGAACGTCGCCGGTGCGCGACTAGACTCGCAGGCGAGTAGGCCCGAACCAGACGAAAGCAGGCAGCCGAAGGTGACCAGCACAATCGGATTGGGGATGCCGACCGCGCCCGCGGCCGTGCTGGCTCCCCGCCGCAAGACCCGTCAGCTGATGGTGGGCAACGTCGGTGTGGGTAGCGATCACCCGATCTCGGTGCAGTCGATGACGACCACCAAGACCCACGACGTCAACGCGACGTTGCAGCAGATCGCCGAGCTGACCGCGTCCGGCTGCGACATCGTGCGGGTGGCCTGTCCGCGTCAGGAAGACGCCGACGCGCTCGCCACCATCGCCCGCAAGTCGCAGATCCCGGTGATCGCCGACATCCACTTCCAGCCGCGCTACATCTTCGCCGCGATCGACGCCGGATGCGCCGCGGTGCGGGTGAACCCGGGCAACATCAAGGAGTTCGACGGCCGGGTCAAGGAGGTCGCCAAGGCCGCCGGTGACGCGGGCATCCCGATCCGCATCGGCGTGAACGCCGGTTCGCTGGACAAGCGGATGCTGGAGAAGTACGGCAAGGCCACCCCCGAGGCGCTGGTGGAGTCGGCGCTGTGGGAGGCGAGCCTGTTCGAGGAGCACGGCTTCGGCGATATCAAGATCTCGGTCAAGCACAACGACCCGGTGATCATGGTGGAGGCCTATCGGCAGCTGGCCGCGCAGTGCGATTACCCGCTGCACCTCGGCGTCACCGAGGCGGGCCCGGCGTTCCAGGGCACCATCAAGTCGGCGGTGGCTTTCGGAGCGTTGCTGAGCGAGGGCATCGGCGACACCATCCGGGTCTCGCTGTCGGCGCCGCCGGCCGAGGAGATCAAGGTCGGCGGGCAGATCCTGCAATCGCTGAACCTGCGCCCGCGCAAGCTCGAGATCGTCTCGTGCCCGTCCTGTGGGCGCGCCCAGGTCGACGTGTACACCCTCGCCAACGAGGTGACCGCCGGACTGGAAGGCATGGAGGTCCCGCTGCGGGTGGCCGTGATGGGCTGCGTCGTCAACGGGCCGGGTGAGGCGCGTGAAGCCGATCTCGGCGTCGCCTCCGGTAACGGCAAGGGGCAGATCTTCGTCAAGGGTGAGGTCATCAAGACCGTGCCGGAAGCGCAGATCGTGGAGACCCTGATCGAAGAGGCCATGCGCATCGCCGAGGAGATGGGCGAGGATGTCGGCGCCGGGGAACCGGTCGTCACAGTCGGCTGAACGCCGCACCGGACCAGGGGTTTCGGCATACCCACGGCGCGCGGCCCTGGTTCATGGCAGGCTGTGAGACGTGCGGAGTCTGCTGGAGCCGACGCGACGCGCGAAGAATCCTCCCGCGCGTCAGCTCGCCAAGCGGGACCTGGCGCAGGTCCTGCGAGTGCTGGATGCCGATCCTGTGGCCTGTTGTATGGTCGCGGCCCGGTTGCAGGAATTCGGTATCGATAGCAGCGGCGGGCAGGGTGAACTCTGGAGCCGCGGCGGGCCGGCCGAGTCACTGTGCTTCTCCGGGGTCAATCTGGTGCCGTTGCTCGGCGATCAGGACGCGTTGCGTGCCTTCGCCGAACGAGCCGTCCGCTGGCCCCGGATCTGCTCATCGGTGGTCGGCAGACAAGAACTGGCGCTGCCGCTGTGGGAAATGCTGGCCGAGCGCTGGGGTCCGGCCCGGGAACTGCGGGCCGATCAGCCGCTGCTGGCGTTGGACGAGCCGCCGGCGGCCGTACCCGATCCGCAGGTCCGCCGGGTGCGGGTGGACGAACTCGACCGTTACCTGCAAGCGGCCATCGCCATGTTCATCGAGGAGGTCGGCGTCGACCCGCGTGCCGGTGACGGCGGCCGCGGTTACCGTCGCCGAGTCGCCGGTCTGATCGAATCCGGCCGTGCCTGGGCCAGGTTCGAGGACGGGCGCGTGGTGTACAAGGCCGAGGTGGGTTCACTGTCGCGGCGCACCGGCCAGATCCAGGGTGTGTGGGTGCATCCGGATCGGCGCGGCAACGGCCTCGGCACCGCGGGGACCGCCGCCGTCGCCAATGCCGTGATCGCCTCCGGGCGCACTGCCAGCCTGTATGTCAACGACTACAACGAGATCGCGCGCAAGGCTTACCGCCGGGTGGGTTTCCGGCAGATCGCCACTTTCACCACCGTGCTGCTCGACTGAGCTGCCTCGCCCCGAACTGCGGTGCGCCACAGGTGTTTGCCCGCCGATGGCCGTTACCATCGGTGCCGATGTCGATTCGCGTGTTCCTCGTGCTTGCCGTCGCCGCGCTCGCGGTCGCCGCAACCGGCTGCACGGCGGGCCCGCAGGGGCCCGCCGCGGCTGCCGAGTCCTTCGTCAGCGCCTTCGCCGCCCGTGATGTCGATGCCGCCGCCGCGCACACCAGCCGGCCGGAACCGGCCCGGCAGGCGTTGGTTTCGGCGTGGGAGGGTTTGCAGGCCGAGCAACTGACCGCCCGCACCGGCGCCGCCCGCGTCACCGGAGACACCGCGACCGTCGACTACACCTACGAATGGGTGCTGCCGAAGAACCGGGTCTGGACCTACTCCGGGACGCTGCAGATGGCCCGCACCGACGGACGCTGGACGGTGCGCTGGACCTCGTCGAACATCCATCCCGAACTCGGTGATACGCAGAAGATGGAGCTGCGCGCCGAACCGGCGCCACGGGCCAGGGTCAACGAACAGTCCGGCAGCGATGTGCTGGTTCCGGGCAAGGTGTCGCGGGTGGTGTTCCGCAGCGCCGACGCCACCGACCCTGCTTCGGTGGCGCAGGCGCTCGCGGCCGCCCTGATCCGCTTCGACAAAGACCTCACTGCCTCGGCGATCCTCGACGCGGCGCGGCGAGCGCAGGGTGCCTACACCGTCGCCAAGCTGAGCGAATACGAATTCGACCAGGTCAGTATCGAACTCATCGGTCTGCCAGGAGTGACGCTGACCCAGGAATGGGATCTGGTGCCCACCCGGCGCGAGTTCGCGCCCGACCTGATGACGCAGGTCCGCCAGACCGTGATCGACGAGGTGGACGGCAAGGCGGGCTGGAGCGTCGTGCTCGAGAATGCCAACGGCGCGCAAGTCGGGGTGCTGACCGAAGTGCCCGCGCAGCCGGCGCCGTCGTTCTCGCTCAGCGTCGACCGCAATGTGCAGAATGCCGCCCAGCATGCGGTGTCGCTGCGTACCGAGCAGACCATGATGGTGGTGATCGAGCCCTCGACCGGCGCGATCCTGGCGGTGGCGCAGAACGAGGCCGCCGACCGGGACGGGCCGATCGCGACGATCGGCCAGTATCCGCCGGGATCGGTGTTCAAGACCGTCACCGCGGCGGCAGCCATGAGTGAAGGCCTGGCCACCCCCGACACCGTGCTGCCGTGCCCGAGCCAGACCGTGATCGGTGAACGCACCATCCCCAACTACAACCTCTTCACGGTCGGCAGCGTGCCGATGGCCACTGCCTACGAACGTTCCTGCAACACGACGTTCGCGAAATTAGCCAGCGGGCTGTCCGCCGACGCGTTGCACGACATGGCGGCGACGTTCGGGATCGGGCCGGTGTACACCGTGGCCGGTTTGCCGACGGCGTCCGGATCGGTGCCATCGGCCGAGGACGAGGTCCAGCGCGCCGAGGACGGAATCGGGCAGGGCCGGGTGGTGGTGAGCCCGTTCGCGATGGCGCTGGTCGCGGCCACCGTGGCGAATGGTTCGGTGCCGGTGCCGTATCTGATCGCCGGGCGTGAGACCGCGGTGGACGGCGATCGGCCGTCGATCGATCCTGAGGTGATCGACGGCCTGCGGACGATGATGCGGATGGTGGTCACCGGCGGCACCGCGGGCCGTATCGCCGATCAGGGCGAGGTGTACGGCAAGACCGGTGAGGCCGAGGTCGAGGGTGGCTCACATTCGTGGTTCGTCGGCTACCGCGGTGATCTCGCGTTCGCGACGCTCCTGGTGAAAGGCGGCAGCTCCGACAATGCGGTGGCCGTTACCCGGGATATGTTCGCGGCGCTGCCGCCGGGATACTGAGCAGGCCGTCGGCGGGCGATATGTCCGCGATCGAACCCGATGGCTGCTGAGCAGCGAGCTGATGCACCTCGGAGAACGGTTGGATCGCGGTGCCGGGGGCGATGGTCGCGTTCGGATAACTTCGCGGGGATTCGCGGGCCGGCTGGATGTCACCGACGACGGCCGGATGCACGGCGCCCCCGGAAGCGGCGGTGTCCGTGCCGAGAATTTCGACGACTCCGGCGCCGCCCAAAATCATTCCGGCGGTGATGAGGACAAGTGTGGAACGCTTCATGGCCGGCTCCCTCGAATCAGGGTGTGCGGGAAGAGCTCGTGCTGCAGCCTCGTTGCGGCAAGTGAATTCGCCAGATGGTGACTGAATGTTTGCTGTTGAGGCCAACCTAAGCGCTCAGCGGTGCCCCGGACAAGAAAAATGTGAGCGGACGGATATCGGACCGGAAATCGTGACCTGAGGCATGGCCGATTCGTGACCGCCTCGTTATCCGGCGCCGAAGATGACCAAAAGATTCACACGCGACGCAAAGTGGCTGCCAGATGGTGTCGCAGCGGTTCACCTACCGCCGCCATGCGCAGCGTGTAGTCGATGACGTCGCCGGATTGCCGAATGGAGCGGCCGAGCGCGGTCACCGATTTCGCGGTGCTGGTGAGCCCGATATTCGTCGACTCGAATTCGAAGCGAATCTCGTCGGAGGTGACGGCCAGGGTGCCTTCGCAGATTTCGGTGATACCCGTCGGATGGGCCAGGATCAGCTCGACGCGGTCCGGGCGCGGGCAGCGCAGGTAACCCGTTTCGGCGTGTAGCGGGCGGTTGTCGTCGGCGGCGCGGGTGCGTTGCCGATAGGTGAGGAATGGCCGGCCGATATGGCCGAAGTGGATTTCTTCGAGGTAGTCGAACGGCTCGATCGTCGGATACTCGCCGTGTCCTTTGCCGCGCCAGGTGCCGAGCAGTGGGGCCAGCGGGGCGATATCGGGGTGGGGCGCGACGGGCGGCTGGGGTTCGACCACGGCGGTCAGCTTAAACCCATGGCCGAGACGATGTTTCCCGGCTCCCCGGTTTCTTACACGCTAAGGTGAGCGACGCCTGATGGGTGAGGGGCTGTGTTGTCGGAAGGGACAAGAATGCTGTACGGACACCGGGCCGATTCCGGTAACTGGCGCTCGCGCACGACCCTGCTGCGGGTGTCGGCACTCGCCGCCGTGGTCGCGCTCGCCGCGGCCTGCTCGGACTCCGATGCCGGGGCCGGCGACGTCGCGTTGACGGGCAACCGGTATGTCGTCACCGCGCTGGCATCCGGCGACAAGGGCGCGCATGCTGCGGTCACCGTGTCCGATCTGGTGAACGCCTGGGGGTTCAGCGATCGTCCCGGCGGTCATTTCCTCGTCGGCGCGGGCGGCAAGGCCTTCGGATTCCTCGGCGATGTGCGCTCAGCGGCGAAGCCGGAGCTGCACACGCTGTCTCAGGACGGGTTCGCGGCCATGACCGTGCCCGGCGCCGATGCCGATACCTCCGACAAGAGCGGTGGCACCGTGACCGGTGTGGTGGCCAATCCGGCGCCGCCGAACTCGGATGCGTTCGTCGTGCGCGATCAGCCGGTGCCGTTCGAGGGGGTGCCGCCGTTGCTGCTGACCGGCTCGGCGCGCAATATCATCGCCACCGATTCGGGCACGCTGGCCGCATGGACCGATGTCGCGCCCGACGGCGCCGTCATCCGGCACGACGGTCCGGCCAACCTGGTCTTCGACGGGTCGGCGCAGAAGATGGCGTTCTACGGCATCGCCCTCGCTCCCGCGGGTGACACGCTGCTCGCCGCCGATTTCGGCGCCGAACCGCAGGTGCGCACGTTCGACAAGAACTGGCAGCTGGTCCCCACGTCCGGGTTCGCCAATCCGTTCGCCACCGGTGAGCCGGTCGACGCGGACAAGCCCGAACTCGGCCGCAAGGCGGTACCGGGCGATCCGGCGCCGTTCAACATCACCACCATCGGTGACCGGGTGTTCGTCTCCTATGCGATGACCAGGCCCGACTCCGATGACGCCGAGAAGTTCGCGGTGGGCGAGCGGGAGGTGGCCGACGCCGACGGTGAAATCGCGGCTTCGGGCAAGCCCGGTAAGGGCAAAGTCGCCGAGTTCGCCGCCGATGGTTCGCTGGTGCGCATCCTCGACGACGGCGGCAGGCTCAACGCGCCGTGGGCGGTCACCGTGACCCCGTCCACCTTCGGCCCGCTCAGCGGCAAACTGCTGATCGGCAATACCGCGGGCGCGGGTCACATCCTCGCCTACGACGACACCACCGGCGAGTTCGTCGACTACATCCGTGACACCGGCGGCGCACCGCTGTCGGTGCCGGGCCTGCGCGGGCTCGAATTCGGCGACGGCGCGTCGCTCGGTGATTCCGACGCGCTGTATCTGACCGCGGCGCCGACGCCCAAGACGGCGCACTTCTCCAGCATCCGCCTCAAGTGAGGCGTGGACTCGCCGAGTGGAACTCAGGTGCCACTCGGCGAGTCGGGGACCGTGGGCGGCCTGCGTTCGGCCCAGCGCCACAGCGGTTCCAATGCCTCGCCGAGTTCGGCACCCGCCTCGGTGAGCTCGTAGGACTTGTCCGCGTTCTTGGTCACCAGACCCGCAGTCTGCAAATTCTGCAGACGCGTCGACAGCATGCTCGACGAGCAATTGCCCATCCGCCTGCGCAATTCGAGAAACCCCAGCCTGCCTGGTTCCAGCTCCCAGATCACCCGCAGCACCCAGCGCTGCCCGAGCAGCTCCATGGCGGCCAGCATCGGCGCATCGGCGGGATCATGCCGGCCGCGCGACGGCGTCGGCCCATTTCCATGGCCGTAAGCCGGTGCCCGCCGGCTACGAGCCCATCGCGGCGAGTAAGCGTGCCGGTGAGGATGCGTTGCGCGCGATGATCCCGGAGCTGGATGAACGTGGCATCCGGCTGCTGGTCGTGTCCGGGGACATGATCGACGGCACCATCATCGTGCGGTTGCTGCAGCGGCGGGACCCGGCGGCGGTGTCGGCGCGTCGCGATCAGGCCGAGCTGCCGACGATCGCCGAATTCGCCGCGGCGGTCGCGGCCGCCGCATCGAGCACGGCGGAGTCGGGAACCACCACGTATGTCGGCGGACCGGACTACCTGACGGGTGGGTCCGCCCGCGCATCCGCCTGAATCGATGCCGGAAACCGGCGAATCGGGCAGTCCACCGATCATCTGACACCGAGAGTTGCGGAAAACGGTGACGGCTGCCGGGAAGTGGTGGACGCTATCGGGGTGAACGGTGCAGTGAGTCCGAGGCCGCGGCGACAGCCGGAGCCTCGCGCCCTACTGCGCCGTGTGGGCGCGAAGGGTCAGGGGTGGCGGTGATCCCGAGCAAAGAGCTGGTCCTCGCCGCCTGCCGCGGGCTGCCGCACGCCGATCATCCGATGCTCGACGCCGCGGGCGAACTCACCCAGCTGCACGAGCAGCGGGAACGCACTCCGGTGAGTGCCCTGGCGAAGCTGGATCGGCGACGCGGCCAGCTGGTCCGGGCGATCGATCGCTGGGTGACGCTGGCGACGCCCATCCCGCACGGTTCGGCACGGCTGCATTCGGAGACCGTCGGCAGCATCGTCGACCGGATGGCGCAGCTGACCGTGCAGGCCTTCGTGGCTTCGGCGCACGCTCCCGACACCGTGTACTACGACGCGTGGGTGCGGTTGCACGAGGTGGCCGACAGCTACCAGGACCTCATCGTCGAAGTGCTCGACGGCAACCGCCGACTGCCCGACGCGGCGGGGGAGTGGTGAGCGAAAAGCAGCTATCGACCGCGGCCGAACAAGCGGAACGAGCGCTCCTTGCGGCGCGGCAGCGTCGCGTACACCATCGTCATCTCCGCGAACACCCCCGCGTCGCGTTCACGTTCGGGGCCGAAATCGTCACGGCCGAGCACGTGCGCGACGGCACCGGGTGCCATCGACGACACCACCGAGGCCAGCGCCGGGGACAGTTCCGCGGCGGGCGCGTCCAGATCTCCGTGGCCGAGCAGCATATGGCCTACAGCGTGCAACACGATGTGCTCGGCATTGCGACCCGCGGCCGCCGCGTCGTAGACGATGATGTCGTCGTATTTGCGCGCGATCCACAACCCGTTGCCGCAGCAACCGATATCGGCCAGGGCCGACCGATGGGCGGGCTGCAGCGACAGCGGCCTGCTCCGGTACGCGGCCACCTGAGCGAGGTAGGCGTTCAGGTCCCACGGGTGCGGTAGCGGTACCGTCCGCGCCGCCTCACCCAACCGGGCTTCCATGCTGTTCATCGCCGAACACGTTACCCACCCGGACTTGTCTCGTCACCTTCGTGACACCCCGATGCACCGTCCGGCACGGCAGCCGCCGAAGGCGTCGAAACCGCTGGGTACCAGGGATTTTCGGCTGATTGACAGTGGGCGCCGAAGCGGCGTGGCGACCACGGCGGGCACGTCGGCAGTGGGAATTCACACGCCCGGACGGACTCGCTCACCACGCCGCGACCGCGAAGTGATGGCCGGGAGCGCCCGAACGGAGGACGATGGGCGAGTGCCGAGCTCAGGACAGTCGTGGTGAGCGCGCCGACCGAAATCCGGACGGCGGTACAGCCGGGCGCCGTCCGGCAGTGGTGGGTACTCACCCGCCGGTTGATCCGTCCGTCCTGGCGCAACGGCGAGCTGCTGACCGCGGTGCTCGCACCGACGGTGTTCACCCTAGGGTTCTATGTCCCGCTGAACCTGGTGATGAGCTTCTACGGCCACGGGCTCAGCAGCTACGCGCAGTTCCTGATGCCGATGATCGTGATGCAGTCGGTGGCCTTCTGCGCCGGCTCGGCCGCCTTGCGCGCGGCGACGGATGCCCGTGACGGTCTGGACGCCAGATTCGGTTCCATGCCGATCGCCGCGACGGTGCCGCTGGCCGCGCGGATGGCGGCGGCGCTGTATCGCACCGCGGTGTCACTGGCCGCGGCGGTCGTATGCGGCACGGTGATCGGGTTCCGGTTCTACGGCAGCTGGTGGCACACGGCCGGTTTCGTCGTGCTGGCCTTGCTGATCGCGGCGGCGTTCGCGCTCGGCGCGGACTGGCTGGGCCGGCTGACCCGGAACCCGGAGGCGACCACCCAGTTCCTGGTGTTGCCGCAGCTGATCCTCGGCATGGTGTCGACCGGGTTCGCTCCGGCCGCGCAATTTCCTTCCTGGATCCAGGGTTTCGCCACCTACCAGCCGATATCCCGGTTCATCGACGCGTTGCGGGCGCTGGCCGGCGATTCCACGGGCAACGCCGGCGCGGTCGACTGGCCG
Organism: Nocardia cyriacigeorgica NBRC 100375; assembly: GCF_000308555.1. Lineage (GTDB taxonomy): Bacteria > Actinomycetota > Actinomycetes > Mycobacteriales > Mycobacteriaceae > Nocardia > Nocardia cyriacigeorgica. The sequence continues at coordinate 876 of NZ_BAFY01000174.1, read as the reverse complement.
ATCATGGGACCGGCCCTGGCCTGGGTGTGCGGACTGCTGCTGGTGTTCGGCGGCCTGGCCGTCGCGGAATCGGTGCGCAGGCGATGACCGCCGCGCCGCCAGAACCCACCCGGGTGCATGCGCTGCCTGTGGTCACCGGACGTACCGAGACCCCGCGCCTGCTGGTGCCGCACACGCTGATCCAGACCCGGCGGCTGCTGCTGCGCTGGTGGCGTGACCCGCTGACGCTCATGCAGTCGCTGCTGTTCCCGGCCTTGCTGCTGGTGATGTTGCAGACCGTGCTCGGCCGCCAGATCTCGGCGTTCTCCGGCGCCAGCGCGCTCTACGGCTCGGTGCCGATGGTGGCGCTGGTCGGGGTGATGTCGGGTTCGCTGGCCGGTGCGATCACCCTCGGCCGCGAACGCGATGCCGGTTTGCTGGCCCGATTCTGGGTGCTTCCCGTGCACCGGGCCTCCGGGCTCGCGGCGCGGATCCTCGCCGAGGGCGTGCGCATCCTGACCTGCACCGTGGTGCTGTTCGCGGTCGGTGTGGTGCTGGGATTCCGGTTCGAGCAGGGCTTCGCCGCGGCAGTGGCGCTGCTGGGGGTTCCACTGCTGTTCGGGCTGGCCTTCGCCACCGTGGTCACCACTGTCGCGGTGTTCGGTGCGAGAACCGCGGTGGTGGAGGCGATCTCGCTGGGCTCGTCGATGATGATGTTCTTCAGCACCGGATTCGTGCCGTTGGCCGCCTATCCCGGATGGGCCCGTCCGATCGTCGAGTATCAGCCGATGAGTCACGCCATCAACGCCATGCGCGGGCTGTCGCTGGGCGGGCCGGTACGCGAACCGCTGCTGGCGACGCTGGCCTGGTCGGTGGGCGCGATCGTGGTGTTCGCCG
>NZ_BAFY01000175.1 GCF_000308555.1 Nocardia cyriacigeorgica NBRC 100375 | reverse complement strand
GGGCAAGCTCACCCCGAGCGCCGAGGCCGCCGCGCAGCTGTGGTTTCAGCTCTCGGCGCTGGCCGAACGGGTCAACGCGACCATCCGCATCGCCGGCGACCGGGCCCGTCACCTGGACACCAGCGCCCCGGTGGGCACCGGCCGTGACCCCGACCAGCTCGAGGCCGAAGCCGACCGGGTGGAGGCCGAAGAGGCCGAACTGCGCGAAGCGGTCGAGATGGCCGCCGAAACGCTGGAGGCCGCCCGCGACGCGCTGGCCGAACGCGAGCATGCCGCCAAGGCTGCCGAGCAGGCCCATCTGGCCGCCGTGCGCGCCATCGCCGACCGGCGCGAGGGACTGGCGCGGCTGTCCGGCCAGGTCGACACCCTGCGCACCAGGGCACAATCGGTGGACGCCGAGATCTCCCGGCTGTCGGTGGCCATCGCCGAGGCCAGGCAGCGCGGCGAGGCCGCCCAGGAGGAATTCGACGCCGTCCAAGCCGAACTCGATGATCTCGACGCCGGTGAGGCGGGTCTGGACGCGCAACACGAACATGCCGTGCAGGCCTTGAAACTGGCCGATCAGCGCGTCGACGAACTGCGCGAACAAGATCGCGACGCCGGCAAACGCGTCGCCTCGCTGACGGCAAGGATCGAAGCGCTCGGGATGAACCTCGCCCGCCGCGACGGCGCGGGCTGGCTCACCGAACATCACGGGCAGGACCTGCTCGGCCCGCTGTCGACGTTGATCCGGGTGCATCCCGGATTCGAGGCTGCCGTCGCCGCGGTGCTCGGCCCGCTGGCCGACGCCGTCGCGGCCGGTTCCGGCCAGACCGCCTATGCCGCGGTGCGCGCGCTCAAGGCCGCCGACGGGGGACGGGCCGCGCTCGTCTTCGGCACGGGCGAGTCGAGGCCCGGATCTGTCGACGTGAACGCCGAGGCCGCCGGTTCGACCGGTGCGGTCGCTGGTGCGACCGGTGCGAGTAGGCCCGCCCGCGCCCCCGAGGCCGACGGAGGTGCCCTCCCGGCGGGGGCGCGTTGGCTGGGCGCCGTGGTCGACTGCGCCGACAGTGTGCACGCCGCTGTGGCCGCGCTGACGGCAGACGTCGTCGTGGTCGACGACCTCGCGGCCGCCGCCGACCTGCTCGCGGCGCGCCCTCAGCTGCGCGCGGTGACCGTCGACGGCGACCTCGCGGGCTCCGGCTGGGTCCTCGGCGGATCCGACCGCGCACCCAGCCAACTCGAGATCCAGGCCGACATCGACGCGGCGGAAGCCGAATTGGTCGCGGCCAAACGCCGCGCCGAGGAGCTCGAGGCCGCCCTGGCCGGAGCCCTCGCCGAACAAGCCGACCGCAAGGACGCCGTCGACCATGCCCTGATGGCCCTGCACGAATCCGATCAAGCCCTGGTCGCGATCTACGAGCGGCTCGGCAGGCTCGGCCACACCGCCCGCAGCGCGCACGCCGATATCGACCGGCTCACCGCCCAGCGTGCCGAAGCCGAGGACGGCCGCGAGAAGGCGCTCGCCTCCCTCGCCGAACTCGAGGACCGGCTGCGCCACGCCGAACTCGAACAGTCCGGCATCGACGACGACGGCCTCGGCGCCGCGAGTACCGAAGCCGCGGGCCGGGCCCGTGAGGAGGCCGCCGCCGCGCTCGCCGAAGCCCGCTCGATGGAAGTCGAGGCGCGCCTGGCGGTGCGCACCGCCGAGGAACGCGCCGAGTCGGTGCGCGGAAAGGCCGACGGGCTGCGTCGCGCCGCTCGGGCCGAGCGCGAGACCCGCGCCAGAGCCGAACGGGCACAGGCGGCCCGCAAACAGGCCGCCGCGGTGGCTGCCGCGGTCGCCGAATCGGGGGCGAAAGTCGCGGCGGAGCTGGAGGGCGTGGTCGCCCAGGCCGCGGCCCGGCGCGACGAGCTCGTGCGCCGCCGTACCGAATGCGCCGCCCAGGTCGATCAGATCAAGGAGCGGGTGCGCGCCCTGACCGCCCAGCTGGCCCAGCTCACCGATGCCGTGCACCGCGACGAGGTGGCCAAGGCGCAGGCGGCGCTGCGGATCGAACAGCTCGAGGCCACCATCGCCGAACAGTTCGGCATCGCCCTCGGCGACCTCATCGCCGAATACGGTCCGGACGTGCCACTGCCGCCGTCAGCACTGGAATGGCAGGAATACGAACAGGCCAAGGAACGCGGCGAGGACGTGACACCGCCCGCGCCGATGCCGTTCGACCGCGCGAGCCAGGAACGCAGGGCCAAACGCGCGGAAAAGGATCTGGCCACCCTCGGCAAGGTGAATCCGCTTGCGCTGGAAGAGTTCGCGGCGCTGGAGGAGCGCTACAACTTCCTGGCCACCCAGCTCGAGGACGTCAAGAGCGCGCGCAAGGACCTGCTGGACGTGGTCGCCGAGGTCGACGCCCGCATCCTCCAGGTCTTCACCGACGCCTACGCCGACGTCGAACGCGAGTTCGTGCAGGTATTCGCCAAACTGTTCCCCGGCGGCGAGGGCAGGCTGCTGCTCACCGACCCCTCCGACATGCTGACCACCGGCATCGAGGTGGAGGCCCGCCCGCCGGGCAAGAAGGTCAAGCGCCTGTCGCTGCTGTCCGGTGGCGAGAAGTCGCTGACCGCGGTCGCGCTGCTGGTGTCGATCTTCCGTGCGCGTCCCTCGCCGTTCTATGTGATGGACGAGGTGGAGGCGGCCCTCGACGACACCAACTTGCGCCGGCTGATCGGATTGTTCGAACAGCTGCGGGAGAAGAGCCAGCTGATCGTCATCACCCACCAGAAGCCCACGATGGAGATCGCCGATGCCCTCTACGGCGTCAGCATGCGCGGTGACGGCATCACCCAGGTGATCTCGCAGCGGATGCGCGGGCAGAACCTGGCCCCGGTGGGTGCTTCGGCGAGCTGAGTGCGGTTCGGCACGGGCCGGTCGGGAGGCGGAAACAAGATCGGCGCGAGGCTGTCCGCGCCACTATCGTCGTCGGCATGGTCACCATCGAAGTGCGCGACATTCCCGACGACGATGCCGAGGTACTCCGACAGCGGGCGGCGGCCGCCGGGTTGTCACTGGAAGAACATATTCGCGAGCAGTTGATCGCCTCGGCGCGCAGGCAGTACCGCGTCGAAGCGCTGGAAGACATCCGCAAGGCACTCGCCGCCAACCCGCTGCCCGGTGAGAACCCGGACCAGGTTGTGGAGAATCTGCGGCGCGAATTCGAGGACTGCTAGCACTTCGGTACCGATCGACCACCGGCGACCCGCATGCGGCGGGTCGCCGGACCTGTGCTCAGTTGTTCACAGCAGGTCGCTGACGTCGTCGGGGACATCGACGGCGTATTTCCGCAAGATGTCCATCGAGATCACTTCCAGGGCATTCTCATGGGTCGCCGCGAGCACCACCGGTGCCGCGACACCGTCCTCGTGCGCGTGCAGCCAGCGCACCGCCACCACACACCACCGGTCCCCGGGCTGTAGTCCGGGGAAATTGTTCTCCGGGCGCGGGGTGCTCAGGTCGTTGCCGATCGAAGCCTGGTGTTCCAGAAACTCGGTCGTGACGACCGTGCACACGGTGTGACTGCCCAGATCCTCCGGGCCGGTGCTGCAGCAGCCGTCACGGTAGAAGCCGGTCAGAGGATCGGTGCCGCACTCTTCGAGCGGACCCCCAAGCACGTTTCGATCGGTCACGTCGCCGATCCTATTGGCACGCCGCGAGAAGTTCCGCAGGACAAGAAATCTCACGGGCTGTGTCTGGACGGCTGTCCTGCTCCGGGCGGGTCGATGACCGGCGAGAACTCGTTCTGCAAGGATGGTCGGCGTGAGTTCCGAAGCCTGGATTCTGATCGCGGCTATCGCCGCCGTCGTACTCGTCGCGCTCGTTGTCGGATTCGTCCGGTATCGCAGCGGGCGGGTATCGCTGACGGCGCCGACCGAAGACAAGGAGCTGACCGACAAGTCCGGCGGCTACAAGGCCTCAGGGGGCTTCAGTTTCAGTCAGGGCGGCACGGCGACCGCCACCCGGCCCGAGCCGCTGCCCGCCGAACGCACCGATACCGAGGGCCAGCCGCACATCGGTGACGATGCGGCGATCCCGCGCGACGCGCCGCGGCGCGGGATCACAAATGTGCCGCTGCCCGAACCGACCGACCTGGCCGAAGCGCCGGCGGGGGACGCGACTACCGCCGAGGCTCCCGAGACCACAGCACCTGAGACGGCCGCCCCTGAGACCGCGGCCGAGACCGCACCGACCGAGGCGCCCGCGGCCGCGGACGTGACCGCCGCGCCCGAGCAGACCGCGCCCGAAACCGTCACACCGGAGACCGCTCCGGCCGAGACCGAGACCGTCCCGCCCGACACCGCGCCTCCGGCCGAATCCATCCCCACTGCCCCGGCCGTCCCCGACACCGTCGCCGAGGCCGAACCCGCCCCCGCGCTCGAGGAGATCGAGCCAACCGCGGGCCGCCTGGTCCGCCTCCGTGGGCGGCTGTCGCGCTCGCAGAACGCGGTCGGCAAGAGCCTGCTCGGCCTGCTCGGCGGCGGCGACCTGGACGAGGACTCCTGGGAAGAGGTCGAAGACACCCTGGTGCTGGCCGACCTCGGCACCGCGAGCACCGCGGCGGTGGTAGAGCGGCTGCGCGAGGAGATGGCCGCGCGCAGCGTGCGCACCACCGATCAGGCGCGCGCGGTGCTGCGCGATGTGCTGGTGGAGGCGCTGCGCCCGGAGCTCGACCGTTCGGTGCGGGCGCTGCCGCATCCCGACCATCCGTCGATCCTGCTGGTCGTCGGCGTGAACGGCACCGGCAAGACCACTACCACCGGCAAACTGGCCCGCGTCCTGGTCGCCGACGGCCGCCGGGTGCTACTCGGCGCCGCCGACACTTTCCGCGCCGCCGCCGCCGATCAGCTGCAGACCTGGGGCGAACGCGTCGGAGCCGACACCGTGCGCGGTAAAGAAGGAGCCGACCCGGCCGCGGTCGCCTTCGACGCCGTCGCCGCCGGCATCGAACGCGGCGTGGATGCGGTGCTCATCGACACCGCCGGTCGGCTGCACACCAAGACCGGCCTGATGGACGAGCTCGGCAAGGTGAAGCGGGTCGTCGAGAAGAAGGCCGCGGTCGACGAGGTGCTGCTGGTGCTCGACGCCACCGTGGGCCAGAACGGTCTGATGCAGGCCAGGGTGTTCGCCGAGGTCGTCGATATCACCGGCGTGGTGCTCACCAAACTCGACGGCACCGCCAAGGGCGGCATCGTCTTCCAGGTGCAGCATGAGCTCGGCGTGCCGGTCAAGCTCGTCGGTCTCGGCGAAGGGGCCGATGATCTGGCGCCCTTCGAGCCCGGCGCATTCGTCGACGCGCTGCTCGGCTGAGCCCGCCGACCGCGGCCCGGATCGAGCACGCGCCCGATCCGGGCCGCGGCGGCGCGCCGGGAGCGCGCCGATCCACCATCACGCTCCGGCAAAAACCCTGTTAGCTGCGGGTTCACTGCTCCGACACGCCGCTCACAGCCTCGGGGAAACCTCCTGTGCACAGTTGGAAACGTGGTAGCAACACGGGGGCGCCATCCGTTCACGTAGGTGAAACACGGGGGCGGCACGGATGAAACACCGAATGAGCAACCTTCTGTGCAGGTCCATTTCGCCGGAATCGGCGGGGCCCGAGATGAGGAGGACATTAAGGTGGCATTTCCCGTAATCGGCGCGCCGGACGCCGGTGACACCGCATGGATGCTGGCCAGTTCAGCACTCGTGCTGCTGATGACACCCGGACTCGCGTTCTTCTACGGCGGCATGGTCCGCTCCAAGAACGTGCTGAACATGATCATGATGAGCATCAGCGCCATGGGCCTGGTCGCCGTCCTATGGGCGCTCTACGGCTTCTCGCTCACCTTCGGTGACGACAAGGCCAACCTCATCGGTGATCCCGGTCAGTACTTCGGGCTGAAGCAGATTTTCGGTGGCGCATACCTGGCCGACGCCGAGTCCGGCGCCGAAGCCGCGATCCCGCTGGCGGGCACCATTCCGCTGACGGTGTTCGTCGCCTTCCAGGCCATGTTCGCGATCATCACCGTCGCCCTCATCTCGGGTGCGGTCGCCGACCGCATGAAGTTCAGTGCCTGGCTGATCTTCGCCGGCATCTGGGCCACCGTCGTCTACTTCCCGGTCGCGCACTGGGTCTTCGCCTTCGACGGCGTCACCGCCGAGGCCGGCGGCTGGATCGCCAACAACCTGAAGGCCATCGACTTCGCCGGTGGTACCGCCGTGCACATCAACGCCGGCGCGGCGGGCCTGGTGCTCGCGATCGTGCTCGGCAAGCGCAAGGGCTGGCCCAAGACCCCGTTCCGTCCGCACAACCTGCCCTTCGTCATGCTCGGCGCCGGCCTGCTGTGGTTCGGCTGGTTCGGCTTCAACGCCGGTTCCGCGGTGGGCTCCAACGGCATCGCCGGTGCCGCGTTCCTGACCACCGTCGTCGCGACCGGCGCGGCGCTGCTGGCCTGGCTGGTGGTGGAGAAGATCCGCGACGGCAAGCCCACCTCGCTGGGTGCGGCCTCGGGCATCGTGGCCGGTCTGGTCGCCATCACTCCCGCCTGCCATTCGGTCAACGTCGTCGGGGCCCTGGCCATCGGCATCGTCGCGGGTGCGCTGTGTGCCCTTGCCGTCGGGCTGAAGTTCCGGTTCGGCTTCGACGACTCGCTCGACGTGGTGGGTGTGCACCTGGTCGGTGGTCTGCTGGGCACGCTGATGGTGGGCCTGGTCGCGGCGCCGGAAGCGCCCGCGGCGGTGAAGGGTCTGTTCTACGGTGGTGGCATCGAGCAGTTGAAGCTGCAGGCCGTCGGTGCGTTCACGGTGCTGGCCTACTCGCTGGTCGCCACGGCCGTCATCGCCTACCTGATCAAGTTCACGATCGGCCTGCGCGCCGACGACGAGGGCGAGTTCGTCGGCATGGACGAGTCCGAGCACGCGGAAACCGCATACGATTTCGCTGCTGTGGGTGGCACGGCACGTTCGGCCGTCAAGGAGGCATGACGACATGAAACTGATCACCGCAATCGTGAAACCGTTCACGCTCGAGGACGTGAAGACCGGTCTCGAGCAGGCGGGCGTGCTGGGCATGACCGTCAGCGAGGTGCAGGGATACGGCCGGCAGAAGGGGCACACCGAGGTCTACCGCGGTGCGGAGTACTCGGTGGATTTCGTGCCGAAGGTTCGAGTCGAGGTCGTCGTGGACGACGCCTCGGTGGACAAGGTCGTCGAAGTGATCGTCGAGGCATCGCGCACCGGCAAGATCGGCGACGGCAAGGTCTGGGTGACCCCGGTCGAGACGATCATCCGGGTCCGTACCGGCGAGCGCGGCACCGACGCGCTGTAGCGGGAAGTCGAATCGAGCGGCGGCCCCGCTCCCGCCGGATCTCCGGCCGGGGCGGGGCCGCCCGCGTGAATGGGTGGTGTGGCAGTGGGTAGCAGTCGGCGAGAACAAGGCACTGGCGGGAAGGCGGCGGCCGAGAACACGGTGGTGTCCAACGGCGCGGCCGATCTGGTCAAGGCCCGGCGCCGATTGCTCGAGGGCGGACAGCCGCGCAATCCGCGCCTGGACGCCGAATCGTTGCGCTCGGCGCTGGTCGACCTGTACGAGCTGTGGCTCACCAGCAAGGGCACCGAACTCGGGATCACCCCGGACAGCGGGCTCGCGGTCGTCGCCGTCGGCGGACTCGGCCGCAAGGAGATGCTGCCCTACTCCGACCTGGACCTGGTGCTGCTGCACGACGACGTCGATCCCGCACGGGTGGCCGAGGTGGCCGACCAGCTCTGGTATCCGCTGTGGGACGCCCACATCAAACTCGACCACAGTGTGCGCACCGTCCCGCAAGCCTTGCGGGTGGCCAACGACGACATGATCGCCGCGCTCGGCATGCTCGAGGCCAGGCATATCGTCGGCGACGCCGAACTGAGCAATCTGCTCATCGGCGGGGTGCGCCGGGAATGGCGGACCGGGATCAGGTCCCGGTTCGACGATCTGATCGCCCAGGCCAAGGCCCGCTGGGAGCGCAGCGGGGAGATCGCTCACCGCGCCGAGCCGGATCTGAAGAACGGCCGCGGCGGACTGCGCGACATCCAGCTGCTGGACGCGCTCGCCGTCGCCCAGCTCACCGATGCCATGCCGGGGCTCGGTCCGGATGTGCCCGGCGGCGGGGTCCGCCACGCGCATCGCCGGCTGCTGGATGTGCGCACCGAACTGCATCGGGTGGCCGGACGCTCGCGCGATCAGCTGATGGCCCAGGATGCCGACGAGATCGGCGCGGCGCTGCGAATCGGCGATCGCTTCGATCTGGCCCGCACGCTCAGCGATTCCGCGCGCACGGTCAGCTACTCGGTGGACGTCGGTTTGCGCACCGCCGCCAACGCGCTACCACGACGCGGCCTGGCCCGGCTGCGCCGGATGCCGGTACGCCGACCACTCGATGAGGGGGTGGTCGAGCATGCCGGTGAGGTGGTGCTGGCGCGGGACGCGCGCCCGCAACGCGATCCCGGCCTGATCCTGCGGGTGGCCGCGGCCTCGGCGCAGACCGGGCTGCCGATGTCGGCGAATACACTCAACCGGCTCTCGGAGGACGCGCCGGAACTGCGCGAGCCGTGGCCCAAGGACGCGTTGAACGATCTGCTGGTGTTGCTCGGTGCCGGCCGGGGCACCATCGACGCGATCGAGGCGCTGGACCGCACCGGGCTGTGGGGCAGGTTGCTGCCGGAGTGGGGCGCGGTCCGCGATCTGCCGCCGCGCGATGTGCTGCACACCTGGACCGTGGATCGGCACCTGATGGAAACGGTGGCGTACGCGAGCGCGCTGAGCACCCGGGTGGCCCGGCCGGACCTGCTCGCGCTCGGTGCGCTGCTGCACGACATCGGCAAGGGCCGCGCCGGCGATCACAGCGTCGTCGGCGCGGAACTGGCCACCCATATCGGGCGCAGACTCGGGCTGTGGCCGTCGGACGTGCGCACCCTCAGTGCGATCGTGCGCCACCATCTGCTGCTGCCCGACACCGCGACCCGGCGCGATCTCGACGATCCCGCGACCGTGGCATCGGTGGTCGACGCGCTCGACGGCGACGCGCAGTTGCTGGAACTGCTGCATACCCTCGCCGAAGCGGATTCGCTGGCCACCGGGCCCGGCGTGTGGGGAGAGTGGAAGGCCTCGCTGATCGGTGAGCTGGTGCGGCGCTGCCGGATGGTCATGGCCGGCGACGAGCTCCCCGAACCCGAGCCCATCGCGCCGGAGCTGCTGGAGAAGGCGGCCGCCGGCGGGGTGCATGTGACGCTCGCGCCCGGTGAGGGCAAGCACACCCACGTCGTCACCGTCATCGCGCCCGACACACCCGGGCTGCTGTCCGAGGCCGCGGGGGTGCTGGCACTGCATTCGCTGCGCGTACTGTCGGCCGCGCTGGGCAGTGCGGGCGAGTCGGCGATCAACACCTTCGTGGTCTCGCCGAAATTCGGCGACCCGCCCGACCCCGGGCTGTTGCGGCAAGAGCTGATCCGGGCCATCGCGGGTGACCTCGACCTGGACGGTCAACTCGCCAAACGTGAACGCGAGGCCGTCGGCGCGCAGCTGAGCCCGTACGCCAAAGCGCAGCCGCGGCTGCTGTGGGCCGATACCGGCACCCCGGGGCAGGTGATCGTGCAGTTGCGGGCCGAGGACCGGATCGGGTTGCTCAGCAGGCTCGCCGGCGCGCTGGCCGGCTGCGGCGTCGACGTGCGCTGGGCCAAGGTCGTGACGATGGGTACCGCCGTGGTCGACGCCTTCTGTCTCGATCTGGGCACCGATTCCGGGCCGGGCCGCCGCGCGCAGATCGAAGAGGCGATCATGGCGGTGGTGCCGCGGCCCGCGCCCAAGAAACCCGCCGACGCCAACGGTACGCACGAAGGTTCCTGAGCCGCCGCGGTTTTCGCGATCGCGGCGGCGAACTGCGCTGTGACCTCGCCGTTATCCGAAAATCGGTCCTTTGCACATGATTTGCTGGAAATCCCTACGGTATGGACGGCGGCCCTTAGGATCGGTGAGTCGGGCTCGCACACGAGGGGAGCAGGTCGGTGGCAATCGAAGTCGTCGCCTCGTCGATCATGACCAGTGATGTGACCCCGCACGTGGCCCGCTGCGTCGGCGGGGATCTGTGGGTGGTGTCCTGGTTACCGGGCCGCACCCTGACCGGTCGCCAGGCCGTCACCGCGATGACCATCGCGGCCACCGTGGCCACCTCCGGTCTGCCGGTGGAGGGCGACTGGACCGCGCTCGACGGTCTCGCCCTGGAACTGGGGTTGACCGGACGCGAGGCCGCGTTCATGGTGGCCAGGGAAAACCACGACTATCGGCGCATCCGCACCCCGCGCCGGCACACTCCGGAGTAACCTCGCCCACCCAGCACACACCGGCTGCGTGCGCAGTCCGGTGATCCCATTACGCTGGGATGCAGTGACGTCACTCGAGATCAGGAGCGCGATCGGTGTTCGAATCCCTGTCCGACCGGCTTACCGGTGCCCTCAAGGACCTACGCGGTAAGGGACGTCTGTCGCCGGCTGACATCGACGCCACCTGCCGTGAGATCCGGCTCGCGCTGCTGGAAGCCGATGTCGCGCTGCCGGTGGTGCGCGGTTTCATCGCCAAGATCAAGGAGCGGGCCAAGGGCGCCGAGGTCTCCGCGGCGCTGAATCCGGCCCAGCAGGTCGTCAAGATCGTCAACGAGGAACTCGTCGGCATCCTCGGCGGCGAGACCCGCCGCATCGCCCTGGCCAAGACCCCGCCCACGGTGATCATGCTCGCCGGTCTCCAGGGTGCCGGTAAGACCACCCTCGCGGGCAAGCTCGCCAAATGGCTCAAGGGACAAGGACATCAGCCGCTGCTGGTGGCCTGTGACCTGCAGCGCCCCGGCGCCGTGACCCAGCTCCAGGTGGTCGGCGAGCGCGCGGGCGTGCCGGTGTTCGCGCCGCACCCCGGCACCTCCATCGGCGGTGGTGACAACGCCCTCGGTGTCACGGCCGCCGATCCGGTGGCCGTGGCCGAGGCCGGTGTGGCCGAGGCGAAGCAGAAGCAGTACGACGTGGTGATCGTCGACACCGCGGGCCGCCTCGGCATCGACGCCGAACTGATGGCCCAGGCCGCCGGCATCCGCGACGCGGTGCAGCCCGACGAGACGCTGTTCGTACTCGACGCCATGATCGGTCAGGACGCCGTCACCACCGCCGAGGCGTTCCGCGACGGCGTCGGCTTCACCGGCGTGGTGCTCACCAAGCTCGACGGTGACGCCCGCGGTGGCGCCGCGCTCAGCGTTCGCAACGTCACCGGTGCGCCGATCATGTTCGCCTCCACCGGTGAGAAGCTCGAGGACTTCGACGTCTTCCACCCCGACCGCATGGCCAGCCGGATCCTCGGCATGGGCGATGTGCTCACCCTGATCGAGCAGGCCGAACAGGTCTACGACCAGCAGCAGGCCGAAGAAGCCGCGCGCAAGATCGGCAGCGGCGAACTCACCCTTGAGGACTTCCTCGATCAGATGCTGGCCATCCGCAAGATGGGCCCGATCGGCAACCTGCTCGGCATGCTGCCCGGCGCGGGACAGATGAAGGACGTGCTCGCCCAGGTCGATGACAAGCAGCTCGACCGCGTGCAGGCCATCATCCGCGGAATGACCCCGGCCGAACGCGAGAACCCCAAGATCATCAACGCCTCCCGCCGGCTGCGTATCGCCAACGGCTCCGGTGTGCAGGTCTCCGAGGTCAACCAGCTGGTCGACCGCTTCTTCGAGGCCAAGAAGATGATGGCCGCGATGGGCCGCCAGATGGGTATGCCAGGGGCGAACCGACGCAGCAACAAGAAGGGCAAGAAGGGTAAGAAGGGCGGCCGCGGCCCCACCCCGCCGAAGGTGCGCGGCGGTTTCCCCGGCGGCATGCCCGGCATGCCCGCCGGGATGCCCGACCTGTCCGGCATGCCCGCTGGCCTCGATCAACTCCCGCCGGGGCTGGAGGGCTTCGATCTGTCGAAGCTGAAGTTCCCGAACAAATAGATCCCCTGATGCTCGACCGACTCGGCTCACCTCTGCGTGTGGCCGAGCCGGTCGTCCTTCGTGCCTCGCTGTGCGGGCGGCTGCATCTGCGAGACGATGGCCGCGCCCCGATGGTCCCGGACCTGCGTCGCCCACTGGGTTGCGCGATGACATCGGGGCGATCGGCTGCTGGTTGTGGACGTCAGGCGATCGGGGATCGGCAGGCCAGCGGTATCAGGGGGGCGAGTCGCGGAGGAGGCGATTTCTGGCGCGGGCGGGCTGTCTGGCACAATGGTCGATCGTCCGTATGGACAGTGTCAGCCCGTCTCCGGTTACGCACCGCGCGGCGGTCACACACTTCAACCGCAAAACCGGGCTCGCAGACCATGTGGGTCGCTGAATTGCGCCGTGACCAACCCCGAAAGGTAGATCAGCAAATGGCTGTTCGCATCAAGCTCACCCGCATGGGCAAGATCCGCAACCCGCAGTACCGCGTCGTCGTCGCGGACGCCCGCACCCGTCGTGACGGCCGGGCCATCGAGTCCATCGGCAAGTACCACCCCAAGGAAGAGCCCTCGCTGATCGAGATCGATTCCGAGCGCGTGCAGTACTGGCTGGGTGTCGGCGCGCAGCCGACCGAGCCGGTGCAGCGACTGCTGGAGATCACCGGTGACTGGCAGAAGTTCAAGGGTCTGCCGGGCGCCGAGGGCACCCTGAAGGTCAAGGAAGCCAAGCCGTCCAAGCTGGACCTGTTCAACGCCGCGCTCGCCGCTGCCGACAACGAGCCCGTCGCCGAGGCCGTCACCCCGAAGAAGAAGGCCGCCAAGAAGGACGAGGCCGCTGAGGGCGCCGAGTCGGCCGAGGCTGCCGAGTAATGAGCGCAGTCGTCGCCGATGCCGTCGAACATCTGGTTCGCGGCATCGTCGCCAACCCCGAGGACGTGCGCGTCGAGCTGATCACCGGCCGCCGCGGACGCACGGTCGAGGTGCACGTGCACCCCGATGACCTGGGCAAGGTGATCGGTCGTGGTGGACGTACCGCGACCGCCCTGCGCACCCTCGTCGCCGGCATCGGCGGCCGGGGCATCCGGGTCGACGTGGTGGACACCGACGCCTGATGGAACTCGTCGTAGGTCGTGTCGCCAAGTCGCACGGCGTGCGCGGTGAGTTGGTCGTCGAGGTGCGCACCGACGAACCGGAGGCGCGATTCGCTCCCGGTTCGACGCTGCGCGGCCGGTTGGCGCGTTCGAAGGAAATTCGTGAATTCACGGTGGAGTCGGCCCGGGAGCACTCGGGCCGGCTTCTCGTGCAAGTGGCCGGCATCGACGATCGCACCGCTGCCGACGCGTTGCGCGGCACGCTGTTCCTGGTCGACAGCGATGACCTCGGGCCCTCGCAGGATCCCGATGAGTTCTACGACCACGAACTCGAAGGCCTGCGCGTCGAACTTGCCGACGGCACCGCCGTCGGTACGGTCACCGAGGTATTGCATTCGGCCGCAGGCGAATTGCTGTCGGTGCGGGCCGCCGACGACGGCCGTGAGATCCTGATCCCGTTCGTGATGGCGATCGTGCCCACCGTGTCGGTGGCCGACGGACTGGTCGTGATCGATCCGCCCGAGGGTCTGCTGGATCCCGAATGAGGCGATCGAGGCCATGAAGATCGACGTGGTCACCATCTTCCCGGAGTATCTGGAGCCGCTGCGCACCGCGCTGCTGGGCAAGGCCATCGACAAAGGCCTGATCTCCGTCGATGTGCACGATCTGCGTCGCTGGACCCACGACGTGCACAAATCCGTCGACGATTCGCCCTACGGCGGCGGTCCGGGCATGGTCATGAAGCCCACCGTGTGGGGCGATGCGCTCGACGAAGTCTGCCCCGACGACGCTCTGCTGGTGGTCCCCACCCCGGCGGGCGTCCCCTTCACCCAGGCCATCGCCCACCGCTGGGCAGGCGAAAAGCATCTGGTCTTCGCCTGCGGCCGCTACGAAGGCATCGACCAGCGCGTCTTCGATGACGCCGCGCGCCGGGTCCGCGTCGAAGAAGTCAGCATCGGTGACTACGTGCTGATCGGCGGCGAGGCCGCGGTCCTGGTGATGACCGAGGCCGTGGTCCGCCTGATTCCCGGCGTGCTGGGCAATCAGCAATCCCACCAAGAGGATTCGTTCTCGGTCGAGCCCGGCTCCGAAGGTCTCGGACTCCTGGAAGGCCCGAGCTACACCCGTCCGGTGAGCTGGCGCGGCCTGGACGTCCCTCCCATTCTGCTGTCGGGTGACCACCCGAAGGTGGCCGCGTGGCGGCGTGAGCAGTCGTTGATCCGGACCCGTGAGCGTCGACCGGATCTGCTGCGCGAGAGCGACCGGCCTGGCCCGGAGTAGTCCGTCGAGTACGGCTCCGCCCAGGAGCCGGAGGTGTTCCGCAGTGACGAACTCGGGATTCTTCCTGGAATGATGTGTCGTATGAGCCCTCCGGATCCCGCAGAATGAGCTGCGCCTGACGGCTGAGGAATTCGCCGAGGGTGCGGCAGCAGAGCTCGGCGATATCGAGATCGTCGACGGGCGTGTTGTGCGTCTATGGCGCAGAGTCCGCTGCACAGCCGGGTAGTGCGGCGACTGGCGGGACTGCTCGAGGCACGAAGAGATCGAGGAGTACCGCCTCGACTGGTCGGGGCGGCGCTACCTGGCCCATGCGGTGCACCGACGCGTATTGCTGCTCGACGAGCCGGTGGAGGCGACGATCCCGTTCACGGTTCTGGAGCAGCCCTGACACGGGCTGCGGGCCGACCCAACGCGGTGGGCAGGCCCGCGGCCCGGCACTATCTCAGGTGTGCCCTACTGCCCGGCGCGCGGCAGGCTCATGCGCGCTCGTCGGAGAGTCCGAGCAATGACTGTGCCATTTCCCGCATTTCGGCCTTACGCACCTTCCCGGTGACGGTCATCGGGAACTCGTCGACGACGTGCACATAACGCGGGACCTTGAAATGCGCGAGCTTGCCCGCGCAGAACACCCGCAGGGCGTCGGCGTCGAGTGGAGCCGCGCCCTCGCGCAGCCGAACCCACGCCATCAGTTCCTCACCGTATTTCGGATCGGGGACCCCGATCACCTGGGCGTCGAGGATATCGGGGTGGGTGTAGAGAAATTCCTCGATTTCGCGGGGGTAGATATTCTCCCCACCGCGGATGACCATGTCCTTGATCCGGCCGGTGACGGCGACATACCCGTCCTCGTCCATGACGCCGATATCGCCGGTGTGCATCCAGCGGGCGGCGTCGATGGCTTCGGCGGTGCGTTCGGCATCGTTCCAATACCCGAGCATCACCGAATAGCCGCGGGTGCACAGCTCGCCGGGCGCACCGCGTGGCACGGTGCGGCCGGTCACCGGGTCGACGATCTTGATCTCGAGGTGCGGGCCGACCCGGCCGACGGTCGCGGTGCGGCGGTCCAGGCTGTCGTCGCGGCGGGTCTGGGTGGACACCGGTGAGGTCTCGGTCATGCCGTAGCAGATGCACACCTCACCCATGCCCATCCGGTCGATGACACGTTTCATCACCTCGACCGGGCAGGGCGAGCCCGCCATGATGCCGGTGCGCAACGTGGACAGATCCGTGTCCTGTTCGTCGAGGTGGGTCAGCATGTCGATGAACATGGTCGGCACGCCGTAGAGCGAGGTGCAGCGTTCGGCGGCGACGGCCGCGAGCGTGGCGGCGGGGGAGAACGAGGGCGCCGGAATCACGATCGCCGCACCGTGACTGGTGGCCGCCAGATTGCCCATCACCATGCCGAAGCAGTGATAGAACGGTACCGGAACACAGATCCGGTCCTGTTCGGTGTAGCCGCACAACTCCCCGACGAAATAGCCGTTGTTGAGGATGTTGTGGTGGCTGAGGGTCGCCCCCTTGGGGAAACCGGTTGTGCCGGAGGTGTACTGGATATTGATCGGGTCGTCCATGGACAGCTCCGCCGCACGCGACGACAGCAGTTCCTGGTCCGCGGCGGTGCCCGCGAGCGTGTCCCATTCCGGCGTGCCCAGTATCAGCACCTGCTCCAGGCCGGGGCAGGCCGGCCGTACCTGCTCGATCATCGCCACATAGTTCGAGGTCTTGAACTCCGGTGCCGACACCAGCATCCGTACACCCGCCTGGTCGAGCACATACTGCAATTCGCTGGTGCGGTAGGCGGGATTGATATTCACCAGGACCGCGCCGATCTTCGCGGTCGCGTACTGGATGAGAAACCACTCCGGGCAGTTCGGCGCCCAGATGCCCACGCGCTCACCCGCGGTGATGCCGCGTGCGGCCAGCCCGGTGGCCAGCGAGTCGACCGCGGCGCGCAACTCACGGTAGGTCCAGCGGCGTCCGGAGGGGCAGTCCACCAAGGCTTCTCGATCGCCGAACGCGGCAGCGGTCCGGTCGAGGTTCGCACCGATGGTGTCGCCGAGCAGAGGTGTCTCGGAGATCCCCGAGGTGTAGCTGGGCAGTGGGGTCGTCATCACCGCACCTCCTGCTGACGCAGCAGGAACCGCTGCACCTTCCCGCTGGGCGTCTTCGGCAGGCTCGGCACGAAATGCACCCGCCGCGGATAGGCGTGCGCGGCGAACTTCTTCTTCACCAGGGTCTGGAGTTCGGCCTCCAGTTCGGCGCTGCCCGCCACGCCCTCGCGCACCACGACGAACGCCTCGAGCACCTCACCGCGCAATTCGTCGGGCATGCCGACCACGGCTGCTTCGGCGACGTCCTCGTGCAGCACCAGCACGCTTTCCACCTCGAAGGGGCCGATCCGGTAGCCGGCCATGATGATCACATCGTCATCGCGGGCCGAGAAATGGAAGAACCCGTCGGCATCCTGGGAACCCGCGTCACCGGTGAGATACCAGCGGCCGTCGGGGGTGTAGCGCTGCGCGGTGCGTTCGGGTGCGTCGAGGTAGCCGAGGAACCACAGCAGCGGGCTGCGTTCGGTATCGATGGCGATGCGGCCGAGCTGCCCGGTCGGGGCTTCGGTATCGGCGTCGTCGGCGAGCACCGCGCACGCCCAGCCGGGCAGCGAACGTCCCATCGAGCCTGCCGGGGCCTCGGTGTTCAGCTCGTCGTGCCAGGCATTGCAGATCACCATGCCGTGCTCGGTCTGCCCGTAGTGATCGCGCACCGCCACGCCGAGGGTGTCGGCCGACCACGCCACCACTTCAGGGGTGAGCGGCTCACCGGCCGAGGATGCCCGCCGCAACCGCACCTTCGGCGGCGCCGCGCTGTCGGCGCGCAGGGCGCGATAGACCGTCGGGGCCGCCGCGAAGTTGGTGACCCCGAACCTGTCGATGACCTGCCAGGTCAGCGCGGGGGAGAAGCCCGCGTGCAGCAGCAGGCTGCGGGTGCCGCTGGCCAACGGGCCGAGGATCGCGTAGTAGAGGCCGTAGGCCCAGCCCGGGTCCGCGGCGTTCCAGAAGACGTCGTCCGGGCGGACGTCGAGCGCGAATTCCTGGTAGGCGTGGAAGGACGCGAGCGCGCGCACCGGAATCGGCACACCCTTCGGCGTGCCGGTGGTGCCGCTGGTGAACAACTGGACCAGCAGGCCGTCGCCGCCGACCGCCACCGCCGGCTCGATGTCCGCGTCGGCGGCCATCAGATCGCGCATGCGTAGCCCAGCGGGGGCCGGGTCGTCACCGGTGACAATGGTGCGCCACGGCGGATCGGCCGGGATATCGTCGCCGGGGGCGAGCTTGTCGGCCTGATCCGGATCGGCGATCACGATCGAGGCACCGCTGGCCGTCAACCGGAACGCGATCGCGGGCGGTGCGAACGCGGTGAACAACGGCACGTGTACCGCGCCTCGCCGCCAGATCCCGAGCAGAGCCACCACCAGGTCTTCGGACTTGGCCATCAATGTGGCGACCCGATCGCCGGGCTCGACCCCGAGCCGCGCCAGTGCCGCCGCGAAACGCTCGGATTTCGCGCGCAACCGGCCGTAGGTCAGATCCGTCGACGACAGATCGCTGTCGATGATCGTGAATGCGACGGCGTCGGCCGGGTGCCGGTCACACAGCAGCCAAGCCGCGCTGGCATCGGCGCGGTCGTAACAATCCAGCAGCTCGCGCACCCGCGCGTTCGGGTCGATCCCCATCTCGCATCTCCTCGGTCGTGATCCAGCTCACCGGGCTGTTGCCATAGGATGTAGGTCACACCTGACCCGGCACTACCCCCGAAAAGGGGTGACTCCCATGACCGACCCGTCACCGCTGCTGCGCCCGCGCGACGGCGACGCACTGCGCGCCGAGATCCGGCGAGTCGCGAGCGTGACCGGGGTTCCGGTGCTGTTCGGCGGCGAGGTGCATGCCGATACGCTGCTGCTGAGCGAGTTCTTCGGCGTCCGCACCAACGGCTTGCGCGGCCTGTCGGTGCTGCGCACCTCCGGGCTCGGTGGGCAGGTGATGGACTCCGGGCGGCCGGGACTGGTCGCCGACTATCGCAACGCGCCGACCATCACCCATCACTACGACGGCCCGGTGATGAGCGAAGGCATCCGCTCGGTCGTCGCCGTCCCCGTGGTGGTCGACGACAATCCGCGCGCGGTGCTGTACGCGGCCACTCGCGGCAACGGCGCCCTCGGCGACCGCACCGCCGACGCGCTGTTGCAGGCCGGCCGCCGACTCGCCACCGAGATCACCATCCGCGATGAAGTGGACCGGCGGCTACGACTGCTGGAGGCCGTCTCCGCGCCGGCGCAGGCGAGCACCGGCGTCGTCGTCGAAGAGCTGCGTGACATCCACGCCGAACTGCGTGACATCGCCTATTCGGCGGGCGACGAGAAGCTGCGCGACCGGCTGCACGCCGTTGGTGCCCGGTTGACCAGGGCGCTGTCGGGCGGGCCTGCCCCGGACGCGCCGAAACTGTCGCGCCGCGAACTCGACGCGCTGGTGCAGGTCGCGCTCGGCTGCTCCAATCAGGAGGTGGCCCAGCGCCTTTCCGTCGGTCCGGAGACGGTCAAGAGCTATCTGCGCAGCGCCATGAACAAGCTCGACGCCCATTCCCGGCACGAGGCCGTCGTGACCGCACGCCGCCTCGGCCTGATCCCCTGAGGCGGCGCGGAATTCGCGTTTCCCGCGCCGCCCGGCCCACATTCGGAGCGCTGTCCGACTCGCCTCTATACTCACCGCCGTGCCGCCGTTGCGAGTAGTCGGACTGTCCCTCGACAGTGCCGACCCCGAAACTCTTGCCCAGTTCTACCTGGATCTGCTCGGCGGAAAGACGCTGTGGCGCAAGGAAAGCAGTGTGGGGGTGCGGATCTCGTCGGGCCTCGCGCTCATCGCGCACCGCGTCCCCGACCATCAGCGCCCCGCCTGGCCCGGCTCGTCGATCGTGCACCTGGACCTGGCCGCCGACGACGAGCGCGATCTCGACGAATGTGTCGATCGCGCTGTGGAATTGGGTGCCTCCGTGGCGCCCATGCAGCCGGGCGACCGGTGGCGGGTGCTGCTCGATCCCTCGGGCCACCCGTTCTGCATCACCACCGTGACCCCGCCCGAATAGGCCGAGCGCGGTTCGACGGGCCCGGTGCCGGTCACCTGTCGGCCGGCGACGGTAGTGTGCGGGTCGTGACGACAGCGCCTGAGACCTCGAGTCCCGAGACGACGACCCGCACCGACCAGACCACAGCCACCGGGGCAGGCCCGGTGGTGTCGGCTACCGTCAGCCGTCGTATCGCCGACGAGCTGGCGGTGCGCGAGAACCAGGTCCGAGCCGCCGTCGAACTGCTCGACGCCGGCTCGACCGTCCCGTTCATCGCCCGCTACCGCAAGGAAGTCACCGGCGGCCTGGACGACGCCCAGCTGCGCACGCTCGAGGAGCGGCTGCACTACCTGCGCGAACTCGACGAGCGCCGCGCCGCGATCGTGGAATCGATTCGTGCGCAGGGCAAACTCGACGACGAACTGCATCGCCAGATCATGCTGGCCGAAACCAAGGCCCGCCTCGAAGACATCTACCTGCCCTACAAGCCCAAACGGCGCACAAAGGCCCAGATCGCCCGCGAGGCCGGTCACGAACCCGTCGCCGACGCGCTGATCGGCGATCCGTCCACCGATCCGGCGCAATACACCGCCGAACAGCTCGACGGCGCCCGCGCCATCCTGGTCGAACGCTTCGCCGAGGACGCCGACCTGGTCGGCGAGCTGCGCGAACTCATGTGGCAGCGCGGCCGGATCCGCTCCACCGTGCGGGCGGGTAAGGAAGAGGCGGGCGCGAAGTTCGCCGACTACTTCGAGTTCAGCGAGCCGTTCGGCAAGCTGCCCTCGCACCGCATCCTCGCGCTGTTGCGCGGTGAGAAGGAAGAGGTGCTCACCCTGCACCTCGAACCCGACACCGAGGAGCCGGAGCCGGGCGAGCGCACCATCTACGAAGGCCGCATCGCGGTGCGGTTCGGCATCGCCGATCAGGGCCGCCCCGCCGACAGCTGGCTGCTGGACACGGTGCGCTGGGCCTGGCGCACCAAACTCCAGGTGAGTCTCGGCATCGACACCAGGATGCGGTTGCGGCAGGCGGCGGAGAAGGACGCCGTCGAGGTCTTCGCCGCCAATTTGCGCGATCTGCTGCTCGCCGCGCCCGCGGGCACCCGCACCACCATGGGCTTGGATCCGGGCTACCGCACCGGCGTCAAGGTCGCCGTGGTCGACGGCACCGGCAAGGTGGTCGCCACCGAGGTCATCTACCCGCACAAACCGCAAGGCCAGACCGAGAAGTCGCTGGCGGTGCTCGCCGCGCTGGTCGCGCGCTTCGGGGTGGAACTGATCGCCATCGGCAACGGCACCGCCTCCAGGGAAACCGACGCCCTCGCCGCCGAGCTCATCTCCCGGATCCCGGAGAACAAGCCCACCAAGATCGTGGTCTCGGAGGCGGGCGCATCGGTGTATTCGGCCTCGGCCTACGCCTCGCAGGAGCTACCCGACCTGGATGTGTCGCTGCGCGGCGCGGTCTCGATCGCGCGCAGGCTGCAAGACCCGCTGGCCGAACTGGTGAAGATCGACCCGAAGTCGATCGGCGTCGGCCAGTACCAGCACGACGTCTCCGAGACGCTGCTGGCCCGCTCGCTCGGCGCCGTCGTCGAAGACGCGGTGAACGCCGTCGGCGTCGACGTCAACACCGCTTCGGTGCCGCTGCTGTCGCGGGTCTCCGGCATCGCCGGGTCGTTGGCCGAAAGCATTGTGGCGCATCGTGATCAGCACGGTCCCTTCCGCAGCCGCACCGCGTTGCTGGACGTGGCGCGGCTGGGCCCGAAGGCCTTCGAGCAGTGCGCGGGCTTCCTGCGCATCCGCGACGGAGACGACCCGCTCGACAACTCCGCCGTGCATCCCGAGGCCTACCCGGTGGTGCGGCGGATCCTCACCAGCACCGGCCGTCCCATCACCGAGATCATCGGCAACACCAGCGCGCTGCGGGCGCTGCGGCCGGCGGAGTTCACCGATGAGCGCTTCGGTGTCCCCACCGTCACCGACATCATCAGCGAGCTGGAGAAGCCCGGCCGCGACCCGCGCCCGGAATTCAAGACCGCCGAATTCGCCGCGGGCGTGGAGAAGGTCGCCGATCTGGAGCCGGGCATGGTGCTGGAGGGTGTGGTCACCAATGTCGCGGCGTTCGGCGCGTTCGTCGACGTCGGCGTGCATCAGGACGGTCTGGTGCACGTTTCGGCCATGTCGCACAATTTCGTGAAAGACCCGCGCGAGGTGGTGAAATCGGGGGACGTGGTCAAGGTGAAGGTGCTCGAGGTCGACGTCGCCCGTCAGCGCATCGGTTTGTCGCTGCGGCTGGATGACGAACCCGGTGCGGGCAAACCCGAACGTGGTCGCGGCCCGGGCGAGCGCGGTCGTGGTGGGGAAGGGCAGTCTGCTTCCGGCCGGGGCCAGGGCGGCAACCGTGGTCAGGGTCAGAACCGTCAGGGGCAGAACCGAGGCCAAGGCCAGGGCCGCCAAGGTCAGGGGCAAGGGCGGCAGGGTCAGGGTCAAGGGCGCACTCAGCGCCGTGAGGCCGCACCGGCCAACGGCGCCATGGCCGACGCCCTGCGCCGGGCCGGCTTCGGGAAGTAGCGACCGAATACGGGAGCGGGGGCAGGCATGCGGCGATGGCTCGACGACGATGTGATCGCACAGGGCAGGCTCCCGCTGCTGTGCTTCCTGCTCGGCTTCATCCTCGGCTTCCTGATGATCCGGGTCAGCGTACGGCTGATCCGGGCTCAGGTCCGCTGGTGGCCGGGAAACCTGCGCGCCGGCGACACCCATATCCACCACATGGTGTTCGGGGTCATCCTGGTGCTGACCTCGGGTATCGGGATGATCAGCACCTTCGACGACGGCAGCAGCGCCACCGGTGCGCTGCTGGCGGCCCTCTTCGGCGTGGGCGCGGCGCTGGTGCTCGACGAATTCGCGCTGATCTACTACCTGCGCGATGTGTACTGGGAGGAACAGGGACGCACCTCCGTCGACGCGGTGTTCGTCGCACTGGCCGTCACCGGATTGCTGCTGCTGGGTTTCCACCCGCTGTGGCTGCTCGACATCAACGACTTCCGCCACGATCCCAGCGCCGCGGCCAGGGCGCTGGTCGTGCTGTTCGCGGTGGTGAACCTGATCCTGGCGGCCATCGTGATCGCCAAGGGCAAGATCTGGACCGGCCTGTTCGGCATGTTCTTCCTGCCGTTGCTGGTCGTGGGCGCGCTGCGGTTGAGCCGGCCCGGCGCGCCGTGGGCCCGGTGGCGCTACGGCGACCGGCGCAGGCTGATGTACCGGGCCATCGTGCGGGAGCGGCGCTATCGACGTCCGGTGATCCGCGCCAAGATCTTCGTTCAGGACCTGGTGGCGGGCAAGCCGGACGTCGAACACGTGCGCTCGGCCGCCGAGGCGGAACTCCAGCGCACCGTCGTCCCTGCGCCACCGGCGCCGCACCGGCACCACGCGCTGTGGTCGCACGAGCACGACACGCCGCGCTGAACGGGGCGAGTAGGGTGTGGTGCAGCCAGGGCGCACCGGCCGATTTCCGACCCGCCGCTCCCATCTGGCACAATGCACAGGTTGCCCTGGGCGATATCTGCCCCGGCGCACCCCTTATTCGGAGCATGAACCGGTAGAGCACGTGCCGCCAGGTTCCTCTGTTCGCGCGAACTCCAGAAGGATGAACATGAACACCCTTGACTTCGTCGACGAGAAGTCGCTGCGCAGCGATGTCCCCGAGTTCCGGCCCGGTGACACCCTCAATGTGCACGTGAAGGTCATCGAAGGCTCGAAGGAGCGCATCCAGGTCTTCAAGGGCGTCGTCATCCGGCGCCAGGGTGGCGGTATCCGCGAGACCTTCACCGTCCGCAAGGTGTCGTTCGGTGTCGGTGTGGAGCGCACCTTCCCGGTGCACAGCCCCAACATCGACCACATCGACGTGGTGACCCGTGGTGATGTCCGCCGCGCCAAGCTGTACTACCTGCGCGACCTGCGTGGCAAGGCCGCCAAGATCAAGGAAAAGCGCTGAGCTGCTGCTCCGCGCCGCTACGCCGGTCCCGCCCGGAGCGGTAGTAGCGCACAGAAATTCCCGGATAGCCCGGCACCGCACGCTTTCTCGCGGTGCCGGGCTAATCTGTTCGGCGTGGCAGACGAGAGTGGGCCGGTGACCGTGCCCGGTGCAGACGACGGGCAACCGCAGGGACGTCGCGCACGGCGCGACCGGCGCGGACGCAAGGACAAGAAACAGCGGCCCTTCTGGCAGGAACTGCCGATCCTGCTGGTCATCGCGGCCGTTATCGCTGCTCTGATGGTGACCTTCGTCGGACGCCCGTACGTCATCCCGTCCCAGTCGATGGAACCCACCCTGCACGGCTGCGCCGGCTGCACCGGAGACCGCATCTACGTGCAGAAACTCAGCTACTACTGGGGCGAGCCGAAGCCCGGGGACGTCGTCGTGTTCGTCGGCCCCGACTCCTGGAACACCCACTATCGCTCCATCCGCTCGGACAACCCGGTGGTGCGCGGAGTGCAGAACTTCTTCTCCTTCTTCGGCCTCGTCCCGCCCGATGAGAACGACCTGGTCAAGCGCGTGATCGCGGTCGGCGGGCAGACGGTCGAATGCTGCGATCCGCAGGGCCGGGTGATGGTCGACGGCAAACCGCTCGACGAGCCCTACGTCGAAGACGACTTCCCGTGGGTCCCCGGTGAGAAGAACGCCTCCTACCCGGTGGGTCGCGTTTTCGGCCCGGTCACCGTCCCCGAAGGGCACCTGTGGGTGATGGGCGACAACCGCAACGAATCCGCCGATTCCCGTGCCCACGTCGGCGACGAACTCCAGGGCACCGTGCCCGTGGACAACGTCCGCGGCAAGGCGGTGTTCAAGATCTGGCCGCCCGGACGCATCGGCCCGGTCCGAGCACAGGATCCGCAAACCAACTGATGGCTGATCGCGCGATAATCGGTCTGTGGGCTGTGTGGACCGGATCGACCTGCACGACTGGGCGGCGGTGACGCCGATGGCCCGAACTCAGCGTCGCCTGCCGAGCGTGGAACGCGTCAGCTGGCCGCCGCGGGTGGTCATGCGCAAGGCCGGGGGGCTGCGCACGCTCGAAGCGGCCCTCAACCGCAGTGGCCTCGGTCCGGTCGCCGGGGTCGACGAGGCCGGACGCGGTCCGAGTGCGGGACCGCTCGTGGTCGCGGCGTGCGTGTTGTCGTCCAAGGCGCATGACGCGCTGGCCGGGCTCGACGATTCGAAGAAACTCACCGAGGCCGCCCGCGAGGAGCTGTACCCGGTGATCACCCGGCTGGCGCTGGCCTGGCATGTGGTGGTGATCCCGGCATGGGAGATCGACGCGATCGGCATCCATGTCGCCAACCTCGAGGGCATGCGCCGCGCGGTCGCCGGGCTCGGTCGCCCCCCAGGCTATGTGCTCACCGACGGATTCCGGGTGCCGGGCATCCCGGTGCCGTCGCTGCCTGTGGTGGGTGGCGACGCGACCGCGGCCTGTATCGCGGCCGCGAGCGTGCTCGCCAAGGTCACCCGCGACCGAATGATGGTCGAGCTGGATCAGCGGCTGCCCGGCTACGGTTTCGCCGCCCACAAGGGCTACAACACGCCCGAGCACAATGCCGCCTTGCGGCAGCTCGGACCGTGTGCCGAACACCGGCGTTCCTGGCGGAATGTGCGCGAGCACGAGCCCGCGGGGGCGGGCGGTAGGCGGGTACGGCACGAGGTGGTGGTGTCCTCCGGTTCGGTCATCGTGGATCAGGTCACGTCCGACCGACTGGCTACCGAAGCGTTACATACGCGATGATGTCAGGACACGCAGTGTCGCGAGAAGGAGGACGTCCCACCCGATGAGCGCCGAGGACCTCGAGAAGTACGAAACCGAGATGGAGTTGTCCCTGTACCGCGAGTACAAGGACATCGTCGGTCAGTTCTCGTACGTGGTGGAGACGGAACGTCGCTTCTACCTGGCCAATTCCGTGGAATTGCGCCCGCAGAACGCCGATGGCGAGGTGTATTTCGAGGTCCGGATGAGCGATGCCTGGGTCTGGGACATGTACCGGCCCGCCCGCTTCGTCAAGCACGTCCGGGTGATCACCTTCAAAGACGTCAATATCGAGGAGCTGGAGAAGCCGGACCTGCGGTTACCGGAGTAGCGCCGCCATAGTGATCCACAGGCCCGGGTTATCCCCAGGGTTTCTGTTTCCCCAGGTGAGCGGTCTGGCGCGGGACGGCTGGCACCGCATGCTGACCGGGTGGCACACAACTTGGCGCTCGGCGCACACGGGGAAGACCTGGCGGCACGGTACTTGGAAGCCGCGGGCATGGACATCGTCTGCCGGAACTGGCGATGCCGCTACGGCGAACTGGACCTGATCGCCCGCGAAGGCGACATCACGGCGTTCATCGAGGTGAAGACCAGAGCCGGACTCACGTTCGGTACACCCGCCGAGGCGGTGACCTTCACCAAACGCCAACGAATCCGCAGACTGGCCCTGCTGTGGCTGGCCGAACAGGACGGCCCCTGGCAGCGCATCCGCTTCGACGTCGTCTCGGTCCTGGTGAGCCGTGAGCGCGAACCGGTGATCGAACACCTGAAAGCGGTGTTCTGATGGCCTTGGGGCGGGCCTGTTCGGTCGCGGTGAGCGGCGTGGACGGCCAGCTGGTGGAGATCGAGGCCGATATCGGTCAGGGGCTGCCGTCGGTGCACCTGGTCGGATTACCCGACACCTCGCTGCAGGAATCGCGCGACCGGGTGCGGGCCGCGGTCGCCAACTCCGGTGAGAAATGGCCCGACGGGCGGGTGATCCTCGCGCTGTCGCCTGCCACGCTTCCGAAGGTCGGCTCGGTGTACGACCTGGCCTTGGCCGCGGCGGTCATGGATGCCTCCGACGCCATCCCGTCCAAGAAGCTCGAACACACCGTACTGCTGGGCGAACTGGCCCTGGACGGGCGCGTCCGGCGGGTGCGCGGCATCCTGCCCGCGGTACTCGCCGCCAGGAAAGCGGGATGGGCGACGGTGGTCGTGCCGGAAACCGCGTTACCGGAGGCCGGGCTGGTCGACGGCATCGAGGTGCTCGGTGCGGCGACGCTGCGGTGCGCCCTGGCGTGGCTACGTGGCGAAGCGGCCCTGGTCGAACCCGATCGTGACCTGCCCGAGCAGCCCCGCGTCATCGGAGATCTCAGTGAGGTCGTCGGGCAGCACGAGGCGCGCTGGGCACTGGAGGTGGCCGCGGCGGGCGGGCATCACATCCTGTTGACCGGGCCACCTGGCATCGGAAAGACGATGCTGGCGCAGCGGCTACCGGGATTGTTGCCGCCGCTGACGGAGGCCGAAGCCCTCGAGGTGACCGCGATCCACTCCGTCGCGGGCACCTTGTCCGGCGACCATCCGCTGATCACGATGCCGCCGTTCGTCGCGCCCCACCACTCCACCTCCGCGACCGCGATGGTCGGCGGTGGGTCGGGTTCCGCGCGGCCCGGTGCCGTCAGTCGGGCCCATCGCGGGGTGCTGTTTCTCGACGAATGCGCCGAAATCGGCACGAAGGTGCTCGAGGCGATGCGGACGCCACTGGAGGAGGGCGAGGTGCGCATCGCCCGCCGCGACGGTGTGGCACGGTATCCGGCGCGGTTTCAACTGATGCTGGCGGCCAACCCCTGCCCGTGTGCGCCGGCTCGTGACGTCGACTGCATCTGCGCCCCGCTGGCCCGGCGTCGCTATCTGGGCAAACTGTCCGGGCCCTTGATGGATCGGATCGATATCTGGGTGCAGATGTACGGGATGGCGGGCGGCACTTTCGGCGCCGAGGAATCCGAGAGCAGCGCCACGGTCCGAGAACGGGTGACGGTCGCACGCCGGGCCGCCGCACACCGCTGGCGGGAATTCGGGTGGCTCACCAATGCCGAGGTTCCCGGACATGTGCTGCGGCAACGTTTTCGACTGCCGCCGGAGGTCACGGCGCCGGTCGAAGCCGGGTTGCGAATGGGCAGGCTGTCGGCGCGCGGGGCGGACCGCGCGATCAGAGTGGCCTGGACGATCTGCGATCTACGTGGCGGCGACGTACCGAGCTCGCAGGATGTCATGCAAGCGTTGAACTTCCGGCAGCGGGGCGCGCAGTGAACGCGGCAAGCTCCGGCGAGCACAGCGCCGCGGCCCGCATCGCGGTCTCACCATGTCCTCCGGCGCTCGGCCAGGACAGTCTCGATGAAGCCCTCGCCGTCGCGCCGTGTTCGGCGGCGCCCGGTCTGAATGGCCGCGACGACGTCGGCGTTGCGGTTGCATCATGCTCCGCGGCGCTCAGTGCGGGAGGTCGCGAGAGGGCGGGTGTGGCGGATGCGTTGTGCTCTGTTGTGGATGGTCGCGATGGGGTTGCGTCGTGCGCTGCGGTGCTCGGTGCGGATGGTCGCGAGGGGGCCGGTGTGGCGGATGCGTTGTGCTCTGTTGCGGATGGTCGCGATGGGGCCGCGCCGTGCGCTGCCGTGCTCGGTGCGGGAGGTCGCGAAAAGGCCGGCGTTGTGGTTACGGCAGCTTCTGCGATCGAGGGGGTGGACGGTCGCGATGAGGTCGGCGTTGCGGTTGCGTCGTGCTCGGCCGGGCTCGGTCCGGGAAGCCGCGATGAGGCCGAGCAACGGCTGCTGGCCTGGGTGTATCTGTCGCGCGTCGTGCTTGGCCCCTGCGCGCCCCTGACGGCGTTGATCGACTCGGTAGGGGTGCTGGAAGCCGCCCGGGCGGTGCGGGAATGCCGGCTGCCGCAGGTGTTGCGGGCGGCGACGGAGACTCGGCGTGCGGTCGACCTCGCCGCCGAGGACGTCGACCGCATCCGGCGGCTGGGCGGGCGGGTGGTGACACCCGAGGATCCGGAGTGGCCGGCGTGGCGGTTGCTCGGTCTGCGTCAGCTCGAGCCCGGGCGCGATGCCGATGGGGCGGTGCCGCTGGTGTTGTGGGTACGCGGGCCTGTCTCGCTGCTCGGCGCCAGTGAACGAGCGCTTGCCGTGGTGGGTGCGCGGTGCAGTACCGGCTACGGCGATCGCGCCACGGGGGAGATCGCCGGCGCGCTCGCGGCCAAGGGCTGGACCATCGTCTCCGGCGCCGCCTTCGGTATCGACGCCATGGCCCACCGCGCCGCGCTGGCGGTCGGCGGGACGACGATCGCGGTCCTGGCCTGCGGTGTGGACCGGCCGTACCCGGCCCAGCATGACCGGCTGATCGCCCAGATCGCCGAAACCGGGCTGGTGGTCAGCGAATATCCGCCCGGCACCGTCGCCCGCAAACACCACTTCCTGGCGCGCAACCGGCTGGTGGCGTCGCTGGCCGACGGAGTGGTGGTGATCGAGGCGGGGCTGCGTAGCGGGGCGCGCAATACCGTCAAATGGGCTCGCCGCCTTGGGCGTCCGGCGCTGGCCGTTCCCGGGCCGATCACCTCGGCCTCCTCGGTGGGCTGCCACCGGATGATCCGCGAGGGCGAGGCCCTGCTGGTCACCAGCGCCGAAGAGGTCATCGATGAAGCCGGTCCACTGCGTCTGTCGCTTCCGGCCGAGAAGGCCACCGATCCGGGCGACGAACTCGCCGGCGATCAGCAGCTGGTGTATGCCGCGCTACCAGCGGCCGGTTCGCGTGTGCCGAACGAACTGGCCACCCGCACCTCGCTACCGGTGGCCACGGTGCGAGCCGTACTGGCCGAACTCGAGCTGGCCGGATTGGTAGGTCTCGGTGGAGAGGGGTGGTACCGCGTCGGCTTCGAGCCGCCGGGAATCAGATGACCGTTCAGCGCTTGCCTATCCAAAGGTTCCCCCGGACGGCGGGCCAGGCGGTCTTTTCGCCATGCGGCGCCGGTCGCGCGGTTAGCACAACGCCCCACCGCGTATTCGGATAGCGACTCCGCCGCTAGCCTTGGCCGGGTCGCGATTATGCCGCCACGTCCGCCCGGGTCGCGACTGTGCCGCCACGCTCGATCGGGTCGCGATTATGTCGCCATGCTTGGCCGGGTGGCGACTATCTCGCCATGTTCGGCCCGGTCGCGATTACGCTGCAACGCTCGATCGGGTCGCGATTATGTCGCCGTGCTTGGCCGGGGCGCGATCATGCCGCCGCCCTTGGCCGGGTCGCGATTACGCCGCCACGCTCGATCGGTAGCGACCAGGCCGCCATCCTCGGCAGGCTCGGCAGGGGTCAGGCCTGGCGCCGACGGGTGCCGGCGCCGGATGTGCTGTCGTGCGTCGGAACCGACGAAACGGCGGGTTGCGCGCGACTTCTGCTGCGCAGCTGGGCATCGGACTGGTTCGCACGCTCGGCGCAGGGACGGTTTGCCTCGGGCGGCCCGCCGAGCGGCGGCAGCGGTCAGGTGGCGGCGAGTAGGGCCCGGACGACGAGTGCGGCGGTGCTCCCGGGGCGACCGAGAACACCGCCACGAAATGCTCGCCGTTAGAACAACCGGCGAGTCCGAGTCACTCGATCCGGACCGAGGATCCGTAAGTGTCGACGTCCGTGCCGGGGTCCACCTCTTCGTTCATCCCGCCGCGGCAGCCGGCGTGCAGATAGACGATGACCGGCCTGTCGGTCTCATTCACCAGGTGGATCCGGGCGGGCCGGTCGTGCACAGCGATGCAGCCGGTGGGATTCTCATGCTCGGTGCCATTGATGACGAGGAATCCCTCGGCACCGGAGGCGGTCCCGGCCGCAGTGAGGATCAGTGTTCCTGCGACAGCACACACAGTTGCGATATGACGCACGGGTAGTCCCTTTCTGTGAGCATCGGTGAATCGACTGATCGAACCGGGCAATCTTCGCAGTTCGGACGCCAGAGTTCTCGTAACTGGCACCCCGAGCAGGCAAAACGGGTTGTGAGCGGGGAGGCGGCGCGCCGACTTGCCAACATCGGTGTCGCGGGTGACGGTGGAACGATGGACGCGCTGCCCGAAGACCTGGAGGAATTGCTGGCCGAATACGGGCGCAACCTCCGGCTGGGAAGCAACCGCTCGCCGCACACCGTGCGCGCCTATCTCGCCGACGCGCGGTCGTTGCTGACACATCTGGTCGCCCGCTCGTCGGATTCGTCGGTGCGAGAACTGGATCTGGCGTTGTTGCGTTCCTGGCTCGCCGCGCAATCCGCTGCGGGCGCCGCAAGGACCACGATGGCGCGCCGCTCGTCGTCGGCCCGCACCTTCACCGCCTGGCTGACCAGGACCGGACGCTTGGGCATCGACCCCGGACTGCGGCTCGGCTCGCCGAAAGCGCATCGCATACTTCCGGCCGTCCTGGGAAAACAGCAGGCCGCCGCGGTGATGGACGCCGCGGAATCCGGTGCGCTACAGCGTGATCCGATGGCGCTGCGGGACCGGCTCATCGTCGAGCTGCTGTATTCGACCGGGATACGGGTCAGCGAACTCTGCGGGCTCGATATCGATGATGTGGACCGGGAACGCCGGCTGGTGCGAGTCCTGGGCAAAGGCAACAAAGAACGCGCGGCCCCGTTCGGCGCCCCGGCCGACGATGCGATCGGCAATTGGCTGCGTTTCGGCCGCCCGGATCTCGCCACCGCCGAATCCGGCCGCGCCCTCTTACTGGGTCGCCGCGGCCGCCGTCTCGACCCCCGCCAGGCCAGAACCGCGGTGCACGAGGTGATTTCGGCCATTCCCGGCGCACCGGACATGGCACCGCACGGTCTGCGCCACACCGCGGCCACCCACCTGCTCGAAGGCGGCGCCGATCTGCGTGTCGTCCAGGAACTACTCGGCCACGCCAGTATGGCCACCACGCAGCTCTACACCCACGTCTCCGTAGAACGGTTGAAGAAGGTGCACGACCAGGCACATCCCCGCGCGTGAGAGGGCCACCATGACCCTGCCGAATCCGGACGCCGAATCCGACGATGACGAGGAGGAGATCGACTACCGCTTCACCCTCGCCAACGAACGGACCTTTCTGGCGTGGATGCGCACCTCGCTCGGCCTGCTCGCGGGCGGCGTCGCCGTACACACCCTCGTGCAACCGTTCCACCTGGCCGGATTCCGGCGCGCGATCGTGCTGTGCTGTCTGGCTCTGGCCTTCGTGCTCGCCGTCGGCGCATACGGTCATTGGCGTCGCGTCGGTGATGCCATGCGACGGGGAGGTGCACTGCCCGGCACGGTTCTGGTACCGATCCTGTCCGCCGGGATCACCATCATCGCGCTGCTCGCTTGCATTGCGGTGTTACTGCGATGACGCGTTCAGGCCTGGCCGCAGAGCGCACGGCACTGGCGTGGCGCCGCAGCTCCCTGGGCGCCACTGCAGTGACGATGCTGCTTCTGAATGTCGCTGTCGCCGACGGCTGGCGCGCCACCTCGATCGCCCCGCTCGCCGCCGCACTCACCATGGCGGTACTAGCAGTGGTCGGCACCCTGCGCAGCCACGATCTGCGCCACGGGCGCAACAGGCACGGCACCCTCGCGATTCGGCTGGCTATGGCGTCCACCGCGCTCACTGCGCTGGTCGCGGTGGTGATCGGCATGACGCATCCGATCCGCTAGCGAGCGCCGCATACTCCGCCCCGGATCGGGCTGGGCCGTCCCGGATCGGGCTGCGTCGTCCCGGATCGGGCTGCGTCGTCCCGGATCGGGCTGCGTCGTCCCGGATCGGACTGCGCCGCCCCGCATCGGACCACGCGGCGCCGCACCCGGCCCCGTCCATCGTGCGCCGCTGCATCGCACCGCATTACGATGCGCTGCATCGCGCCGTCTCTGCCCGCGCTGCACCGGATTGCGCCGGACCGTTGCGCCGGCGTGCGGCTCGCGCGTAGCCGCGCCGTTCGCCATTGCGCTGCACCTCGTGGTGTGCGGCGGCGACCTAGGGTCGGCCCTCCCCAACGCACGCAGTACACGCCGACGGGCGCGCGACAGGGCAGGGCACTAGGCGGAACTCGGCAGGGCGTCGATGTATTTACCCGCGATGACGCGCTGGACGACGCGGGCCAGCGGACCACCGAGGCGGGTGTACCAGGTGGCGCCGCGAGAGAATGCCGTGACGATGCCGTAGACGCTGTCGTCGGACGGGTCGTGTTCGACCGCGAACAGTTCCTCTCCGGACTCGGGGTGGCCGGGGAGGGTGCCGTAGGCGAAGCCGCGGCGGTTGGGCTCGTCCAGCACGTAGACGACGCGGCATGGGGCGGTGATCGCCAACGGGCCGATACCCAGGCGCACCGTGAGCAGGGCCCCCGGTTCGGCGGTCGGGGTGCTCGCGGTGTGGAAGATGCCGGTTCCGCGCTGCATGCGATAGGCGTTGACCGCGTCGCCGGCGAGGTCGAACAGCGCCCGGCCGTGGCCGATTCGCCTGCGCAGCGAGAACTGGTGATAGCCGGCTGGAAGCGGGCCTTTCGTGGCACCGACCTCGGCGTAGGTGAAGGGTGCGTCTTCCGGGTTCTGCATGCCTCGATCATGGCCGGTGCACCGCCGGCGGGGAAGTTGCCCGCACCGGCTTCAACCGCAGTGGGCCCAGCTGCAACAGTCCGAGCGGATCCAGGTATTCGCGCCTGCCCCGGCCATTCGACTCGCGGCGCAGACCCCAGTGCAGACACGCCGCTGCCGCGCAACCGTCGTGCCCGGCCTCCAGTACCCCGATCCGGCTGCCCCGCCCCACCCGACGGCCGACCGGAACTTCGGCCACCACCGGCTCGTAGGTGGTGCGCAGCCCGCCCGAGTGATCGATCGATACCACGGGCTTGCCCGCCACCGAGCCCGCGAACACGACAACGCCGTCGCCCGCCGCGAGCACCGGCTGCCCCGGCGAACCCGCCAGATCTACGCCGCGATGCCCTGCCAGCCAGTCCTGCGGCGGCTTCTCGAATCTTCGCTCCACGGTGGGCCGCGGCCGCAACGGCCAGTCGAAACGCGTGGACGGTGCCGCGCCCGCCACCGTCCCACCCGCCGCGAGCAGCGCCCCGGCCAGCAGCAGCGAAGCCAACTGCCCGGCCGCTTCTTGGGTGCGTCGCTGCCTGGCTGCTTCTTGGGTGCCGCGTTGCCTGGCTGCTTCTTGGATGCGTCGTTGCCTGGCTGCTTCCTGGGAGCCTTGCTGCCCGGCCGCCATGCGGGAGCGTGGCAGATAGCGCGGCACCCGGGGGCGCTGCCCTGGCGGCACCTGTGTACGCGGCTGCCTGGTCGGCATGTGAGAACCCACCAGCGCAGTCGGAACCGGGGCGCCGAGCCGCCTGGTCGGGGAGCTGTCGGCCAGCCGCCCGGCCCAACCTGTGATCGCAGCTGCCGGGTGGGGAGCTGGGAACGTAGTCGCTGGTTCGGCACCTGCGTTCGCGGCTGTGTGGTCAGCACCTGCGAAGACGGACGCCCGGCCGTTGCCTACAGGCATGGCTGCCGGGTCAGTGACGGGGTGTGACTGCCGGGGCCGCACCCGAGAAGCCAGGCGCTCGGCTACCCATAACCAACCCAGCCCGTTCACACCCGCGCGCCTCATCGGCGCTCATCGTGATCCGGAGGGGGTGCGGGGCAGCGGCGCTGTGCGCACCAATTCCCGCAGCAACGGCCCGAGCGCACAGGCCGATCCGCTGCTGATCGCAGCGCACCCTTCGGGTTGGCGGTGTCGTGGCGCGGCCGCCACTTCACCATCGGGAGCGGTCGCGACGAACAGCCCGACCAACAGGCCCAACGGCAGCAGGCCCGACAGCAGCCTGCGCACGATTCGGGCGCCACCGGCGTTGCGCGAGCCGCCGGCGTCGGCCGACCATCGGCCCGGCACCGCGCTGCGTCCGGCGCTACCGCTGTGCGTGGCGGCACTGCTGGGCGTGGCGGCACTGCTGAGCGTGGCGGCACTGCTGGGCGTGGCGGCACTGCTGGGCGTGGCGGCACCGCTGGCCATGGCGGCATCGCTGGGCGCGGTGCTACCGCCGGCCACGCCGCTACCGCCGGGCGGTGGTGCAACAGCGGCGGGCGGCTGGACAGACCGCAGAGATTGGGCGGGGGAGAAACCACAGGGAGGTGTCATGGCTCAACAGTGGCGTGCTCGGGAGGCGCCGAACAGCCCCGATCCGCCAACTGTGCACAACTCGAACTGATGTGGATAAACACCCTTTCACCAGGGCGATTTCAATGGTGGTGATCCACGCCGTAGACTGTTCGCGCGGTCTGTGTTTCCCATGGACCGACTTCGCGCGCCACCGTGCTCGTTCGTATGGCGCTGATCGATCCGGCCGCACTTCGCGAGAAGTGTGCTCGGTCGCGCCAGCGCAGCAATGGACGGGGAATCGTCGGCTGGTCCCGATCACGAGATCGGGTCCGGCGGTTCGGGGCGCCAGGGCAGCAGGCCGCCGGCGTGCTGCGTCAACCGGCAACGAAAGAGAGATACGGGAGCTATGGCTGTCGTAACAATGAAGCAGCTGCTCGACAGCGGCGCACACTTCGGGCACCAGACCCGCCGCTGGAACCCGAAGATGAAGCGGTTCATCTTCACCGACCGCAACGGCATCTACATCATCGACCTGCAGCAGACGCTGACCTACATCGACAAGGCCTACGAGTTCGTCAAGGAGACCGTCGCCCACGGCGGCACCGTGCTCTTCGTCGGCACCAAGAAGCAGGCCCAGGAGTCGATCGCGGCCGAGGCCACTCGCGTCGGGATGCCCTACGTCAACCAGCGCTGGCTGGGTGGCATGCTCACCAACTTCTCCACCGTGCACAAGCGCCTGCAGCGCCTCAAGGAGCTCGAGGCCATGGAGCAGACCGGTGGCTTCGAGGGTCGCACCAAGAAGGAAATCCTCATGCTCACGCGTGAGATGAACAAGCTGGACCGCACCCTCGGCGGTATCCGCGACATGCAGAAGGTGCCCTCGGCCATCTGGGTCGTCGACACCAACAAGGAGCACATCGCCGTCGGCGAGGCCCGCAAGCTGAACATCCCGGTCATCGCGATCCTGGACACCAACTGCGATCCCGACCTGGTCGACTACCCGATCCCGGGTAACGACGACGCGATCCGGTCGGCCGCGCTGCTGACCAAGGTGGTCGCCTCGGCCGTCGCCGAGGGCGTGCAGGCCCGTGCCGGCCGCGCCGCCGGTGACGACAAGCCCGAGGCGGGCGCGGGCGAGCCGCTGGCCGAGTGGGAGCAGGAGCTGCTGGCGCAGGCCGCCCCCGCCGCCGAGGCTCCCGCCGCCGAGGCCGCTCAGACCGAGACCCCGGCCGAGGCCTGAGTTTCGTCACTCGCTGTTCCAGTGGCGGCCACCTGGCACTGCCATCGTGGCCGCCACTGCCCGGTACCTAACCTTTTCGAAGGAGGCTCGCCCCCGATGGCGAACTACACCGCCGCTGACGTGAAGCGGCTCCGGGAGCTGACCGGCTCCGGGATGATGGACTGCAAGAACGCGCTGGCCGAGACCGACGGTGATTTCGACAAGGCCGTCGAGCT
Organism: Nocardia cyriacigeorgica NBRC 100375; assembly: GCF_000308555.1. Classification (GTDB taxonomy): domain Bacteria; phylum Actinomycetota; class Actinomycetes; order Mycobacteriales; family Mycobacteriaceae; genus Nocardia; species Nocardia cyriacigeorgica. Next base: position 1,755 of record NZ_BAFY01000175.1, on the reverse strand, counting down.
GCTGCGCATCAAGGGCGCCAAGGACGTCGGCAAGCGCGCCGAGCGCACCACGGCCGAAGGCCTGGTCGTCGCCAAGGACGGCGTCATGGTCGAGATCAACTCCGAGACCGACTTCGTCGCCAAGAACGCCGAATTCCAGGGGCTGGCCGACCAGATCGTCACCGCCGCGGCGGCCGCCAAGCCGGCCGATCTGGAGGCGCTGAAGGCGCTGGACCTTGGCGGCAAGACCGTCGATGCCGCGGTGCAGGAGCTGGCCGCCAAGATCGGCGAGAAGCTGGAGCTGCGCCGGGTTGTCTCCTTCGACGGCCCGGTCGCCACCTACCTGCACAAGCGGGCCTCCGACCTGCCGCCGGCCGTCGGTGTGCTGATCGAGTACACCGGTTCCGGTGACGCCGCCGCTGAGGCCGCGCGCGCCGCCGCCATGCAGGTTGCCGCCCTCAAGGCCAAGTACGTTACCCGCGACGAGGTTCCGGCCGACATCGTGGAGAACGAGCGCCGCATCGCCGAGCAGACCGCTCGCGAGGAAGGCAAGCCCGAGGCCGCGCTGCCGAAGATCACCGAGGGCCGCGTCAACGGCTTCTTCAAGGACGTCGTTCTGCTCGAGCAGGCGTCGGTCACCGATTCGAAGAAGACCGTCAAGGCTCTGCTGGACGAGGCCGGTGTCACCGTGACCCGCTTCGCCCGGTTCGAGGTCGGCGCGAGCTAGAGCCCTCGCGCACAAGAGCGAGAAGGCCCCTCGTCGCACCGATGATCCGGTCGACGGGGGGCCTTCTGCTGCCGCTCCAACCGAATAAGGCAGGATAGGGACGCTCTGCGTTGCCGACTGCCCGATGCCGCCGGGCCCGGATCCCGGGCAGGCGCCAGCCGAGAAGATGCCGATCGCCGAAGGAGACCCAGACCGATGACCGACCCGGGGACCGACCGCCCAGGATATCGCCGGGTACTGCTGAAACTCGGCGGTGAGATGTTCGGCGGCGGCAAGGTGGGGCTCGATCCGGACGTCGTCCAGACGGTGGCCGAGCAGATCGCCGAGATCGTCGCGACCGGCGTGCAGGTGGCCGTGGTGATCGGTGGCGGCAACTTCTTCCGCGGTGCCGAACTCGAAGAGCGCGGCATGGAGCGGGCCCGCTCCGATTACATGGGCATGCTCGGCACCGTGATGAACAGCCTTGCGCTGCAGGACTTCCTGCAGAAGCAGGGCATCGATACACGGGTGCAGACCGCGATCACCATGGGCCAGGTCGCCGAGCCCTATCTGCCGTTGCGCGCCAAGCGGCACTTGGAGAAGGGCCGCGTGGTGATCTTCGGCGCCGGTATGGGCATGCCGTATTTCTCCACCGACACCACCGCGGCGCAGCGTGCGCTGGAGATCGGCGCCGATGTGGTGCTGATGGCCAAGGCCGTCGACGGTGTGTTCACCGCCGACCCACGGGTCGATCCAGCGGCCACGATGTACACCGAGATCACCCATAAAGAGGCGATCGAACGCGACCTCAAGGTCGCCGACGCCACGGCCTTCAGCCTGTGCATGGACAACCAGATGCCGATCCTGGTGTTCAATTTGTTGACCAAGGGCAATATCGCCCGGGCTGTCGCCGGTGAGAAGATCGGCACATTGGTTCGTTCCTGACCCCGCGAGCCCGCGGATCATGACGATGACGACGCTGTGGAGGAAACGGTCGTGATTGAAGAAGCGCTCTTCGACGCCGAGGAGAAGATGGAGAAGGCCGTCTCGGTGGCGAAGGACGATCTCGG